>JABDFX010000008.1 GCA_013286315.1 Bacteroidota bacterium | reverse complement strand
TTATCATTTATTTATTGTCTTTCCAATGCTGAATGCTGTTTATGGTCAGGTTCTCCCTTTCCTTCTTCGATCAATTTAAACAGACTCACTTTGACGTAATGATTCCATCCCTTCGTGCAGTCTTCAAAACATTCGATTCCGGCATTCAGGCCGACATGTATCATACTGATCCGGCTGGAACCGTTAACAGATGACAGCTGCCACAGAATTTTTGTGCCCTTCCATTCTTTTTTGTCGTTCATCCAGTGCAGGTTGCAGTCAAGCACATGCCAGACCAGTTTTTGGGCAGGAATGACTTCTGTGATTTTAAACGTCGAAAAGGTTTCTCCAAATCGAACGGTAAATTCATCATTCAGATTTTTCGAACTGCCTTCTGTGTTTTCGGTCCACCAGGCTGACACCCGGCATATTGCTTCAAATGCTTTTTGAGCAGAACAATGCACTTCAATATCTGCATGATAATCGGTTCCGGTAACTGTTTTCATTTTTTTTATTTTAAATGTTTAACGATAGGTAACTTATTAGTTACTCAAATATATAAGTAACTTTTCAGTTACCCAAATATTTTTTAATTTTTTATGTACGGGCGTCCGTGCGCTGTTTCATCATGGCCGATACAATATCCACAATGATTATTAGCTTTGCTGTTCAACTATGAACAGGAAAACAATACTGATTACCGGCGCCACAGAAGGTATTGGGAAACTGGCGGCAACTGACCTGGCAAACCAGTTTAGGGATGCAAGCATTTTAATCCATGGCAGAAATAAAGAAAAACTTGATACGGTATCGAAACAGATACAGGAAAAAACCGGCAACGGAAATATTCAGGCCTTTCTGGCTGATTTCTCATCGCTGGAGGAAGTGCGAAAAATGTCGAAGGAGGTTCTCGCAGCCCATGACTCCCTGGATATATTAATTAATAACGCCGGTGCGGGTTTTGCCGCTCCCAGGCTAGGAAAAGACGGCACGGAAACACGATTTACAGTTAATTACCTGGCACCCTTTCTACTCACCCGCCTCCTGCTTCCGGCTATTCAAAAGCCTGTTTCATCGCGCATCGTCAACGTGGCTTCGGCCGGTCAATCTCCCATTCATTTTGATGATATTATGATGGATAAAAATTTCGATCCTGTAACTGCTTATGGGCGGAGCAAACTGGCCATCATTATGTTTACGTTTGACCTGGCTGAAAATTTAAAAACAGCAACCGCGAACTGTCTGCACCCGGGCACTTATCTGGATACAGGGATGGTTCGTGAAGCAGGTATCCATCCACTGGGAACTGCGCAGAGTGGCGCGGACGCGCTGGTATATCTCGCTATATCGCCCGAATTGAAAAATATCAGCGGAAAATATTTTAATGTAAAGACTGAAGCCCGCGCCAATGCCCAGGCTTATGATATAGAAGCCAGAAGAAAATTAGAGAAGATCGGCTTGCAGCTGACGAAACTATAACCCGCCATTATTTTACAACGATCGTTCCTTTCATGGTCGGATGAATGGTACAATGATAGGTGTATGTGCCGGCTACGGAAAATACCCTCGAATATTTGCTTCCCATCGTGATATCACCACTGTCAAAACCTGTGGCGTCGGATGTGACCGTATGTGTCATGTTATCATTATTAGTCCAGGTTACAGTCGTTCCGACAGACACAGTAAGTGTTGCCGGAGAAAAGGACATATTAATAATACTTACAGCATTGGCGACAGGAGGTGGTGTTGTGGTGTTATTGGAACCGTATCCGCTGCTTTTACCGCAGGCAATGATGGCAGTTGCTGAGATCAGCAGCAAAAATATGTATTGATACCATATTTTATTTTTCATAAAAGCTGTTTGTATTGGATACGCCCAATACGAAAGTATAGTTGCGCGGAAAGATAATTTGTGAATTCCTGCTGATCAGTTGCGATTTCCGGGGTGCATAGAAATTAACTGATTTCGATTCCTTTTATAATTGCTCCCAAACCTGCCTGGCGAAATTTTCAAGCGAAGGATCGCGTGCTCCCATCAGCAGCAAAACGCAATTCTCTGGTAAATGCGGGCGAACTGTTTCTAAAAATTTATTCCGGTCCTCAACAAAAAATGCTGGTTTACCCATCGCCTTCAGATCTTTGATCAGATCAGCGGCGGAAATATCCTTTACAGTTGTGCCACCCGCATAAAATATTTCACTCATCCAAATTTCATCTGTGGGCCTGAGCACCCTTCCGATCTCTGTTACAAAATCATTTCGCAGGAAACGGGTGGGTCCATACCCATGTGGCTGGAACCAGGCTATCACTTTCGGTGCGATTTCCTGGCAGGCTTCAATTGACACCGCACATTTTATGGGGTTATGCGCATAATCATCAATCAACCATACACCGTGTTTTTTTCCCAGCACCTGGTGACGCCGATAAATGCCTTCATATGATTTTAATGCTTCGGCACTGATTGAGAGATCAACACCCAGTTCGCAGGCTACGGCCGATGCAGCCAGTGCATTTTCCATATTGTGTTTGCCGACTGTATTCAGGGTAAATTCCACTCCATTGATTTGAAAATTTATGACCAATCCCTGCTGTCTGAATCCGGTAGCCTGGTAACCTGCAGGAAATGCAGGGTCCGCAGAAAAGTCAACGGAGGCATTTTGTGATAATTGCCTGGCTGCAGTTTGCGCCAGGTTGACAAGAAAAAGTTGCTGTGTATTGTTCCTGAATTCCCTGAATATCTCCATCAGGGCATCCATCTCCTTGTGGTCCTTATCCACATTCAGCAGGACGCCCACTTCCGGTTTATACTGAACGATAGACCCATCACTCTCATCCGCCTCTATCACCAACCATTCCCCTTTGCCTGCTTTGGCATTTCCGATCCGGCCTTCTTTCATAATACTTACCAGTCCGGCGCCGCTGATGATGCTGGGATCTAATCCGGCATATAGCAGGATATCGAAAAGCATGGCGCAGGTGGTGCTTTTGCCGCTGGTGCCTCCCACTGCAACCGTTTTCTTACTTGCTGCAATGAAGGCAAGCAATTCTGACCGTTTAATAATCGGGATGTTCAACCCCGCTGCTTTTTGCACTTCCGGAACTGTATCTTCCACTGCCGTTGAAATAACCACCAGGTCGGTTGTCTGACTGATGCCTTCACCGTCCTGGAGAAAACATTGAATACCCAACGCTTCTAATTTGTCACGCGTATCATTGAATACAGCTGGAAGAAAATACCTGTCAGAACCGGAGACCTGTTTGCCGGTTCCGGCTAGATATTGTGCGATGGCGCTCATACCTGTTCCCGCAATCCCAATAAAAAAAACCGTTTTGAAATCACTGAGGCCCGAAATCATGCTCCATTATTTATTGCAAATAAACAGATTTATCCTTCAGTTCCGGTATATCATATGTCAGATGCTTAAAATGTCTGCTCTGTGGTTCCCGCAACCGGGCACGTATAAATCTCGTTCTAATGTAAAACATTAGAACAAAAATGCAAAGACCTGCAGTTGTTTTATACAATCCCAAAGCTGTTTTTTATACAATGCCCCTGGCATTACTTGCCATCGGTTCCTATCTCGATCCGAATCTGTATAATGTTATTATTATAGACGGCAGACTGGAAGAAGATCCAATAAAAAAAATTCTTTCCGAACTTTCAAATGCCATTTGCTTTGCCGTTACGGTTTTGACGGGTAATCCGATTAAAGATGCTTTATATACCTCAAGAATTGTAAAAGAAAAATTTCCGGAATTACCAGTAGTCTGGGGTGGATGGCATCCTTCGCTGTTTGTACAGGAGACGCTGGAGGATCCCTCCATTGACATCGTTGTAAAAGGTCAGGGAGAGATAAGCTTTGAAGCATTATTGCAGCGGTTCTTACATAAGGAAACATTATCCGGTTTGCCCGGAATCAGTTATAAGGAAAATGGCCTTATAAAAAATAACCCTGAGCGGCATCTTGCTGACATCAATTCTTTCCCTGCATTGAATTATGATCTGATCGATGTAAAAGGATATATGAAACTGAGCGGTAAAAATCAAATTGACTATATCTCTTCACAAGGTTGTCGCTTCCGTTGTGCTTTCTGTGCAGACCCGGTGATGTACAAAAGAGGATGGCATGGCTATTCTGCCCGTCGGGTGGGTGAAGAGATCGGGCAACTATGGAGGAAACACAAATTTGACCATGTACATTTTCAGGATGAAACCTTCTTCACAAACAAGAAAAGAGTACAGGAGGTAGCGCAGGAGTTTATTAATCGGCGGTTGCCTATTACCTGGTTCGGGACAATGCGCGCTGATCAGGGAGTCAGGCTGGATGATGAAACATGGCAATTGTGTAAACAATCCGGTTTGAAAAAGATCATGATCGGTATGGAAGCCGGTACTCAGCAAATGCTTGACTGGATGCAGAAGGACATTAAACTGGAACACATATTTGAAACGGCTGAAAAATGCGTTTACTATCGTATAGCCATCATCTTCAGCATTATTGTGGGTTTTCCGGGCGAACGTCCGGAAAGTGTTTTGGAGACATTGGAAGTTGTTAAAAGACTACGCAAGATGAGCGGGAATTTTTCGATGAGTATTTATTATTACAAACCTTATCCGGGTAATAAGATCGCGGACGAATTGTCTTCAAAAGGTTATCAATTTCCACAGGGACTTGAAGAATGGAGTGATTTCGATTATGTAGACTCCGGGAAAAGTGACTGGCTGACCGCCAATCAGATCAGGTTTATAGAACGATTTAAATTTTATGAACAACTGGCCTGGAGCAGACCCACGGTACCAAAATTTATATTGCAGAAAATAGCGAAGTGGCGATGTGAAAAAAATATTTACCGGTTTCCGGTAGAAAAAAATATTATCCGGTTTCTAAAACCTGCCCCTAAAGTTTCTTAATAGTTTGGGGGATCTGAAAAACCGTCCCTTTATATTTTCGCATAGGCCCTCACGGGAAATGTACCGGCTCCTTTAAATTTTGGTGGCACCGCATTAAAACGGTAGCCAAATGCAGGCAGTTTGTCGAGATTGCACAAGTGCTCAACTATCAAAATATCGGCACCCAATAACGTTGTATGAACCGGACGGCTCCGTCCGCGCGTATCGTCAATATTATGACTGTCAATTCCAACCAGTTTAGCCTGACGGTCCTTTAAATATCCGGCGGCCTCAGCAGTCAGATAAGGATGTCCTTCAAAATATCCGGACGTATTCCAATTTCTTGCCCAATCAGTGAAAACAAGAACGGCTTTATTACGGATCTCTTTATCTATGAAGAATTCCGGACCCACCGCCATGACACTTCTGGCGTCGATAGTGATGGCATCCAAATCGGCAAATTGTTCCAGCCCTACTTCTGACAGATCCCTGCCATGTTCAAAACGATGAAAGGGGCAGTCAATATAAGTTCCGGTATTGGTTACCATTTCTATTTTTCCGATCTGGAATGTCGTACCCTCATCATAGTTTGCTTTTGATTGTTCCCGGCTGATATAGTCACAGACGAGGGGAGCAGGTAGTCCTTTGTATGTAATGAGTCCGTTGAAAATTGTATGGCTGAGATCGATGAGTTGCGGTATCATTAATCACGAATTATAATGCGACAGTTATTACCATCTTTCGACAACCAGCTTTTGCGTACCCACGACTTTATTGTTTTCATCCAGGATGCTGACATAATAAAATCCCTGGGCCGTGGAACCTGGAATATGAACCAATTCTGTCTGTATATTTCCGATAATTGTTGCCGTCTGTTTTAATACTGTATTTCCTAAAACACTGGCCAGTTGAATCGTATAATTGCCGGGTTTAAGCCCGTTGAACTGAATACTGACTTCATCGTCCATCACAGGATTCGGGAAAACCCTGAACTGGCTTAACTTATCGGGAGCTTTAGTGATAAATAAATTGGAATTAGCTGCCGTTTTTGAATGTAATACATTGCTATTGGCCAGATCAGCACTTCCAAACGCTTCATGGGCTCCTGAAGAAGCTGTCGCATTCCAGGTTTCCGGGTCCACCGTAAAATAACCATCCGCATACAGGGAACTGCTTATAAGAATCCTGCCATCCTCAGTGACCGCTGCTCCACTTGTCGTGAATTTGGCCGGCAATGCCGAAATGGTTGCCAGATAGGTCGTATTTCTAGTCGCTATATCCACTTTAAAAACCCGGTTGCTGCCGGTTACCAGAAACAGGCTGCCTGCATCATCGGCGATCAGATCGCCGCCGGAATTGGCGCAGGGATTGTTACGAATGGACATATCCTTGTTCATTGGATCGTCCTGCAGTTCGCCGAGGTCCGTCAGGGCGGGCGCACCGTTTGTTGAAAAACGAATCAGGTGATTTCCATCGTTTGTAATGGTATACCCATAATCATCGGGCGCGATAACCATACGGTTGATGGAACCTGCGGTCTTAAAATCGTATTTGCCGGCTTTGCTGAAGAACTGATCTGAAAAAGAAACTACTTCCATTGTCGACAGATCAATATAACGCAATTGATCGATACTCATGGGGGCATAGTAGAGACGGTTGGCTTTCCTGTCGTAGGCAATGGCTGCCACACTGCTGTTCAACGCCGGTTGCGGACTAAAACCGGCAAGCGTACCATTTGCAGCATTGGAGATCTTTTTATTTGCATATTCTTTATAAGCAGCAAAATCGAACAGATCCTGATCCTTGTCCTGTACGTTTAATAATATTTTGCTGAATTCCCCTGTACGGGTATCGAGTTTACGAAGCGCGATCCATTCAGAGCCCCCTTTATTCACGGCGGTAACCGCGTAGGCAAAATGATCATTCTGGCTTCGGGCGGAATTAAAAAGCAGGGGCATGGTTATAATCGCCAGTCTGCAAAAAAAACTCATTCTCATAGCAGTTTGATTTAGGAAAGGTAACAAATAAGAATGTTACAATCAACTGATTTACAAGGGATGTAATGGAATTTAGATGCTATCCGGAGCAGATCACCCGTTTTTGAAGGAATATTGGGGCCCCAGCCAGGGCGGCGATCTCAAAAATAATACAGTTCGAATCGGAAAACAGAAATTTACCCTAACCAAATTTAGTGTTTTGTTTCAAAATATCAAAAAGAATGTGCCTGTATCTCAGCAGGGATCAGCCAGGTTCTTTTCTTCAAAAACCCATTTAATTGTACGGGGATCAAAACATGAAAGCAGCCGCACATTTTATTTTCATTATTCAAAATGGATTTATAAATCAGGAGATAAATGCGATACAATCCATCTCCACCAGTGAATTTCCCGGAACACCTCCTTTTGCAACAGCCACTGTTGTACGTACCGGTGGCTTATCACCGAAACGACCACGGTACACGGCATTCATGCCGTCATAATCTGCAATATCACTCAGGAAGACGCTCACCTTCAATACATTTTTCATGGAGGAACCCGCTTTGACCAACTCTTTTTCCAGCTCCTGCAAAACCGTTTCGGTATGTGCTTTAATATCTCCGGCATAATGCGCCCCTTTCCCGGCAATGAATACCAGGTTACCAAATTTTGTGGAGCCGGAGAATAAAGGGACCTCCTGGTCCATCACTACTCCGGAAACTTCTTTCTTATTTTCATTGCCGTTTGTTTCCGCAATTGCCATGGATCGAAGTCCAACAAATCCCAATATGGATAAACTGATTTTTTTTAACATTGATCTTCTTTCTGTTTTCATGTTGAGTTATTTTGATAAATAATTAATTCGTTTTGGTAAATATAAGGCCGCACTCATGTAGACAAAGGAGGTCCGGCCGGAACAAAAATCGGATGCTGTTCTTCTTTATATACATATCTGCCGGCCGAGAATCTGACAGTTCCATATTCAACCATATAAACGGATCCGCTTATAGAATCTCCTGTCACTTTACCAGTGAAAGTAAAATTGATCCTGTTTTCTACTTCGCCTTCCTGGCTTTTTATTTTTATCATATCGCCCTCCAGAGTTCCGGCGATATTTTGTGTCGCGAATTTTCCTGAATGGATTCCCTGTATCCAATTTTGATCCTGCTCGAGTATCCAGGTATATTGTGTTTTACTGGTAAAGTACTCTACTAAAACATCCCACCTGCCGGCGATGTTAGAAGATGCTTTCGCAGGAGACGTTTTCGGAGATCTTGTTTTTGACAGGACTTCATACATTCTTTCTGCGACAATTTTGTCCTCCCCCGGTTGCATTTGTCCCGCGTTTATCCTTATCGAAGTCAAAACAGGTTCTCCGGGTTTGGGTTTCATTTTTTCAATCGCAACGGCGATTCTGGGTTTATTTCGGCCCAATTCTTCAGAGGCATCTTCTGCTGTTATGTGTAATTGCAGCGGATCCCAGGATATCAGCAGTACTGGCGTGTTGTTGTTGAGCGAATCGGGCTCTCTGAGCAGGGTTCGCACACCGTTTATATCAGAAACCTTTTTGGACACCCTATCCAGATAAGACAACCATGTTGCCCATTGTGCTTTATGATCCATGGCCACCCATGCTTCGATGGCTGCCAATGCGCCGATCATTTCTTCACGGCCAACTTTATTATCCCTTCCGGGTCCATGATGTGGTGAACTTGCCTGCCAGGCTGATTGCAATATATCTTTTTGCCCCAGCAGGATCCCGGAACACTGTGGTCCGCATAGCGCTTTGCCGCCGCTATAAGCCACAACGCTGGCGCCATTTTCCAGATGCACGCAAGGAACTGTCAGGTCTTCTGCCGCAGCATCCACCAGAAATGGAATATTTTTCGGTTTGGATAATTTTGCAATCGCTTCTACCGTAAAATGGCTTTCATCCCCGCTCCCGTCCGAGAGAAAATATACCATGGCTGTTCGTTCGCACAGAGCATCCTGCAATTCCTGCAAACTATCCACCGTGATGATCCGCACGCCAATATTACGTATTGCGTGATCATACACGTTTCGTGAAGGACGTGGAATCACCACCTCGGTTTTTTCAAATCCGGAGAGGTCAGGTATGCGTACCAGCTTTTCCGGGTTACCGCCCGTAACACAGGCAGCGGTAACATGTTTCATGGCGGCGGCACATCCCGCTGAAATCATACCCCATTCTGACTTTGTCAGTTCGGCAAGCCGTTGCCCTACCCCGGTAGCCAGCTCATCATATTGAACAAAATTTTTAGCGGCGGAATCCATGGCTTCCCGAACGATCTGCCTTTCGATTGAACCGCCAATAATCGTATAAGTCCCCATGCAATTGATAAGCGGTTCAACACCAATGGACTGATATATCGCCGGACCCGGTACCAGCGGACCTTTCGGAGCTTGAGTGGCTGCATGAGCGAGAGCATGCCTGGCAGGAAAAACGGTAGCCGCGCCTAACGGTAAAATGGAAAGCCCTTTCAGGACATCTCTTCTTTTCATATGATTTATTAAGAAGTAAAAAATATTATGGCAATGGGGTATCCATTTTCCGAAATCTTAAATTTACTGAAAAACCAACAGTTTGATTTTTGTCTATCTTAAACGGAGTAAAACAATTTATTTGAAAAGGATTTTGATTTGCATTCTCTTTGACTGCCTGTTATAGTAATTCTTCAGTCAGTTTAACGGCATCCTGCATTATGAGAGGGATGATGAAATCTGAAAAGCCCGGACGACAAAAAATCAGAAACTGCAACTGTACCCATTTTATTATCAGTACGACCAACCCTAAATTCAAAAAGTCCAATGCAGGAAAGATGAAATGCCGGATTACCATCGATCCCCGAGTTTCCAATATTTTTATGTGGGTGTTTATTTGAGCTATGAAAAGAAAAACCCCGCAGCTTCCAGTTTTGAAATCCTATCGGGGTTTACCATGACGGAGCAATGACGAATGACTTTAACCGTTATCAACGTACATCTATATCAAAATTAACTCCGGCTGGTGGCGGTGTATGATGGTGATCATACCATTCTCTTGAGTGATGATGATTGGCATTATAATAATGATTTTCAGCACATCCTGACACTGTACATGTCAGTCCCAGAAGAAAAACCAGAAGTGCCAGCATATTTGTTTTAGTGTATTTCATAACAAGTAATTATACCCGTATGTTTCTAAAACCCTGCCAGACATAACGCATTGCAATTCCTGTTTTTCTGGCAAATCATGATGATTATGTAGAAATTACTCTACGCAGACAAATACCTTTACTAAAAAAAATCATGCAGTTTAACACCCGTATTGCTGAAATGGATGATGCCCATACGATAGCATATCTGTGTGAACAATGGGGCTACCAGTCAACAAAAGAAAAAATGCTTCGCTGTTTGCAGGACATTAGAGACAATGGTGATCATATCATATATGCGCTGTTGAATGATACTCAGGTTATCGGATGGATCCACGGCATCTACTCACTTAGAATTGAATCTGATCCGTTTGTGGAAATCGGAGGTTTGGTCGTAGACGAAGATTTCAGAAGAAACGGTTTAGGCAGATATCTGGTTGACAAAATCGTCGAATGGTCCCTGCTCAGAAATTGCCACATGATCCGGGTGAGGTGCAATATTATACGTAAAGAAGCCAATGCCTTTTATAGCAGTATTGGTTTTAAAGAAATAAAACAGCAGAAGGTTTATGATATGACAGTCTGAAAACAGACATCATTCGGACAACTGAAATAGCACAGGCGAAACTTAGAAAAGTTTCGCCTGTACTTACTTAAACCGCTCTAATAAATACTGACCTTTAAAAAATTTTATTTTTATTTAATCACCCACATCACCTGGTTCAGGTCATCCTGCGTAAATCCCTGCGCTTTCAGTGCTGCGTTCCAATTAGCTGCATTTTGTGATTGTTCTTTTACAGGATAGGCCCATCTCACCGGAACGATACCATTATTACCTACTCCAGTTCCTCCTTCAAAAGCGGGAACACCGGTTCTGCGCCAGTTATAATAAGGTTCATATCCTGAATTCTGGAAAGATGCGATATATTTCTGTAAGACGATTTGATTAATTGCTGTAGCCTGATCAGTAGAAAGCTGAACTGTAGGCTGGGTATAATAAGTATTAAAATCAAATGTGAAAGGAAAGGGCTGAACTTCTGTTACAGAACTATTGCCCGGCGGTAGAAAATAAGTGGTAAAACTGGTTTTAGTTATATCAATTCCATAAAAAGCCATCGACTCAGTAATCCCCAACTTATACCAGGTTTCTGCATTTCCAGTGTACCAACCTCTGATAATTCCTTCCGCAATATTGAAACACATTTCTTTGAACCCAACGAGTGAATTTGGCTCCCCGGTAAAATTGCTGTAATATCTGTAACGGTTGATAAAAGAATAAAGACCCGCGTTCGCATTATTATACATAGTGGCAAGGGATTCTCCCGTGCTCGCGCCGGCAAAATATTTATACTGTGCGGCATTGGCTGTATCTGTTTTAACCAGTGCCCAGGCGGGTTCCGTAGTAATAAAAACGCGGGCATCATTCAATGATACCATTGTCTTCATATAAGTATCCGCCATATTAAACCTGGCCGCAATGGATCCGAAATTACTGGGATTGAATGGGTATGTGCTGTAAATATTCGCGCCCCCGGGATTGTAAACAAATTTCAGGTCATCCTTCTGACCTGTGAAAATCGGATATGTGGATGGATTACTCATTATGGCCGAAAATTGGGCCGGTGCATTTAAGTCGGCCGCATGCTTACTTACACTAACCAGCACCCTGAGTTTGAAGGTATTTACCAGTTTTTGCCAGGCTGAGAGATTGCCCGCGTAAAAAATATCCTGTGAAGGAGACAGGGAAACATCATTGGCCGCAATCAGTGCCGCAAAATCGCTGTTCGCTGTATCCAGTTGATTCAACACATAAGCGAATACCTGCGCCTGGGGAGTATATGTCGGTGTTTTATTTGTCACGCCCTGCAGTGCATCCGTGAGAGGTACGTCCCCAAACATGGAAGTCAGATTATAGAAATAATATGCACGTACAAACCGCCCCACGGCTTCATAGGGATTTAATTTCGATGTTCCGATGGCGGTTGCTTCGTTTTCCATCTGAATCACATTTTTCAACACCAAGTAGGGATCAAAATTGCCATTGGTCCAGGAATATATATTATTATCATAGTAATCGTAATTACTGCAATGGTACTGGTTCCAGCGGTGTGCACCATCCCAGGAATTTACACCCTCACTGGAGCCTGTTGCACTGAGTCTTCCCGCGGTTCCGGTTCCGGAGATATCCGTCAGCACGGTACCCAGGATTAAACTGGAAGGCACTTTGGTCGGATCATTCGGATCCTTTTGTTTCTCCTCAATTTGTTTATTGCAGGAAGTAGCCACTAAAAAAGCGACTGCGATTAAAAATATATTTTTTATATTTTTCATAATTTTTTCTTTAAGAATTAAAAGGTCAGATTGATATTGAATCCGTAACTACGAGTCGTTGGTGTCTGCAATCCGGTCAGATAAGAAGGGGAACTGGTATATTGCCCATTTGCCTGCACGGAATAAGTTGCCTGGGAATACTGATCCACATCTACGTCCTTGAATTTTTCCGGGAAGAAGTACAATAGGTTTCGACCCACCAGCGAAATACTGGCACTGCGAATTACACCATTGTTACCAAGAAGTTTCTGTGGTACATTATAGGTAATGGTTACCTCCCTCAGTTTGGCATAAGTCTTTTTTACAATGTCCAGATCGGCGATGGATGCTTCACGTGTTACAAAAGGTTGCACCTGGCTCTTGGTTGTATTGGGAGTCACTGTCAGTTCCTTCATATTTGTGATCTGGCCGGTAATCGGATCCAGCGCTATACCGTTGGGACCGGATAAATTCACACCTTGTCCGGTATATGCAGCGATATTGGCTTCATCCATCGGTCTGGCAGCTCCCAGTGCACCTTCCGCACTTTCAATATGACGTCCGCCCTGCAGTGTTTTCTTTCTAATGTAGTCTTCCATAATTGACTACGACGTTCCAGCTCCATCCGTTTGGATTTACAAACGGTTTCGCATTCATCACTATCTCCCATCCGTCATTCGTGTATGCATTTCCATTAGTCAGGAAAGATGAATAACCCGAAGCAGACGAAGTTCCCTGAGCGACAATCTGCGTGTTTTTATAGTGATACTTTGTGATATCAAAACCCAGGCGATTGTTGAAAAACCGGATATCTGCACCGAATTCAGTTGCCTGTCTGCTTTGCGTAACAATATCGGGGCTAACTGTCTGATCGGTGTATACGGCACTGTTCTGCGCAGAATAAGTGGGTGCCAGGTTATAGGTTTGCGCAAATTTATAAGTAGGACCATCATACGGCGAATTCCAGTAATAACCATATTGGCTGGCTGGTGTGGAACTTACATTCGGTGAGAAAAATGGCGAAGTACCACCGTCCTTACTTTCAGCATAGGATCCTCTGACTTTCAGGAATGAAATAACCGTTGGCAATTTCACATAATCAGAAACAACGGTTGCCAGATTATAGGAAGGATAAAAATAGCTGTCCCCGCTGGGAGGCAGGGAAGATGATTTATCCACTCTTCCTGTGATATTGGCAGTTATAAAGGTTTTATATCCCAGGTCAACAGAATAGTAGGCGCTCAATACCAGCAGGTTTGAATTGAATGTACTACCCGTAAGCGCATTCAAAGAATTGGAGAAGGAATATACGCCTGGTACATTCAGATAGTTGGTTGATGTAAAATTAGAATTGAATGTTTCACTACGAACATTTAGTCCACCTAATGCCGATACGTCCAGCCAACCGGCTATTTGATTTTTATGATACCTGATCTGTGCATCCGTATTGGATTCAAACAGCGCTCTCCGGTCTTCCCGGTAGTCTCCCTGTCTTAACGGTCTTCCATAGGCTCCGGCAGAATAAGGCATCTTTTCGTTGTTCATCATGTCATAAGCTGTCATACTCGGCCTCAATTGTATATCCAGATCATTATTGATTTTATAATTCAGCGATACATATCCATACTCATTATTTTGATAATGCCCCCTCAGCCACTCATATGACATGAAATAAGGGTTATTGTATCGATAGAACTCTTCATATTTCTGTTGGATACCTACCTTTCCCGTTTGCCAGTAATTTCTCATGTCACTCATGGCCCAGTCCGCACCGCCCCAGATAATAATATTATAGATCATACTGTTGGGTCCATATACAACATCCGGAAGATTGGGTGTGGATTGCCTGCTGAAGTTAAAATAGGCAGTGGCAGTCAGCTTATCGTTAAAACGCTGAACTATACTTCCTGCAAAATTAAAATTGTTCAGTTCCGTATTCGGAACGATTCCTTTTTGATAAGTGTTTCCGACAGAAAAACGGATGTCAGTTTTATCAGATGATGAGCTTACTGAAACACTGTTAACAGAAAGAAGTCCGGTTTGTATATATTGCTTCAGATTGTCCTTTCCACGTGCCAGCCAAGGTGTGGGCGCCACATGTCCGGAGTAAGTTGAACCATCGGCAAATGTTGTAGTATATGTCTGAGCCGGGTCATACGCTCCGTCATATTGTGGCAATAACTGACCCCTGAACTGTGGTCCCCAAACATCATAGTCATAGTCATTGTTTCCGACACCAATAGCTCCGTTACCAAAATATGACTGGGGACTCGAACCACCTCCACCGAATGCATATTTGCCGTTGTCACCGGGACCATAAGTATCCTGGTATTTGGGCAAGGCAAGAAATCCCTGGTTCCACTGGGTCGTAGAATTAAAAGTCACTACTGTATGACCTTTGGCACTTGCACCCTTTTTGGTAGTAATGATTATTGCGCCATTTTTTCCCTGGAAGCCATAGAGCGCTGCCGCATTGGGTCCTTTTAATATGGTGTAGGTATCAATATCATCCGAATTAAAATTGTACGTATCAGAACTGAGTGGCACACCGTCAACCACAAACATAGGCCTGTCAGTAGGTGCGTTCTCTCCTCGTATAATCACATCGGGTGAATGACCCACTTCCGAAGTAATATTGACTTGCAAACCGGCCGCATTTCCCTTCAATGCATTGATGGGATCCGCTTCCCGAGCCTGTGTGAGTTTGGATGCATCTACAGTCTGAATGGAATAACCAAGCTTTTTGGAGTCTTTTCGGATACCCGTTGCCGTTACCACCACTTCATTCAGGTTTTTGCTGTTCGTAACTACCGAGATTGACAGGTAGCTGTCGGCGCCGACAGTTATTTCCTGTTTTGTAATTCCGACTCCGGTGATTACAAGCACGTCGCCTTCTTTTGCCTTAATTGAAAATTTTCCATCGAATCCGGATGAGGTACCCGCTTTGGAACCTTTCACAACGATAGAAGCTCCTGCCACAGGAGACTGATCAGTTTCTGATAATACCAGCCCGGTAATGATCTTCGGTTCCCCCGGGGGATAGTTGCCTGCCCGGGTGAAAAGAGGTAAAAGTAAAATGGTGATGAGGAATAATTTAAAATAGTCTTGCAGGGTGATTCTGTTGGTCATAAGCGAAGTTTTAAATTATTTTAGCGATTGTCGTCGGCGAAAGTATCGGCGACGTATTTCCGTGTGATTAACTAAAAAAAAACTAATTGTTAATAATTTTAACAGAAAACTAATCACCCAACATGGAAAGGATCGGTATGACTAAAATGTTATTGGCAGGCTAATTCAATATTATGTTCGTGGAACAGATTTCGGGAATGATATACTTCCAAATAACTATTTCATAATAGCAGTTAATAAAAAAGAAATATTATTGGAAATAACTACAAGTGCAGAATCATAACACATTGACAACTTCTTCGGCAAGACCAAAGGACATAGTCATTCCTGTTCCCCCAACTCCGTTTAATATGTAAACCCCGGGTTCAGGTGAGTAAAATATTTCAGTATCGTTATTGGTCAGTTTGCCATACACCCCGTTCCAGGTTTCAATTAATTTTGGATTGCGTAGTGAGGTAAACTGATTCAGGTATTTCAGAATTAATTCGTTTATGCATTGTTTATCAAAAGGATCAGGTGACAGGCCATATTCGTGTGAGTCTCCAATGGTGAGATGACCCAGGTGATTCTGCGAAACCATCACATGGATTCCCCATTCCAAATATTCCGGCAACTCCTTTTCATAGTATTGTCTTAATTCGTGGAGTGAGGGGGCTGCTCTGAAACTTGGATAATGTATGAGAGAAAGACCGCCGCAGAGTGAAGCGCCAATTCTTGGCGATCCCTCTTCCTTCCATCTCATCATCTGCAGTTTGCATTTGGTAAGCGGGAATTTTTCAAATTCCCCGGGGTATAATGTTTTAAAATCGGAACCACTGCAAATAAATATCAGGTCTGCGTTAAACCTTTCAGAGCCCGAAGTAATATTCCCGGACGAGGTAGCTGTGACTGCCTTTCCCCAGTTAAATTGAATATTCAGAGTAGACTGAAAATATTCGGGTAATATGGCAATGGCTTCCCTGGGATCTATAATCAATTCTTCGCGACTAAATAAACCACCCAGGCAGTTTTCTTTTTTGGCAATACCTGATCTGGAATGCACTTCATTCGTATTCAGCATAACAACATCACGCCCTTCTTCTTTAAATGTTTCAAATAATTCCTGTAGCACCTGCCATTCTATCTGGTTATATGCAAGGTGTAAACTTCCTACAGGATCATACCATAATCTGCTTGAATCGCCTATATCCTTCCAGCAATTGCGACTTCTGATCGCCCGTTCATACAATTTACCTGCCGGTTGTCCTATTGGCCATACCATGCCAAAATTCCTGACGGAGGCACCTGATGCCTTCAAATTTCTTTCATATACGTTTACAACATACCCATTAAGGGCCAGGGCTCTTGCGGTAGCCATACCGACTATTCCTGCCCCCACTACGATAGCTGATTTATTAGCCATTGCCGGGAATTGTTTTCCCGAATTTACTCGAAAAATATAATAGAGACAAGATGGCGCCGGCGATTCCCAAAACCGATAATATGACTACTCCATGGGAATAAAAATTGGACCAGTTTATTTTTAACCTGAGAAATTCTTTTGTAAACAACACTACAACGCTACCCAGGTATCCAAAAGAGTCGGCCACATAAATCAGGAATCCAACGGTCCCCGGGTATTTAAATGTTGCTATCAGCCTTTCAAAAAAAATACAGTTAAATGGTATATAGGTCGTATACAACCCCAATCCTACCAGTGCCAGCCACCAAAAGGGTGTAATAAGATGTCCTATATAAAGCAAACTGGTAATTCCTGTAATTAAAAATCCGGTGATAATGATATAATGAGTAAACTTAAACGCTTTGAGATTATTTTTTACCAATATCATACTGCCCATCAGGATAAGCAAAATCACACTGACGGGCGTTTCGGTTTTTGTAAATAAAGAAGGTTGGTTTCCATAACCGTTTTCTATCCACATATCAGCAATAAAATTATCCCTGAGGTCCCTGAACATAGTGGAAAAAACGTATACACTCATGGCAGCAACCAAACCCGGGAAGAAAATCCTTACAAATTTTTTCCTGTCTTCTTTGGACATGGGGAGCCGCTTACTCCGGGCATTAATATCTTCTTCGGTCGGAGGTGGAATCTTTTCCAGGAAAATAACACAAACTATCAGCGGGATTGCAAATGCGAGCCCGGTGTAAAAGGGCACCCATAACTCTGTGATATTAAAATGCAACCGGATATATTCTGCAATGGATTTTACGAACCCGGATGAAAAAATAAAACTGACGGAAAGGGCAGCCCCTATGAAATCCGTAGTCATCCGGCCCTCCACATAAGAAAAAATAATACCCCAGATCATGCCCAGCGGAAATCCATTGATAAACATAAATAATATGTTCCAGGGTGCCGGTGTTATCGCAAACAGCAAAAGTGCCAGCCAGGATATACCGGTCAGGTATAAAATCACATTCCCCCGACCCATTTTTTTTAATTCCGAAATAAACCGGATCCCATAAAATTTACTGCTGGCATATCCCAATACCTGACTGATCACCAGCCATACCTTATAACTGACGCCTGCATAAGCCATTCCATCAAAAGTGCAGATGGTAAATCCTTTTCGGAATCCATACACGGTACAGTATGTCAGAAATGTAATGATGGATGCAAATAGTGTGACTGCCAGTTTATTCCTTGCGGGCGATAAGGTCAGGGAATTTTGCAAAATATTATTTCAGAAATTATTTTACGAAACGAGATGATGCACGATCATGTCATGGAAATGGTTTAGATCAGGCAATGGCTTATCCTGAACCTTTGCCTGTTCGTCCCATCTTCTCATCATAATGATTTCAGAAAAAAGAGGATCTTTTTCAAAAGCGTTTGCTTCCTCACCAGTCATCACACCTCCCTGAAAATCGAGTGTTTTCCGGCTCGCTTCAGATAGCTGGTTGAAATAATCCGGGTCCTTTCGGGTCAAATATCTTTTCGCCTGCACATGTGAAGCGACCAGTTTTGATATTTTATATGAAAATCCATTTTCAGATAAATATTGTGCACCCAGGGCCTCATGATCTTTGATTCCATATTCATCCATTTCATTTTCTTCCGTTGCCTCTTCTGTTATATGCCCGATGTCGTGAAGAAACGCGGCTAATATGACTTCTTCATCAAAGCCACCCGATTCGGCCAGCTCTGCAGTCTGAACCATATGTTCCAGCTGGGATACCTTTTCTCCGGCATATTCTGACCCGCCATATTGTTTATAGAGATGGATGATCGTGTCAGCTACGTGGACAGCTTGTTCCTTTGTCATGCCGTTAAATATCTTATCGCTAAATTAAGTCCGATTCATTTTATTCCCGTCAGTTTTAAAAACTTCTTTAATTATTAATATTTAACTCACATTCAGGACTCATAACTTAATAATTATTTCACGGAGCTAACTTCCCTCCATGGTGCATCATTTTTGCTTCAACTGGCGATTGATATGTATCTTGGATGAAAATATCAATCATGGCTAACCGGATTTTCCTGCTTATGTTCAGTTTTCTCGTTTACACCAGTGCAAATGCACAGAAACCGGATAAAGAAATTGAATCTTCCATTGAGACTTTAAATAAAGCAATGATTTCGCCGGATAAATCCACGCTGGACAAGTTAACGGCAGAAGATTTAAGTTACGGCCATTCTACAGGGGCTGTACAGAATAAATCGGAATTTATAAAGGATGTATTATCGGGACCAGTTAAATTCTTTCAGATAGATAATGCAAACCAGATCATAACTGTGACTGACAATACGGCGATCGTACGGAATATCTGTTCAATTAAGGGGACCCGGGACGGGGCTCCCCTGGACTTAAAAATCGGTATTTTGATGATTTGGATAAAAAAGGGTGAAGGCTGGAAATTACTCGCACGTCAGGGATATAAATTGCCATGAATTGCAAAGGCAAAATTCCTTTGAGAGCATAGAAATACGAACGGATCACTGGTACCCATGAACCAATTATATTAACCTATGAACGTCGAATAATTTTTTTAAAGAGGCCGATGTTTTGCCGGCGATTCAATGACTACTTTTGTGTCATGGCAGAGAATTATAGAAAGCCCACAAACAACAACGCGCCGATCCCATTTTCCATAGAAGCAGAAGGTCAAACTTATTCCGGCACACTAACTGCATCTGGCAAACTGCCGGCCTTTGGCATGCCAAATACATTTATCCTGCGAATGACAGGAAAACCCACCATGACTATTTCTATATATATGGGCAAATGGGTGATGCAGGGGAGTTCAGCGTTTGTGCAGGCATTAAGCGAATGGATAAATAATTATTATCGCTAGATGCGGAAATTTTATACCAGCTCTATAGATTTCAGGTGATGATTCAAATGATTTACATAATCCTGCGCAAGATGCTCCACGGTATGAAAACAAACGGCCGTTTTGCCCGTATCACTTTGAATCTGCAGTCTGTGCGTGGGATAATTTACCAATACCCGAATGATCTGTCTGTTCAACAGGCGCCATAGCTCCAGTAATTCTTCAATATCTGCAGAAATATAATGTTGCGCATCAACCCATTCCACCTGATCATAGGTCAGCGTAAAATTTTCCGTATAAGTAGACCTTACAAATCGCTGAAGATTTATCTGGGCACTATCTATCAAATGCCCTATTATTTCCTTTTTTGACCATTTATTGGGTCCTGCTTTGTAATTCCAGTTTTTCGATAATAAATCCGTGTGTAAGAAATCCATGAGTGTCTTTTCCAGGTTTCTTGCTATTTCTTTCATAGTCGATTTAAATAATGATTTACGAATGAAATGCCTGTTGCAGGCCTCCCGAAGGTCATTGCCTGACACCAGGGGCCTGGATAAATGGTTTTCCTGCCCTCGGGCAAGTAAAACCAAAAGACTTTCTGAAGATAATTGTCTCATATTCATGAGACGCAGCGGTTAGTATAAATGTTGCACCCTGCCGGAAAATTAACTTTCAAGGAACAGCCTGAGCAGATAATAATTAATTAATGTATAACCTGTATGGCTTAAGCCGGGTCTTTGGAAATGATTGTCCAGTCATCCTTCGCATGGCCTTTTCCCAGCCAGGCGTCCATTTTTTTAGCAACGGCCGGAACGACCATGAGTGTTTTATGAATTGTATCTGCCTGTTCGATCATCAGACGTGCATCCTTGCGGGCCATACTCAATTCCCAGGAAGGCTGATCAAACGTGTTACTGATAATCTTTTTTATCCGGCCCTGCGCCACAACACCCGGATTGAGTACTTCCAACAGGGTTCCGATTTCCGGCGCAGGTATATTCAATGAACCCGCTAACGTAAGCATATCGGCAACTCCCCCCGTGAGACAAATATGAAAGAGGTTACCCAACAGCTTTATGGAAGCTGCTTTTTCGGGCAGCTCCCCGAGGTTCCACAATTTCCCGGTCATTCGGGACAATTCGGGTTCCAGTATTTTGACCACCTGCTGATCACCGGATACCAGCATGACACCGGTACCTTCCAGCGCATTCGGCGGTCCCATAAAAACAGGCGCATGTATGTAAGTATAGCCTTTCTTTTTCCAGTAAGCAGCACGTCTGGCGGCGCCCGGAGAAGAAGTGGTGGTGTGGTCAATGATGATCACACCGGGATCAAAACCGCCTGCTGCTTTTTCCAAAACGTCATCAACGGCCTGATCATCTGAAACTGTCAGATGAATGCGGCTTACTCCTTTTACGGCGTCTGTTAACTGTTCGAAGGCCCTGGCTCCGTAAGCCTCCAGAGCTTTTGCTTTATCAGCAGTTCTGTTCCAAACATTTACTTTCTCTCCTTTCTTTAGGAGTGCACGGGTAAAATTGGCCCCCAAGAGACCAGTTCCTAAAAATGCTATCATGTTCTGCTTCGTTTTCTTTCATCAAAATTACAGGATTCAAATTTATTTGCTTAGCCATTACCTTTATTCATGAAATAACCCATGCACATTCTCATTGCGCCCAATGCCTTTAAGAACAGTCTTTCTGCTCCCGACGCAGCAAAAGCGATTCGTGAAGGATTACTGGACAGCGGGCTGATCTGTAGCATGGCATGTTTTCCTGTCGGAGACGGGGGTGACGGAACGGCATCACTGATCGTGAACAACCTGGGCGGTTTTTTTATTGACGTGCATGCAAATGATCCTCTGGGAAGAAAAATCAAAACCTCTGTTGGTTTCATTGACGATGGTAAAACGGCGGTCATAGAAATGGCTAACGTATCCGGACTGAAACTTTTGCAGCAAAAAGAATTTGATCCTTTGCATGCAACCTCTTTTGGTTGTGGCGAACTAATCTGTGCGGCATTAAACCGGGGAGCGAGAAAAATTATCCTGGGCGTTGGAGGCAGCGCGACTATTGACGGTGGTTGCGGCGCACTCCAGGCAATAGGAGTGCGCTTTCTGGACCGATCGAAAAATGAACTGAAAGGCCTGCCCGAAAGTCTGACTGACCTGGAAACCATCGATTTCTCCGGAATTGACAAAAGGATTTTTGATACCAGGTTCATCATTCTCTGTGACGTTGACAATTTCCTGCTGGGGAAAAATGGAGCGGCGTCTATATTTGGACCGCAAAAAGGGGCTTCAGAACTCAATGTTATCCAATTGGAAAACGCACTTACAAGGCTCAGGGATCTCTCCTTTTCCCAGACAGGATCGGACATGAACAATCTTCGCCACGGAGGTGCAGGTGGTGGAATATCAGCTGGGCTAAATATTTATTTAAATGCCAGGCTCGTGCAGGGAATAGAATATTTCCTCGATATGACAGGGTTTGACAAGGCCCTGGAAAATACTGATTTGTTGATTACAGGAGAAGGAAGCATCGACCTTCAAACATTGGAAGGCAAAGGCCCATACGGTGTTGCCCGAAGGGCAAAGAAAAAAAATATTAAAGTGATCGGCCTGGCAGGACAGGTACCATTGACAGCGAATACTGAACTTGACCGTTATTTCGATGTTTTGATGACAATCAATCAGTCGTATGAAAATTTAGAATCCGCGATGTCACATACAGTTGCGAATCTCCGGCGAACATCCTTCGGGCTCGGCAAAATGATTTCAACAGGAATCCTGAACCGTCGTATTTAGAATGTTTATTTTTCGGCTCTGCTTCGATGTATCAATAATGATTTATAATGAACGCTAGAATAAGGCCCTAATTCAATCCAAACAATTCGACGATATGATGAAGAACAAATCAACCATAGCAGAAATCAAAGCCCGGTTCGATCACTCATGAAAAAATTGGTTTTAGTCATACTGAAATTCTTCATAAGAACCTTTGCTTCGCGGCATGCGCAGGAATAAAATGATGGGCAATCCGATTATCAGACTCGATTCATTTCATTAATTTATCTGACCAGAACCATTGTACCGCTTTTTGTAATGGTATTTCCCAGATAATCGGTTCCCTGTACCATCCAGACATAACCTCCGGAAGCCTGAGGAGAACCATTCAGTCTTCCATCCCAACCACTACCGATGGCTGATGTGTTATATACTAACTGACCGAGCCTGTTATAAATTCTGAAATAATGCAGTGATGCTATGCCGACCGGTATCGGACGAAATATGATATTGACAGTCCCTCCGGGCGTAAATGCATTCGGCACGAATATGTCCGGTTTTGTTTTAAAAATTTTCACTGTAATATATCCCACACCCGTACATCCAAATGCGGTTGTTGCGGTGACGGCATACCGGATAATATTGTCTTCCATTGTATAAGTCGCCAGGGGATCCGGAATCAAAGGATTATTAAGTTCAATAACCGGCGACCAGGAGTACGTATCAGGACCCGGATCACTGGACGAAGCGTTAAATTGTAAAGGCTGTCCCGCGACAACGGAAGTATCCCTTCCGGCATCCACGATCACAGGTGCAAGCACAGCTATATGGAAGGTATCCAGTAATGGATTCGGGCATCCCTCATTTAAGATCCGTAAAATATAATCTGTTGTAGTTGACGGTGAAACCTGGTTAACAAGATTAATCGGCGTTGTTTTTATATCGCTGTTGCCGATTGAAACAGGCTCCCATGTATAACTTGTTCCGGTTTGAATACTGGCATTCAGCGAAGCAATGGTCCCGTAACAGATCGTTGTATCAGCAGGATACGCTGTGGCCTGGGGAAATGAAACAGGATCGAAAAGTATGCTGGCGACTGAACTTGTATCTTCCGGACAAACGCCATTTTTATCTATCAAACGATATTGCGTGGATACTATAATATCTTTCACCGTATTTGTTTGGGTATTCACAACGGGTGTGAAATTTGTCCAATTTGCTCCATCTGTAGAATATTGCCAGTTTACAACCGAACCGGTATTACCCGACAGAGTCAGAATTTCTCCGGCAGACTGGCCCAAACATAAAGTAGACTCGAGGGGTGTAATTTGTCCACCCACTGATTTTTGATCAACGGCTACGAGCGCCTGCGTACTGGTATCTGACGGACATACATCTCCCTTGCCAACTTCAACCCTGTATATAATTGAATCGCTCAGGTTCTGGGCTGTGTACTGAGGGTCGGTATCGGGAATCACCGCCCATGTACTCCCGTCGGTTGAAGAAAGCCAGTTTTTTATGGCACCTGAATAATTCGACAGAGTTAACAGGGTGCTGTTTTCCCCAGCGCAAACTGTGGAAGAGCCCTGAAGTGTTCCCCCGACTGGTGCAGGAAGGGTTTTAATTTGAATCGTATCCAGCAGGTCGGCACAACTATTTTTCTCATGTACGGTAACAGAGCCTCCATTTACCGATGCCTTGACCTGAATGATATTGGAAGTATCACCGGAAAGCATTGTCCAGTCTCCCGGGATTGACCAGTTATAAGTTGCTCCTGCCAGGGTAGGTACAGAATAGGTTTCTACAGAGTTATTGCAAACAAGAGAGTCACCGCTAATTACCAGACCGCCGCAAATATTCCGGATTGCGATATACCCATAAGCAAAATGGCCTCCCGGCACACAATTATCAGCTTCAAAAGTCAGGCTCACGTCCTGTCCTCTGTAAGGTGAGAGGTCATAGGTAACTTCAGTCCAGCCCTTTGTCCACACATCCTGTAAGTATTGTCCGCTACCGCCACCGTTTGGCCCCGGGTCTTCGTTAGGGGAAGGCACGGGACTTACTTTAAAGCCATTTCTTTTAGCCGTTGCACTGTCCAGTGTAAGTCCTTTATTATTTCCAAATGGGCCCGAACTACCGAAAGTGGGCAGTAAATAATTTGGAGAAGCACAAGTGATCACACCTTCCGAGGTTTTGAGAGTAACCGATATATAAGGCTGCTGACTGGACATATGTGTTCCATTTTCCAGCACCATGGCATAAGCGTATGTCATGGTATAAGGTTCTGTAGACGGACCCGGAGGAACATGAATACCATAACTTACCCCGCGAATATAACCACCGGCACCGGTGCCATTTGGACCGCCATTCCTTGAAATAGCTGTAGAACCCAGCAGAATGGAGTAACCATAATTATACCCATTCAGTGTTGGAATAGTTGGGAATCCACCAAAAACATCGTTTGATCTGATGGTGATAACCTGAATTCCATTTCTGGAAGGCAATCCGTATTCAGTAAAAATGGATGCACCAATGGTACCATTCGGAGCTGTAACTGTGGAATCATACCTTTTCTTTATAGCTGATTCTCCATTCCCATTGGCATTATTACCTGTATATGCATACCAGTGCGTGAGATTACCCGTAGCAAAATTGATGTTAATGGGACAGGTTTGCGTTTGGGAGTATGACCGAAAGCAAATCAGCATTATCAAAACAGCCATCCTGTACTTCATCAAACGGCGTATTGTTTCAGTTAATTATTGAGTCCCGGGCTTAGAAGAAAGGAATACGAGGTGAGTGGAACAGGTTAATACTACGTAATTTACATCAAAAAGGTTGTGATTTGACCAATAGCAAGAATGAAAGAGTGGCTTTAAAAGGTGAAACAACCTGATCGTGGATATTTAGTGACTTAAAGTATTGCCCCGGCGGAATCCCGAATATTGTTCTGGATGAGGAGTCTAAAATATATATTGTTTTTTTTTATTTTGATTATTACTTCATTGAATTGCAAGGAAGTATATAATCCTCCTACTGTTAAGAACAATCCATTCCTGCTCGTAGTAGACGGAATAATTTTCAGTGGGAATGACTCAAGTAAAATTACCCTTTCGCGCACGAAGTCACTAACTGATACTGCACCCCAGATTAAAGAATTGAATGCCCGCGTTTCTGTGTTAGGCAAATCGGGTGTGGAGTACCCGCTGACCGAATTGGGGAATGGTCAATATGAAGCAGATCAACTTCTACTGGATAATTCCCAGCAATACCAGTTGAAAATAATTACCGGTGACGGGAATGAGTTTCGGTCAGAACTGAATAATATTCATCCAAGTCCGCCGATGGATTCCCTGTATTGGGTTCAGGACTCTGCCGGTGTCCATATCTATGTAAACACGCATGATCCAACCAATAATACCAGGTATTACCGCTACGAATACTCGGAAACATGGGAATATCTTTCCGATTTTGATTCCTTTCTGATTTATATAAATGAAAATAATATTATTCCAAGAAGTCTGGCAAATCAAATTTACAGATGTTATCAATACCACAATTCCACGAATATAGAGGTAACATCAACTGCAAAATTATCCAGTGATATTGTGTATAAGTATGAAGCTGCTTTTATTCCGACAGGATCCATCAAGCTTTCCGCACTATATAGCACCCTGATTAAACAATATGCAATTACTGTAGATGGGTTCAACTATTGGACAAACCTGAAAAAAAATACTGAACAACTCGGAACCCTGTTTGATTTGCAACCCTTTTCAGAACTGGGAAACATACAATGTATGAACAACCCCGACGTAAAATGTATTGGTTTTATTAGTTTTACAACTCTTCAGCAACAGAGAATTTTCATTAATAAGAACGACCTGATTGCATGGAATTACCAACCATATTATGGCAAATGTATCCTGAGATCTGAAGCTTTGGGGTTGATTTCAATTGATTTCCAGCCCCCCGGAGGGCCATATGGTAACAGTCTGATTGGCCAGGGAATCGATACGGCCAAAATGAATCCCGGACCAGTTTACTTTTATTCCACCAATCTCTGCGTCGATTGCGCGTATAATGGCGGTAGTCCATTAAAGCCGTCTTACTGGCCTTAATTTACATTGCACATGGATTTATTCAGAACGGAGACTGGTTACCGGGTTCGCGACAGCAGCTTTTATTGCATGGTAACTAATCGTACCCAGGGCGACAATCAGCGCCAGGATAGCTGACAGAATAAATACCCACCATTGAATGCTGGTCCTGTAAGCAAAATCCTCGAGCCAGTTCGACATGGCATACCATGCAACCGGGAATGCAATAAGTGACGCTATTAAAACGAGTTTTAAAAAGTCTTTTGATAAAAGAGTGACGATGGTATTTACTTTGGCACCCAATACTCGCCGCACACCAATTTCTTTAACCCGCTGCGTAATTGCAAAGGCAGAAAGTCCGAATAATCCAAGGCAGGCGATAACAATAGCGATACAGGCAAACACGGTGAATAAAGTACCCTGACGTTGTTCCGACTCATACAGGTTGGCAAAATTCTCATCCAGAAAAGTATACTGATAGGGTATTTCCGGAAGGTATTGGCGCCAGGTTTTTTCAACGACTGCCAGCGTCCCCGCCACATTATGTCCACTTACTTTTAAAGACAGACTGTTAAAGAAGGATTGATTCGCACTGGTAGCCGGATTGATTAGAACGAACGGTACTATTTTCTGCCGCAGCGATTCAAAATGAAAGTCCCTCATTACGCCAATCACTTTACCCTTTATAAATCCATATTTGAAATCCTTCCCGATTGCTTCGGCGGGTGATTTCCAGCCGACCGCGCTAACGGCCGATTCATTCAATAAAAAATTCGAGGTATCTGTTCCATACGTGCGTGAGAAATTCCGGCCTGCAATGATTTTTATACCATATGTCGGAACAAAATCATAATCAGATGCCACATATTTTATCGTAGCGGTGACGGGACGCAGGGAGTCGCCCGCATTGGTGGAAGCGCCCATGGCATCCAGCAGCCTGCCGGTTGGGATCCGCGAAGAACGGGCAACATCCTTTATATCTGAATTTTTCAGCAGGTCATTTCTGAATGCCTCATAGGATGTATTGAGAAAATTATTATATGGGATTGTAATGATATGCTCCTTATCATATCCCAGCGAAGTTTGTTGCAGATAACGCAGCTGCTGGAACACAATGATAGTAGTAATGATCAGTATGATGGAAATGGAAAATTGGGCAACGACCAAAACTTTTCTGAAAGAAATATTACCTGCTCCAACTTTGAATAGTCCCTTCAGGGTTTTGACAGGCTGAAAAGACGACATGAACAGTGCCGGATATAGTCCGGATAAAATTCCCACCACAAAGGGCGTTAAAAAAATGGGAATCAAAATCTGCCACTTCAACAATATTTGCACATTCAGGTTTTGTTTTGAAATATTATTTAACCATGGCAGCGAAAAATATAAAAGAACAAAAGAGATAATGATGGCCGCCCAGGATACTAATACAGACTCGCTGAGAAATTGAAAAATCAATTCTTTCTTTCTTGCACCAACCACTTTCCGGATGCCAATTTCCCTGGCTCTTAATGCAGACCTGGCTGTCGACAGATTCATGTAATTTATGCAGGCAATTAGTAATATAAACAATGCGATAATGGAAAAAATATATACGCGGCTGATATCTCCATTCGGCTCCGCTTCATAATCCGTATGCGAATACAGGTGGATATCGGTTAATTTTTGTAAACCCAGCTTCGTATATTTTGAGGGCAGATCTCCATTATAAATTTTATGATCCATACGGCGGTCTACGAAAGCAGGGAACCGATCTATTAAATTTTTCGGATTGAAGTGATCAGGTAAAACAAAAAAAGTGAAGAAGGAATTATTACCCCAGTTGGTTCGCATATTTTCCGCTCCATAAACATTCGGATCATTCAAGGTGGAGAACGAAACCAACATACCCGGATGCATATGCGAATTTGCCGGAAACCCTTTGTAGACTCCGGTCACTTTTATGTCAAACTGACTATTGGCCCTGAGTACTTTGTTCATCGGATCTTCGTTCCCGAAATATTTCCTGGCCGTTTCCTCACTGAGCATGACAGAAAACGGATCCCTTAATGCCGTCTTCGGATCGCCTTTTAATATGTCAAGTGTAAAAACCTGAAATAAGTTTTCATCTGCAAAATACACATCGGACTCATTCAGGAGTTTATCCTTGTACTTTATAGGTGTGGTGCCATTATCGATCAGCCTTGTCATTTTTTTTATTTCAGGAAAATCCGTCGGGAAATAATACCCAAAGGGAGGAGCCACCGTACTCAGCGTAAGCGAAACGACTCCTTCAGCGTTATTAAAACTCCTGGTAACACGGTAGGTGTTTTCTCCATTTTTATTATACCTGTCATAACTTAATTCGTTGATGATATAGGTCATGATGAGCAGGCAGCAGGTGAGACCAACTGTTAAACCGAATAAATTAATGAATGAAATATATTTATACTTCATCAGGTTACGCCAGGCGATCTTGAGGTAATTTTTTATCATAACATGGAATTAAGCATCCGGGGGAAAATGTTACTAAGAAATCACTGGATTTATCACTAAAAAGAGTACCGAAATACAAAAAGCTAAGAATCAATTTATTGCAATTCGCCATCCAAATAAATGTCCGCTAACGATACAGGTGTGTACGATAATCGATCCGGCACTATAATAGTTATCTGAAGGAGGGACAAAGCAGGGAAATTGTTGCAGGGAATTGTTGCTTTCGGGAGAAATAAAAATTCCGGAAGGGAAGTCTGGATTATTTAATGACGAAACTTGTTTTCGGAACGTAAAAAAGCGTCTTTGTACCATTTGCCGATATAAAGTTCATCTTCCCAAATGTACCGACATTGCCCAGGTACACGATCCTGTCCCCTTCTTTCATACGACCTGAATCAAAATATGCCCCCAGCGGGCATTTGTTTACGTTTTCAGTAACATCATATCTATAGGAAGAAAAACAGATCATCAGCTTAGTGGTAGCGTTGGGAAACTGATAGCCAAATATTTTATATTCGGCCTTGGGATCGGAACTGGGATTAATGGTGAACTCCTTTGACTTTTTGTCTATCTGAGCCTTCAACTGACTGTTGCCGTGAATGGAAATCGTCAGCAAAAATAAAAGCAGGATTATTTTATTCATATCGCAGGAAGATGATTGATAAGTACCGTGTATATCTCTGCAATGCATATGCCAATCTATCATTCCCGAAAGGTTCCCAAATTGAGACGGATGCCTATATAAAAGGTATAAATTTGACTATCAGCATTCAGATATCTGAACAGCATCTAAAACCAATGGCCATGGCAGATATTTTTCACAATTTTCCGATCGAAGTCACAACTGATAAAGTATTTGAAGCTATCAGCCGCTCAGAAGGGCTTGATAAATGGTGGACGAAGGGCTCGGTTGTAAACCCGTTGCCTGGCGGAATGTATACCCTTGATTTTGGTCCTGGGTATGTTTGGAAAGCTATTGTTACAGCATATGTAAAAGCCGGCATATTTGAATTGGAAATGACTGAAGCGGATGACGACTGGCTGGGAACTAAAATCGGATTTAATCTGGTTAACCGTCAAGGCAAGACAGATGTAAATTTTTATCACACTGGCTGGCCGCAAAAAAATGAACATTACAAAATCTCCAGTTATTGCTGGGCCATGTATCTGAGAATACTCAAACGTCATTTAGAATACGGGGAATGGGTGCCTTATGAAAAACGACTGCAGGTTTGACGATCAGTTACTCTGCTGACGAATATCCCGGTGTCACGGCACTGGTAGTAATATCAGCTTATCCTGTGTCCGCTGCCGGCAATCATCAGCGCCGCGCCCGCCAGACCGGTATCTTTTACAAGGTTTGTTAAAGCGATACTGATGATCGGTGAACCTTCCGAACGCATGACGGCTGGCAAATGGATGGTCAGCACAATAATGATCAGGTAAGCGAATAAGAATAATCCTGCCAGTTTGGTTTGCTTACCCGATAAAAATGAAATGGCCGCCGCGATCAGCGCAACTCCGGTAAGATAAACCCAGAAAATGTGATAAGGAAGGAAGGAGGGAATGGTGTTCTGAAAACCCGTACCATTTAAAAAATGATTCACTCCGAAGAAGCCGATAACCAAGGCATAAAGAACAATGCCAACCCTGTAAATAGATTTTGAGTTCATAGCAATCGTTTTTAATGTTCCTAAATTTAACGAATCTTTCTAACTTTGCTTTACCGAAACTAAATTTATCGTAATGATTATTTCAACATTTCGGAAAAGAAGTGAGTGGAGAGAGTATTGTAGAAATGATCTGTGATAATTATTTCAATTCGCCTGGTACTACGCTTATGATTTGCTTTCTTCCTTCTCTCAAAATTCCCAGAGAAGTTCTTTTTCCAATAACAGTTTCGTTTAAATATTTATGCAGGTTATCTACGGTGGCCACTGGTTTTTCGTCAAATTCCACGATGATATCTCCCAATTTTAACTGATTGTTTTGAGCATTGACGTCGGCTGTTATTTCAAAAACATATACTCCGGTTTTTGTCCGCAACTGGTTTGCACCTATCATACGTGCTGTAAGATTCACAGGCTGTGCGGCGATTCCCAAATGAGCCCTTTTCACTTTACCATGCATAATTAACTGACCGGCCACATAGGTTGCCAGGTTGGAAGAAACAGCAAAACACAAACCCTGCGCAGTTGCAATCACCGCTGTATTGACTCCAATTATTTTCCCTTCCGAATTCACCAAAGGCCCGCCACTGTTGCCGGGATTCAAAGCGGCATCAGTCTGAATGATGTCATCAATCAGTCTTCCGTTATTTGCTCTCAGTGTACGGCCGGTCGCACTGACCACACCTGCTGTTACCGTATGTTGCAGACCCATGGGATTGCCAATAGCTATCGCTATCTGACCCGGCTCAAGCAGGTCTGAATCCGCGAATTGCAATGGTTTCAAATCCTCTTTGTAAACTTTTAATACGGCCATATCTGTGGAGGGATCGGCACCTATCAGGCTGGCAGTTAATTCCAGTCCATCGGCAAATGAAGTTTTGATCATGCTTGCACCCTCTATCACGTGATGATTAGTCACCATGTAACCATCAGTAGAAATAACGAATCCTGAACCTGAAGCCGGCATTTCCACCCATTTACCTGTACGGGGATGTTTTGTTTTTTTCGTAACGTTAATATGTGCCACCGCCTGGGAGGCATTTCTGACAACAGCCGTGATGGTTGTTGAATACGAGTCTAACAGCTGCCGGTCGTTGTTAGCTACAAAATCGGGATGTTCTATTACCTGAGTCATGCCAAGGGGAATTCAACAATCAATCCAGTATTAGAAACTGAAAATTTGTCCGATAATTCTCCCATACGATGCCTTCTACTGTAATTTTTACCTCTTTCGACCGGGAGAATTTACCGGAATCGGTGAAACCAGCTAGTTTGACGTAATTTTTGATTTAGCGGATTCTTGATAAATGTTACATGGTTAATTGACGGTGCAGTATTTCTAAAAAATTCTGGTGGTACTATGTGCCGCCGGAACATGGGCGGGATTTAATTTTCTGTTCACAGCATCCAGACTCAAAGTCCCTCCTTTTTTTGCAATAACGAATGCATAGTTCCACCATTGAAGGCAGGCTGCGGAAAGGTCTTCAAACCGGTAGTACCGGTTCATGCCTTTCAACGTATTGTCGTCGTTCTTCAGTCCAAAACTATAAGGATCATATGCTTCAAAAAATAATTCTCCGTCAGTTATTTTGTATCCCTTCAAAATAATAAAATGACCCCAGGCCGGGGTAGTGGCATAAAATTTATCTGTCCGGTACAATGTGTCTGCTGCGGCGCGTACATAATTCATGTCCAGGCAAAGAATAATAATCTGCTGATTCATCAATTGCCGTTTCAGAATGGCTGCGGTACTGTCAGCCTGATCTGTGAGTGCAACGATCGCATGGGTAATATCGTTATCAGTCAAATATGAATCGATGTCTTTGGTGTACCACCATCCACCACTTACTTCATAAGTCCTTCTTGCATCAAGTGCCGTTTTTGTAAAATCCGGATCCGCCCATTTGATTGCCATAGTAACAGAAGCCGGTCCGCAGTTTACATTCGCAAAATTTCCGCTGGTTGACTGGTCGATATACCAGTTATAATTTTTCTCGTTACTCCCGTAGCCATTTATAAAATGACCCAGGCCCCAGGAAAGTGAATAATCGTTATTGGAAGCCTGCACGGTCCAGAGTTGCTCGCTATGCCGGTCAGAAGGAGTTAAAGTATATTGCAAATCATTTTCGAAATTATTTTTTGTGATACCGCTTTGTTGAATCTGGCCATTTACGGAAAGGCTTGCACCCGTTGTGATTATGAAGCTGGCGGCGAGTGCCGTACCGGTCAGGACGGTATCCGGAACACGCACTGATATCCAGTGTCTGGATAGATCCATATTTGAAATATCCTTTCCGGGAAACAAACTGAAGTTCCGGATACTGGCTGCAGATACAGGTGCGGGCTGATCCTTCTTTGAGCAGGATATGGGTCCGGACAAGAGGAACCCCAAGAGCAATAATTGAATTATATTGAATGACCGGAAACGCATATCAGATTTGTTTTATGTCAGAGGGTCATTTCTTTCGGTTGGTGCGCATCTGATTCTGCGGGAGTTTTTGATCTGACCCAGGAATTATCATACGGCAAGAAGCAATCATTTCCGTTCATGGAGGCAAGTGTTACGGTATTGTTCATATAGCCTGCCAATAAGCGGAATGTCCGGGGTTTTTCCTTTTTTAAAATGAGGAGACTGGCATTTGCCCCGGCTTTAGCAGCGATCGGAACACCGCCTCCCAGTTCAGCCCAGTGACCGCCCAAAATCAAATTTTTCACTGGTGTCCGGTAATGAGATATTTTATTCTTCATATTCTGTCTTCCGGGCCTTGCTCCCATCATGGTACCATTCTTATTTCCCGTATAACGCCAATGGGTAACCGGAGTTGCCACTTCGTAGAATAATATGTGGTCCCGCAGTCCGGGTGCAATTTTTTCCTCTACCCTTTGGATCAGGATGTCAGCCACCTCTTTTTTCAATTGCTGATAAGCTGCTCCTCTTACACGTTTCCCAAATACATCCAAATGTGTTTCCCATTCGTTTTTATAATCCATAAAAGCTGGCATATACAGTGTAAGAGTTCCCTGGTTTTCAGGGGCCAGTGATTTATCACGCATGGAAGGTGCAAGAATGCTGATCTCTGAAAGCTTCGGATCTCCGCCGCTCTGGTCATTAAAATGCTGATTTTCATCCACCAGGTGAACCAGTTCTTCATTGAAACCAAGGGATTCAGCCGTACAATCCAGTGCCAGGGAAACGGTGATGGATGAACTGTATAAATCTGCCTTTCTCAGTCTCTTCTTCAGATCCGATGGAATGGCGTCGGGTGGAAGCATTTTTTCGTACACTGTTTCGATATCGCAGGCGGCAATAATATATTTACTGTTCAACCGTTGAATTTTTCCCCTGTGTTCGAAACTAAGTCCCGTGCACCGCCCTTTATCCAGAAAAATCTCTTTCACCTGGCACTGAAGGGCCACCGGATTCCGGTAATAGTTGACAACGTATTGAAGCCACTGCGGAATCACCTGGCTACCTCCCTTGGGTGGGCTCTGAAAATCATGAAAATAGGACCAGCCGATCGGAATCAGACATCCAAGCAATTCCTGTTCACCCGAAAATATCTGATGGAGACGTGGATTTTTGAAGAATCGATCAAGTCCTTTTTTTAACCCTTTTTCACCGGAAAAAGACAAATAGGGAATAAAGGGAATGGCGAATTCCAGCATTCTGAATTTGTTTTTCAACTTCCGGAAGAACGGCATGGTCTCCTCGGAACGGAAAATCCGGTTATAATTTTTAAAAGAGCGCCCGATCTGCCTGGCTTTTAAAAAAAACTTTTCAATACCTTTTTTTTCCTCCGGATAATCCCGGATCAACTGGTTTCGCAGATCATCCGGCTGATTAGTAAGCAGATAATCGAAATTTTCACCTTTGTAACGCCGTATCCGTTGTTGTTCAATCGCCTTAGGATGATCAGTTCCTATAGCGCTGAATAATTTATCCAGCATCCCATCGGGTCCGTACTGGTTCAGCCAGTGTATGGCCGTATCAAAAATAAAATGCTTACGCCGGAATCCCGCCAGGTAACCTCCTACGCGGGGCTCTTTTTCCAGTACGCAAACAGAAAGTCCCGCCTTACTCAGTAAAGCTGCAGAAGTCAGGCCCCCAATGCCCGCACCGATCACGATAACGTCGTAATAATCCTTAAATTCCTGGTTCCGCATGTCAGTAATTTAACAAAATCCCTCCGGACGATATAAAAAAAACATTCGGGTAGAAAATGGTAATTTTAACCTATGGTGAATGAGCATGATAAAACACTGTCAGCCGGTCAGATAATTCAAATAATAAATGATTTTATCCGGGAAGAGTTTGAAGTGGACAGTTCCAGGATTACTCCATCTGCCGATTTAAAATCCACCCTGGATCTGGATAGCCTGGATTATATCGACCTCGTGGTTGTGATGGAAAAAAACCTGCATATAAAAGTTGACCCTGCTGACCTGGCGGATATTCACAGCATCCAGGATCTGTACGATTATGTTATCTCCAAAATGGGTTTACAAGCCTAAAGCCCAAAGTCTAAAACTTTTTTAATTCAAATGACGCCTCTAATCATTCGCATATTTGAATATTTACTCATTATCAATTTAGTTTTGGGCTTTAGGCCTTTAGGCCTTTAGGCTTGATGGCATGGTTTTATAAACTGTTAGCGGGTAAATCCCACATTAGATGGTTGTCAAAGCAAAAACGAGACCGGTTAAAAAAACCAGTTCCTCTGCAGAAAAAAGCCCAATGCCCAAGCGGGTGAAGCCCATGCTGGCAACCCTGGTAAACAAGCCATTCGATGATCCGGACTGGATTTTTGAAGTGAAATGGGATGGTTACAGGGCCATCGCCATTATGAATGCAAAATCTGTTGCACTCCAATCCAGGAACGATAAATCCTTTAATGAAAAATTCTATCCCATTTATGAAGCATTGGTAAAATGCAATCTGCACGCAGTTCTTGACGGGGAAATTGTTGTGATCAATAAAACGGGTAATTCAGACTTCGGTGCATTACAGAATTGGAGGAGCGAGGCAGATGGCGAACTGTTTTATTACATCTTTGATATTCTATGGCTGGATGGTTATGATCTGAAGTCGCTTTCCCTCATGGAACGAAGAAAAATTCTCAAAAGGCTGAAACTCCCTTCGATCAATTTACGCATCAGCGAGGGATTTGAAGAATCAGGCATCCGGCTCTTTGAATCCGTGAAGGAATTAGGCCTCGAGGGGATCATTGCTAAAAATAAATGGAGCACCTATCACGAAAATGACCGAACGCGGGAATGGCTTAAAATAAAGTCACATCAGCGGCAGGAAGTGGTTATCGGGGGATACACGATCAACGATGGTTCTTCCAAATTATTCAGTTCCCTATTGGTCGGCGTTTATAAAAATGGCAACCTGATTTATACGGGCAAAATCGGAACGGGCTTTAACCAGGAAACACAGGGAGAACTATTGAGGCGATTCAAGCCTCTGATCATAAAATCCGCCCCCTTTCAATCAATACCGGATATCAATAAACCTTCCCGTTTCAGACCTGATCCTCCGAATGCCAAAGCGATCTGGCTGAAGCCAAAACTGGTCTGCGAAGTCAGTTTTGCCGAAATGACTTCCGACGGTGTCATGCGGCATCCGTCATTTGAAGGAATGCGATCGGATAAAAATCCGGATTCAGTTGTAATGGGAAAAGAAATTCCGACAGATCAAATAAGGCATCATAAAAAATTACCAGATCAAATCAATATCATCATGGCAACTCCAACAGGTGAACTAAAATCGTTATTAAATCCTTCTGAAGAAACACAGGTGAAAAAGATAAAAGGGCATGAAATAAAATTCACCAACCTCAGCAAGATATACTGGCCCAAAGAAAAACTTACCAAGCGCGACCTGCTCAATTATTATTATCAGGTGGCGCCCTTTATTTTGCCCTACCTGACCGGCCGGCCCCAGTCACTCAACCGGTTTCCGAATGGAATTAATGGCGTAAGTTTTTACCAAAAAGATGTAAAAGGAAAAGCGCCCGAGTGGCTGCAGACTTTTGCTTATCATTCCGAAGATGATAGTCGTGAAAAAGAATTTCTGGTTGCTACCGATGAAGCCAGCTTATTATATATGGCATCGCTGGGTTGTATAGAAATGAATCCATGGTCGAGTACGATTAAAAAACCAGACTATCCGGATTGGTGCATCATAGATCTTGACCCGGATAAAAATCCTTTCGATCAGGTCATAGAAACCGCGACGGTTACTTATCAATTGCTTGAGAGTATGGGCATCGATTCCTTCTGCAAAACATCCGGTTCAACCGGTATACATATTTACATCCCGTTGGGTGCAAAATATAAGTATGAAGAATCAAAAGAATTTGCCCGTACAATTGTAACGAGGGTACAAAAAGAAATTCCGAAGTTTACGAGCATTGAAAGGCCCACGGCCAGTAGAAAGGGGAAAATTTATCTTGACTTTTTGCAGAACAGGCCGCAAGCCACGCTGGCTGCCCCTTATTCCGTCAGACCAAAACCCGGTGCTACCGTTTCTATGCCACTCCATTGGGAAGAATTAAAAAAGGGATTAAAGATGCAGGACTTTACGATGCGCAATGCCGTCGCAAGAATTATCAGGGAGGAAGATATTTTCAAGCCTGTTCTTGGAAAGGGTATCGATATGAAGAAGGCGTTAAAAGCCTTAAACTGAAGCGTAAAACGTAAAGTTCTTTCATGTCTCAATCCGTCATGTGAAACAGGGCACGTGGATTGCACCCATTATTAAAACCGTGTTATGAAGTACACAGATCTAAATAAGGTCGTAAGCCCTGTTGTCAATATTTCCGAAAAACAAAGACTGATATCTGCCGTAACCGGGGGCCTTCTCCTGGCAATGGGTGTTTTTGGCTTTGGTAAATCCTCGTTCCGAAGATCCGTACGGATGACGGCCGGAACCTTGCTGATCATGCGTGGTCTTACAGGATATTGTCCGTTGACGGCATTACAAAACGATGCTGAAGAAAACCCTGTTGAAGAAAAAGCCGGGACCCTTGTATCTGGGTAAAATGTACGGCAACTACGCGACTATTTGTAATTTCATAAATGACAAAGAAACTCATTGTTCTCAGCGGAGCTGGCATCAGTGCAGAGAGCGGATTGAAAACCTTCCGGGACAGTGATGGACTTTGGGAAGGATATGATGTAAATGAGGTCGCCACCCCCAGGGGCTGGAAAAAGAATCCGGAATTGGTTCTCGAGTTTTACAATATGCGACGGAATAATGTTCGTGATGCGATTCCGAATGCCGCCCATCATGGTCTGGCCGGACTGGAAAAATATTTCGACATGCAAATCATCACACAGAATATCGATGATCTGCACGAAAGGGCAGGTTCGTCACGTGTTTTACATCTGCATGGGGAAATCTTCAAAATGCGAAGTGAGTTAAATGAAAGCATAGTTTACTCCATACGGGAGGATATCAAATTCGGCGATCAGGCGCCGGACGGCGGACAACTTCGACCGCATATCGTGTGGTTTGAAGAACCTGTTCCACTGATCGCAGATGCCAGCCGGCTGGTTCGTAAGGCGGATATTATGGTCATCATCGGAACCTCCCTCGCCGTTTACCCCGCAGCGGGTCTCATTGATTTTGCTTCGCCACAAATACCAAAATTCATCGTAGACAAAAATATTCCTTACACACGGGGTATTGAAAACCTTTACAGCATTCAAAAACCGGCAACGGAAGGTATTGAGGAATTGACAGCGCAACTGATGAAGTATATATAATCGGTGGTTTATTCCATTGACGTACATGACGAATTCCGCAATTTATTTAGGAAAAACAGATTTGAGCACTAAAACCTATATTTCAGACTGTCTGAGTAGTAAATATTTTTTCAGCATCAGGCTTCTTAGGGCATAACCTTATATTTGCTCTTTCTCGAAATCAATAAAAACATTTTCCATGAACAAAGCAGATCTGATTGCAAAATTAGCCGATGACGCGGGTCTCACTAAAACGCAGGCCGGCGCCGCGCTCGATTCATTTACAGAAGCCATAGCCAAAACACTCAGGAAAGGAGACAAAGTAACACTTGTCGGATTCGGAACTTTTTCTGTTTCAAAACGTGCAGCACGTAATGGCCGGAATCCTCAAACCGGTGCAACCATCAAGATAAAGGCGAAAAAAGTAGCAAAGTTCAAAGCGGGCAAAGAACTTGCAAGCCGCGTGTGATCGTTTTTTCGATATTATAAAAAGGACCGGTATAAAGCGGTCCTTTTTTGTTGACAGTTGATCCCGCACATGCGGGAACGGTTGTTATTAAGTGAACTTCCATTCTTCCATACTTCCATACTTCCATACTTGTGTTTTAATCATCCAGACTTTCTTCCGGAGCAATAAATTCAACCCGGTAAATACGCATCAGTAATATAAAAATTGAAATGAGCAAGGGACCGAAGATGAGGCCTATGAATCCAAATAACGGTACGCCGACAAATACCCCGAATAAGGTAATCAGCGGATGAACATTTCCGATTCTCCTTTGCAGCCACAGCCGAAAGACATTGTCCATCGTAACGATTACACCCAATCCGTACACCAGAACGATGATTCCTTTTGTTGTGTCGCCATTTGCTATTTGTATAATGGCCAGAGGCACGTATGCAAGAGAAGAGCCGACAAGCGGCAGAATGGAGGTAAACGCGGTCAGCGCAAACCAAAGCAGGGGTTCTTTGATGTCTAAAATCAGGTAAAGGATCAATCCAGCAATCCCCTGCAACAAGGCAATCAAGGGAATACCTACTGCATTTGATATTACCATTTGGTTCATCTGGTGGCGAACGCGCTGCAGATTATCCTTTCTCAGCGGAAGTACATCCTCCATCCAGTCCTCCAGTCGATTACCATTGGTGAGCATGAAGTATAACAGAAAGTACATCACCACAAGTGCCACGATGGAATTCACGGTTGCACCCAGTATCAATGGTAATTCAGATAAGGCTATTCCACTCAGGTTCCGAATCGTGTCGGCATTCATAAAATGATATCCGACACGTAGTTCGATATTTTTCAGGAAGTCCACCAGCGAGCTGGTGATTTCTGTTGCATGGTCAATCACATATCCTATTTTCGAACTGACGGTATTTATCAGAATAAAAACCGGAAATAAAATCATTATAAATGAAAACAACATCAGGATCAGGGCTGCTGACGCAGGTTTCCATCCCTTTATCAGCATACGCTTCATATGACGGCGCATCAGCACATAAAAAGTTATCGCACCCAGGAAGGATGGCAGGAATGATTTCAGATAGGTGAACAGGATAATAGCCATCCCAGCCAATACCACGATAAAGAAAAACTGTCTGACCTTCTCGGTATCATATGGTTTCATCCTACCGGTTTATGATTGAAGTTAAGTTACTTTTAGACAAATAATCCGATAGCAATGATGCAGCATTCCCATTCCGCCAAGGCGGGACAGACTTTCATACATCCATACTTTCTTGGTACTTTTAAGATAATCTGAATAATATGCGTACGGGATTTCTTTTATTATTGCTCTTTACTTTACATAGCTTTTTACCAGCCCAGTCGATCCATCTTTTGGGATTTTACGACAGCAACGCGCTCGGAGAATTGAAAACAGAGAAGGCATTCGATGAACAAATCAGCCGGGAAAATATCGGCAGGACCATACAGGATCTTTCGTCCATTCCACATAATCTGGGTTCTTCCGGCAGCATGAAGGTTGCTGAAAAAATTCAACAGAAATTCCGTGACTATGGTTTTGATGTTCATATGGATGTATACCAGGTTTTATTCCCTGTACCAAAAGTCAGGGTTCTGGAAATGACGGCCCCGCAGGTTTACCACGCTTTACTAAAGGAACCCGCATTGAAAGAAGATGGCACGAGCGGACAGAAGGACCAGCTTCCGACTTATAATGCCTGGAGTGCTGATGGTAATGTAACCGCGGAACTGGTATATGTGAATTATGGTTTGAATGATGACTATGAAGAACTCGCTAAACGAGGCATAGATGTCAAAGGCAGGATCGTCATTGCCCGTTATGGAAAGAGTTGGCGGGGAATTAAACCAAAAATTGCACAGGAACACGGAGCCATCGGATGTATCATTTACTCCGATCCGAAAGACGATGGATATTTTCAGGGAGATGTATATCCGAAAGGACCCTTCAAAAATGAATTCGGCGTTCAGCGCGGCAGCGTGATGGATATGGTGGTATATCCGGGAGACCCCCTGACTCCGGGTATTGGTGCAACAACCGATGCAAAAAGATTCGCTTCACATAATGAAGCACCCAATCTGCTTAAAATTCCTGTTTTGCCCATCAGCTATCACGATGCAAGACCCTTACTGGAGGCCATCAGCGGTCCGGTGGCGCCGGAAGACTGGAGAGGAGCGCTACCGATTACCTATCATATTGGTCCGGGGAAATCGACCGTGCATCTGGAACTGCAATTTGACTGGAAGATGGTTCCCTGTTATGATGTGATTGCGATGATAAAAGGTGAAGAATTCCCGGATGAATGGGTGATCCGGGGTAATCACCATGATGCCTGGGTAAATGGGGCCCAGGATCCGATCAGCGGACAGGCAGCCATGCTGGAGGAAGCGAAAGCCATGGGTGTGATGATAAAATCTGGTTGGAAACCCAAACGAACCATCGTATACTGCGCCTGGGACGGCGAAGAACCTGCACTGGTAGGATCCACCGAGTGGGTTGAGGATCATACCGGGTTATTACAGCAGAACACCGTTGTATATATTAACTCTGATGAAAACGGAAGAGGGTTTCTCGAAGCCGGCGGTTCGCACGCTCTGGAAGAACTGGTGGATGAAGTGGCTAAAAATATCCCGGACCCACAAACCGGGGCGAATTTATTTGAAAGATTAAAGGCAAGAGAGGTGATCACTGCTGCGAATCCACAACTGGCAAAGGAAAAGATGGATAAAACCAAAATTCACCTGGATGCCCTGGGCACAGGTTCCGATTTTTCACCCTTCCTGCAGCATCTCGGGTTACCTGTTTTAAATCTGGGATTTTCAGGAGAAGATAACAGCGGTGACTATCATTCCATTTATGATTCGTATGACAATTTTATCCGTTTTATAGACCCCGGGTTTTATTATGGTGCAACACTTTCTAAAATGGCGGGACATGTTTCCCTGCGCATGCTAAATGCAGATATATTGCCATTCGATTTCCGGATTCTGTATAAAGAGATAAAAACCTATACAACAGAATTACAAACGATGATTTCAAATCTCCGGGAGTCAACATCGGTCAATAATGAGATCATCCGAAAAAAATATTTTCTTATAGCGACGGATGCCACCAATCGTTTTTTGACCCCTGTTCAGAAACAGGAGATTCCTTATATCGATTTCTCTCCTTTGCAAAATGCAATCATCAGTCTCGGCAGGGCTGCCGATCATTCATTCGAAGCCATGAATATAAAAGGATTGAGCAAAAAACAAATGGATAGTCTGAACCGGATGCTTTACCGGGCGGAACAGGAACTTTTGCTGGATCAGGGTTTACCTCTGAGGCCCTGGTATAAACATGTGTTATATGCCCCCGGATTTTATACCGGTTACTCAGTAAAAACTTTACCCGGCATCAGGGAATCCATTGAACAAAGAAACTTTCTCCAGGCAGAAATTGAAATAAAACGCGCTGCGTTTTCTATTAACAAACTGGCGGGATATCTGCAGCAATTGTGAAACACTTGGCGGTTGGCGGTTGACGGTTGACTGTTGACGGTAGACGGTTGACAGATATGAGGTTTTAGGCTTTGGACTTACTTCGGATAAACAAAAGTTTGTTTCACCAGATCTGATTTCCAGACGAAAATCACCCAGGCTGATGTGTAAGTTATTCTGAGGATCTGCATATACATATCCCGCCGGATACTGATCATTTCCGGGGGCAGATTCATGAAATGATATATGAATAACAGTAAACTGGTCACAACGATATAGATCCCAGCATAATAAATAAAGAGGGTCGGGAAAATATCTCTTCTTCCAAAAAACCAATATATTAAGGCACCGGTACCTGCAACTGCAATTAAGGAAAGGAATAGTTCAATAATAAATAGAACCTGATATCTCGTCCCGCCTAGTTGACCCAGATGTATCCATACTGACTCTAAAAAATAATTTGCATGCCAGAAAAAATAAATTTGAATGACGAATCGTGCCAGCAGGTTGATTCCTAAAAACATGACCCATCCACTCAAAGGCATTCCGGGATTACTGCGCTGATCGATTGTTTTAGAGTATTTATTCAGGAAACGGAATAAAATGGTAAAAAGTAACCCGAAGAAGAAACTTAACCAGATGTTGAACCAGTTAAAATAATTGCCCGGCGCCTGGGTTTCGCCATTTGCAAAGCTGTTAAGAAATGTCAGGGATAAAAGCAGGACGAATATTCGGCGCACATGAGTTTGTTCGGGTTTGCCAAACATAATAAATTAAACGCATTCATATTCACCTGTGATGAATCAATTTCCAATACACGCAACCCGGTTTATAAAAGATCGTACTCACTACTAAGCGCTTAATTTTTCATTAAAATCAGATAACAATTTACAGATCATGCGTTTAAGATTTATTTTAATTCCGTTCCTTTCCATCATAGTCCTTGGCACGTTTAATTCATGTTCAAAGAGTTCCGGAGGAGGGTACGGCAGTACGACACCACCCGCTGCGGTTCCCCCGGCAAACACTCCCGGCCCTGCATTTCAATTAAAAACCGATTCCCATTTTGGGTCAATCCTGGCAGATGCTAACGGAAACACACTTTATTTCTTTTCACTGGACGCCGATGGGAAATCGGCGTGCACTGCCGGTTGCCTGGCAGTTTGGTCCGTATCCTATAACGCCGGTTCCACTTTTGGCGCCGGATTAACGGCTTCAGATTTTTCAAGTATAACGCGTTCCGACGGTAGTAAGCAGTCCACCTACAAGGGCTGGCCGTTATATACTTATTCCGGTGACGCTGCTGCGGGTGCCGTAAATGGTGATGGAGTTATGGGTATATGGTTCGTGGCAAAGCCGGATTATACCGTAATGCTGGCAGTGACACAACTCGTAGGAATTGACGGGGTAAAATACGATAGTACACTAAAGGCCGGCATAGGCGCCACACTGTATATGACGGATGACCACGGAGTTACTCTGTATTCACTTTCCATTGATAAATCGGAAAAGAATAATTATACTTTATCGGATTTCAGCAATGACGCCGTTTGGCCAATCGTACAAATAAACACGATACAAAACGTACCTTCAGTATTGGATAAATCAGCCTTTTCAAGTATAACTGTATTTACAAAACCTCAACTGACATATAAGGGATGGCCGATCTACAAGTTCGGGGCAGATGCGAATACAAGAGGTAACACAAAGGGTGTAAGCGTTACGATTCCGGGACCCTGGCCAGTGATGGACCAGGCGAGTAAATCAGCACCGCTATAATTGTTTCATCCGATAGATAGTAGAAAACTTTGGATAACATTATTCAGATCATAGAGGGCTGCAAAAGGCAGGAACCGAAGAGCCAGAAGATGCTCTACGAGAGGTTTTATGGTTATGCGTTAAAAATAGCTTTTCGCTACGTGTACCGGTACGATATCGCCGTGAATGTTACCAATGACGGATTTGTTAAAATATTCCGTCACATTGAAAGGTTCCGGTATGAAGAGGAAGAATTTCCCGAAAGGCTCATGATGGCCTGGATGAAGCGGATTGTTATCAATACGTCTATCGACGAGTTGAGAAAAAATAATATGACCCCGGAAATTGGCGGCATACCGGAATATGTGTGGGAAGAACCTGATAACAGTCAAAAAGCCGACCACCTTTTATTATATAAGGAGCTGATCAGTTATGTGAAGAATCTTCCGCCCATGTACCGGGTTGTGTTCAATATGTTTGTGATAGACGGTTGCACCCACTTTGAAATTGCCGATTCCCTGGGTATCTCCGTTGGTACATCGAAATCGAATTTATCACGTGCGAGAGGCATTTTGCAAAAGATCATAAAAGAAAAGGAGGAGGCCAAATCATGGAGCATTTAGAAAACGATATGGACGACCTGTTCCAAAAAGCAGGAGAACTGTATCCGCTTAAAACTACCGGATCGGACTGGGATGCTGTGGCTGGCAAACTGCAGAACGAAGGAACCCGTGAGGTACACGATCTGACCGGACCTGCTGCTATTCGTAACCGCAGAAAAACATGGCTATTGCTTCTGTTACTTATTCCGATGGGCATTGGCGTTTATTATTTTTCAGGAAATATGAATCGGGAACATCAAAAGGCGGTTTCAGCAAAACCCCTGAGTGGTTCTGTTGATCAAAACAAAATAAACCCTGTAATTCCGGATAACCACTCAGTACCAGCCACCACTGCGGAAAATATTAAAGCAGATCATAATAAAACAGCAGCGTCAGATGAAAGTCAAAGCATACCCGGTAAAAAGAACGATTCTGAAGATGGCAGTATGAAGAGTACGCTGTCTAACATAAACAAGGGACTGGTCGATGCTGCCGGCGGCGGAAAACAATTGACATCCAACCATATGCCGGATGCGCAAAAACAAATAACACCTGCGGGAAATAAGACGAAATCTGGTCTGAATTCAAATAATGACGTGCAGGGATCAATAGAAACAGAGGCAATTGTTGCCGGGAAATCCGCAAACACCACTTCTCCCTCTGCAAATGAATCCGTGCCAAAAGCAGCTGCCACGGCTATTCCACCGGCTGTAGCAATTCAAAATGAAACCGCCGCTGTTACAAAAAATAATACTGACAAAACTGATTCTTCAAAAAAGACGTCGCCTGTCAGTTCTCAGGCAAATAAGAAAACCAATACCGTTTCAAAGAAGTCTAAGGGATTCTATGTTGGTTTATTCGCCGGTCCGGATGTAAGTACGGTGAAGTTTCAGTCAGTTAATAAAGTCGGAATTAGTGTGGGCGCGTTAATTGGTTATCGTTTCAATAATCGTTTGTCTGTTGAAACCGGGGTGATCTGGGATAAAAAATATTACTATTCCAACGGTGAATATTATAAAAAGGATGGGGGGGCGCCGCTTCCTCCAACCACAACGTTGAACGGTAATTGCAGCATGTTTGAAATTCCGGTTGATATTCGTTTTGATTTTGCTACCGGAAAGAATCACGGGTTTTTTGCCAAAGCCGGATTGTCTTCTTATTTGATGACTTCGGAGAATTATACATTTAACTCGAATTACCCTCCATACAACAGGTCCTTTAAAAACGACACATTACGAAATAATATTTTCAGTATCCTTCAGATAAGTGGTGGTTATGAACGGGCAATCAGTGACAAAACAAAAATGCGAGTGGAACCCTATGTGAAAATTCCCTTACAGGGGATTGGCAGAGGTTATATGCCCATTGCGAGCTTTGGCATATACATAGGTATCACCCACTCTTTCCGCTAACGCTGACCATAAGAAATCTTTTATGCGAAAAAAATATTTTTTCGGCATAGGCATTTTATTGATTTGCCTGGCCGGCTGGGGAATATATTCGATATACAAACCACACCGGAATGTGGAAGGGGAAGATGCCGTGGCCACGTTGACGGCAGCCAGCCTGTACAATGAATTTGTGAAGAATGAATCGCAGGCAAATCAAAAATGGGTAGGAAAAATTCTGGAAGTAAAGGGAATCATTTCGTCCGTCACCGAAGCAGGTAATTATGTTTCTCTGAACCTGGCTGCCAATACGGATGGTGGTGTGAATTGCAGTGTGTTGAAAAAGGATTTACCCGAAAATAATAAATTCAATAAGGGTGATTCCATTATTGTTAAAGGGAAATGCACAGGTTTTCTGATGGATGTAAATCTGGTTGATTGTATTATAAAAAAATAATTCCACGGACAATAATTTAGGTATGAAGAAACAACTCGCTGTTATACTTATGATCATCTCTTTTCCTGCAATTTGCATCGTTGCCTGCACGAAGGAAAACATACAAAATCTTGTTCCGGATTCCTGCGATACAGTAGGCATGCAATATGCCAGAGACATCGTTCCCATTCTCCAGGGAAACTGTTACCGCTGTCATGGAACAGGTAACACTGCAGGGAGCGGTGGCATTCTGCTGGAAGGGCATGAAAACATTAAACCTTATGCAGACAATGGCAAGCTCTACGGAAACGTTGCGCACTTGCCCGGATTCGTTCCCATGCCCTATGAATCGCAAATGCTCGATGAATGTACCATCAATAAAATCCTGGACTGGACACTCCAGGGAGCTCCTAATAATTAAATAGAAATAACTATGCTTTTAAAGTATTACATTTTTCTGTTTACGATTTTCTTCTCTTTGAAGGGGATTTGTCAGAACTACACAACCAAAACCGGTTTTATTGGTTTTTACTCGAAAACTCCGTTGGAAGATATCCGGGGCGAAAACAACCAGGTATATGCTGTTTTGGATCCTGCCAGTCATCATATGGCCTTCGCCGCACTACTGAAAGGATTCATTTTTCCCAAAGAATTAATGCAGACGCACTTTAATGAGAACTATGTGGAAAGCGATAAGTTTCCGAAAGCAACATTTTCCGGAAGCTGTACCGGAGATATGGATTTATCTAAAGACGGCATTTATCAGGTTGTTGTAAAAGGGGACCTGAGTTTACATGGGGTAACAAAACCGCTGGAAACCACGGGGCAGATTGAAGTAAAAAACGGGAAGATCACGGGTTCGTCCGCTTTCAAAATCAAACCCGAAGATTATCAGATAACCATTCCCAGTTTAGTGAGGGAAAAGATTGCGCAGGAAATCGATGTGAAGGTTCAAATTGTCTGGACGCGAAATACATAAAATAATAAATATGCGAAAGATCTATTTCAGCCTGATATGTTTAATTATTTCATCTCAGTCAATTGCGCAGGATAGTCTGCTGCGTTCCATCAGCGATTCATTGTCTGCTGCACACGGCACTCAGTATGTTACCGGAACTTTCAAAGCCTTGTACATCGTAAATATGAAAACAATTGAAGCTCCGGCCGCAGGTGCATTAAATTTTGAAATTCAACACCGGTTCGGGACCATCAACCAAGGCGCTTACCATCTGTGGGGATTGGATTTTGCAACGCTTCGACTGGGACTGGACTATGGGATCAGCGACCGCCTTTCTGTTGGCATCGGAAGAAGTTCTGTGCTGGAAACATTTGATGGTTATGTGAAATATAAATTATTAAGACAAACGGATAATCCCGCGAGCGTCCCTGTGTCTATTGCACTATTGGGGACTACCAGCTATTATACAGATAAAATAGCCAACCCCAAACTGGATAGCGCTTTTAAAAGTGCATACCGTTTAGCCTACACGGCGCAGATCCTGATCGCCAGGAAATTCAGTAGCAAGCTTTCATTTCAAATTACCCCAACCTTCATCCATTACAACCTGGTCGATTCTGCCAGTGAACATAATAATGTTTTTGCTCTTAGTGCAGGTGGCCGGTTTAAGATCACCAAACGAATGGCCATTACGGCAGAATACAACTATTTATTTCCAAATCAATTAAGTTCATATACCGGATTGCCGTTACATAACGCACTTTCTTTTGGCTGGGATATTGAAACGGGAGGGCATGTATTCCAACTTGTTTTCACAAATGCACAGACCATGAATGAGCCGCAGTATATTGGTCAGACCGTGGGAAGCTGGGGCAATGGAGATATTTATTTCGGATTCAATATTTCGAGGATCTTCAATCTAAAACCACATAATAAGCCGAAAGCCCAAATCTAGTGTGGCAAATGTGATGAGGGTGGGAAATGAGGGAAAGTGGAAGTTGAAAAAGGAAATGATAGTTTGAAAAAATATTATCACATCATCATTTTCTTTATCAACTTTCACCTTTTTAATTTTCTATGCTTCCACGCTCACCATGCTAAAATATGGCTTTACGCATAAATGGCTGGATTTACAATAAACGGCAGCCTTTCCCCTTTTAAACCGGCAACGATATTTTTTGCGGCAAGCAGCGACATGGCCGCACGCGTTTCTTCCGTTGCTGAACCAATATGCGGCAGAACGCAAACATTGGGCATGGAAAGCAGTGGATGATCCGGCCGCATAGGTTCCGGATTCGTTACATCCAGACCGGCCCCCCAGATAATTCCTTTTTCCAAAGCCTCCGTCAGATCCTCTTCATTATGAATTGAACCACGCGCTGCATTGATGAATATCGCTGTGGGTTTCATCTTCGCGAAAACATCTTTATTGAATTTCCCTTTAGTTTCTGCTGTCAGTGCCGTGTTAACGGAAAGTACATCACTCTTTTCTAGCAAGTCATCAAAAGATACCCATTGAGCATGAAGTTCTTGTTCAGCTTCTTCATTATGACTACGGTTATGATAAATAATTTCCATGCCAAAGGCTGCGGCAGCCCGTTTAGCCAATTCAAATCCAATTTTTCCCAATCCATAAATGCCCAGTGTTTTGTACCGGATATCGATTCCCAGGTTGGCGGTCGGTTCAAAAAAACCCCAGCCACCCTGCTGAATGATTCTGCTCATATAAAAGGCTTTGCGGGATGTAGCCAACATCAGTAAAAAGGCGATATCTGCTGTGGCATCACTTAACACGCCCGGTGTATTTCCAATCGGCATTTTGATTTCGGTTGCAGCAGCAACATCCACATTGTCATAACCTGCGCTATGCAGGCTGATCACTTTCAAGTGCCTTACCGCATGCAGAAATGTTTTGTCAATCTTATTCCCACCCGCACTCAAAAATGCGTCTGCACTTTTGCAATATGCGATTAACTCCTCCGGCAAAAGGTCTCTTTTTTCCGTCCACTCTGAAATCTCAACGGATGCATCACGCAAATATTGTAACCCTGCTTCCGGAATTTTCCTGCTGATAAATACTTTCATTAATATATTTTCTTCTGATGGAACTGCAAATAATCTGCCTGATTTATATTCTTTCTAATTTAATCATAAATCCACCACCGGCAGCTAAAGGGATGTTCAACACGGTCTTCCGGTTTACACTGATTGTGCTGATTAATATTCCATTCGGATTAAAAGGTGATTTCAAATCGTCCTGATAAATAGTTGCCCGCCATGTATTATTCTCTCCCAAAGAGAAGACCGGATTTAATTTCAATTCCCTGGATAAATTACCCGTGATGCCTCCTATCCACCAGTTATTGCCTTTTTTTCTCGCTATCATTAAATATTGATCTGGTATACCATCAGGTACTATTGTTTTATCCCATGTCACTGGTACCTCCTGAATAAATTCAAATCCGCGCTGACCTTCATATGCTTCGGGATAATCACATACCATCGCATTGGCATTTTCCAGCACTACATACATTGCCAGCATGTGGGCTCTTGTTCCAAGCACCAGTGGCCTTGTATACTGAGCCCGGAATTTATCGGCGGTAACCGCTCTGAAACCACCCAGATGATAGTCCGTGCTGCCGGCTATCAAACGTGTGAAGGCAATATCCAGATCGTGATCCGGGTCAACGCCCTTGGGATTCCATTTGTCCGCCTCATAATTCAAAGTGGCTTCCCTGGTAAATTCATTTGGATACGTTCTGCTGAGGCCAGTTGGTTTATATGCTCCGTGAAACTGTATATGTAAATGATGTGCCGCTGCTTTTTGAAGAATGTCAGTTTGTATATTCACCATATCCTGATCATCCCTGTTCATAAAATCCACCATCATTCCTGACAATCCCCATTGTTCAAATAACGTAAAAGCACTATCCAGTTTTGGATAAAGCGCCTTCCAATGAACCCAAACTCTTACACCGACTCCTTTACTGTGTGCATAATCGCAGACCTGTTTCATATCCAGCCCCGGCACAGGTTTGAGCACATTGCTGTGTGGTCCGGGCATAAAACTGATTCCGTCATCCTGGTACCATTGGTGAAGACCATATTCCACCACAGAATGGTAATCAATTTTATTTCTTTCGCAGAAGTCAATATAATATTGTTGCGTAACGAAATTGTTTCCGGGAGCATTCAACGTGTCTGCCGTTACATTCCCGTTCCACCAGGGGAAAGTTGTTTTGCCCGGCTTCAGCCAACTCAGATCGTTCATCCGGTTAGGCGGCGAAAGGTCCGTGAGCAGATTGGTCTCTAAAAATTTTCCGGCACGACGACTGATCAGTAAAACCCGCCAGGGACTTAGATGCGGTAAGAGTGCGGTAACGGCAAATCCTGGCCTTGAAGGATCTGGTGATAGTTTTGATTCAAGTCCTGATTTCGTTTTTACCAGATACATGCCAGCATAATCCAACAGTGCAGCTTCTGTGATGGCCAGGTAAATACTATCAGAAAACGAAAATAATATGGGCATATCCATGAGACTGTCTGTTGGCAGATCAGAGTATGCACGGCGTAAATAATTTCCTTCGTGTGCATTTTCAAATCCATCAAGTATCAACGCGTGCGTGGCAGGATTTCCGGTAATCTGAAATTCATCCTTCTCCTCTGCCAGAATGAGTGAATCTTCTCCGGTTTTTAGAAATTCGTACCGGAATGCGATGCCGTCGTTAAATGCACGAACCTGCAATACAAAATCACGCATGGGGTCATGCAATTCTTTTAAAAACAAGCTGATCTGACGAAAAGAATCATTCGCCGCCGACGACCTGCCGGTCATTAAAGTATATTGTTCGGCAGAATCCATGCGTACTAAATTTACCAGCCTGACGCCATTTTCCAGCGAACCGTTTTTGAACAGCAAATTCAGCATTGAAAAATCAATCACCCTTCTGCCTTCATATCGCACACTGTAACCCGGTTTGCCCTGACGAATTTCAAATTCAAAAACTATTTTTTTATCAGGACTGAATAAACGCAGGGGTGCCGGGGGAAAGCTCCATGCGTACACAGAAATAACCGTGAATGCAAAGACCGAGATGACTGATTTTATATTATAACGAGATATTGACATCATGCAATTTTTATGGACATGACTACAACAACAGAACCTGCCGCCAATGTAATCACCTATTTTACTTTGTACAATTCACCATCCAGCGGATATCAAAACGATCCTTGAAATTGCCATGCCAGTCTCCCCAGAACTGTTTCTTAAATGGAATATGAATGTCACCATCCGCACTCAGTCTGTCAAAAATATTTTCAGCAACCACTTCATCATGAAACCCCAGAGATATGGCAATATTGCTGGTCATTTGTTCATCTTGTTTTTTAGGCATTACGTCGCTTGCAAACAGTGTGTAATTCCCAAAAGAAAAACGCGCATGCAGGATCTTATTTTTAAAATCCACTGCTGTATTCATTGCAGGATTATCATAACGGGATACAATTTCAATCCGCCCATCCAGTATCTCGCTGTAGAAATGCAGTGCTTCTTCACAATTGCCCTGGAAAGAGAGATAGGGCATCATTTCAAGTTGGATATTTGACATTATTTTTTATTTTAAATATACAACTAAGCCAAAAGCCCAAAGCCTAAAGTCTAAAACTTCTTTAAGTATAAAGAGCTTTTTTCGAACGGAACCTTCCATTCATAAAGAAACATTTCAATTTCCAAATTCAGTTTTAGGCTTTAGACCTTATGCTTTGAGCTTAAGGACTTAAATTGCAACATGAATGTCCAAATGGAAGCCGGCTGGAAAAAAGTACTGGAAGCCGAATTCAGCAAACCCTATTTCTTACAGATCGTACATTTTCTCAAGACGGAAAAGATTCTTGGCAAAATAATTTATCCGCCAGGGAGCCAGATTTTTAATGCCTTCGAAATGTGCCCTTTTGAAAACACGAAGTTGGTCATCCTCGGTCAGGATCCTTATCATGGGCCGGGTCAGGCGCACGGACTGTGCTTCTCCGTCCCGGATGGAATCCGGCCCCCGCCCTCTTTGCAGAATATTTTTAAGGAATTGAATACTGACGTTGGAATGCCGATTCCACAGACCGGCAATCTGAGTCCGTGGGCCAGGCAGGGAGTGTTATTACTCAATGCCTATCTGACCGTGCTGGCAAATGCTCCGGCCAGTCATTCCCAGGCCGGATGGGGAGAATTTACGGATACGGTGATTCAGAAACTTTCCGATCTTAAAAAAAATCTGGTGTTCCTTCTTTGGGGGAAATTTGCTCAGGAAAAACAATCCCTGATCGATGAAACCAAACATTATGTTTTGAAAGCTGCCCATCCCTCCCCTTTTTCTGCTGATAAGGGATTTTTCGGATGCAGGCATTTTTCGAAAGCCAATACCTACCTGATGAAGAACGGAATAGATCCGATCGACTGGAAACTATAACCACCAAATGAATCGTCTTGCAAATTATTAAAAATATTTTCGGTAGAATCTGGGCGGCCTGGGGGGCGTTGATTTTCGTTTCAACCATGCTTCTTTTCCTGATTCCCTTTTTCCTTTTTATTTATTTTCAGAAGGATCCCAGAAAAACAAACCGATTTATACGTTACTCAAGGATATGGATGGATGTTTTCCTCGGCCTTGTCGGCTGCCCACTGACCATTCGCGGGCGCGAATATTTTAAAAATGGGAAAACTTATATCGTCGTTTGTAATCACAATGCGCTGATCGACGTGCCCGTTTCCTCACCTGGTATTCCCGGAGGAAACAAAACCATCGCCAAAGCAGAGATGGCTAAAATTCCGCTCTTCGGACTGATTTACCAAACTGGAAGTATCCTTGTTGACAGGAAAAATGAAAAAAGCAGGCGTGAGAGTTATACAAAAATGAAAGAAGTGCTGGACATGGGCCTGCATATGTGCATTTATCCGGAAGGAACCAGAAATACTTCAGCAGAGCCAATCAAACCTTTTCACGACGGTGCCTTCCGACTCGCTGTGACCTCGGGCCATGCAATTATTCCGATGATCATTTTCAATAGCCGGAAGGCCAATCCGCCCGATAAAGGTTTTTATCTTATGCCCGTAAAATTAAAAATGGAATTTCTTCCCGAAGTGGAAGTATTACCCGGTGAAACTGTAGAACAATTAAAAGCACGCGTATTTGATCTGATGAAAAATTTTATTGTTCAGCATCAATAGAACGTACGCGAGCGATTGATATGCAGATCGCGTAAAATGCCTGATTTGGGGCTGATGGTAATGTTGAAAGACCGATAAACACCTACAGGTGTCACATTAATAGAGAGTTGCCAGCAGTGCATATCCCGCGAAAGAAAAGTTGTGAGGTTATTCATCACCAGGTTCTTTACATCGTAATAGCAATTGAACCCCACTTTCCATTTTTCTGTCAGATTAAAATCTCCATTTAAAATAAGGGAGGAACTGGTTTGTGTGACATACCGGTTTACAACAAATGTGTTTGTAAAACTATACGCAAATGAAACATTGAGCGACCAGGCAATATTAAAATCGACAAATTCTGCCGGATTACTTCGGATATAAGCCAGTTCTGCCTGCTGTTCATCAATGGTCATCGGCATCTGGTTGTCCACGATATTCTTTTGATCCTGTTCATTTTTCTTCGGATCGATCGGTTTGCTTTTAAAGGAAGTGGATATGGAAATATTACCACCGACAATTCGTCCGAGACTAAATCCTTTGCCTTCCCAGGCATATTTATTAATATTTATTCCCAGGGTATCGTGCTGATAAGGATTTAAACTGGTGGTTGCAGAGATATTAATGTTCTTGAATAATGTACTACGCAGATAAAAATAAATAGGACTCAGTTTAAAAGAGTCGGCCAGGTAATTATAACTTCCGGTAAAACCAAATCCGTCGATCAGTTTCACTTTTTCATTCGCGCCCGCACTGGTGTCCGTTTTTGATTTTACTTTCATTTCAATATTGTTATCTATTCCGAAACTCAATCCTCCGAAAGATCCTTGAGAAAACGCGCTGTATATGTTTCCGTTAAAACGGTTGAAGCTTTGTTTATTACCCTCCTTAGTATACTGAATATTCTCCGTATAGTAACTTTTAGACAGGTCCGGAGAGTAAGAAAAACTGATGGTAGGCCTTACTGTGTGGCGAATACCCAGGATCTTGCTGTTCTTTCCGAAATGCTGGAACGTTCCAAAGATCGCAGTACTCAGGCTCAGAGAGAATGCTACGTTATTGGCAAAAAATACCCCTTTTTCTGTCGGCAGCGTATCAAGCTTCTGGTTAAGAGAATCCCAGGCATAATTATATTTCATGCTCAGGATCCTGTTTTGGAAACTCACGCCGGGTGTGATTTGTAAAAAACCCAGCTGAGGTAAGGCCAGGGTAATCGGGACATTATTTTGTGCACCCCATTTAAAAGTGTCCAAAACATGACTGAAGCTTGCCATGGAATCATAATAACTGGTCGCACCCGAAATATTGGAATTCAGTCCGATCCCGAGTTTCTGATACCATTTGGGAATACCGACATAATCTTTGGGAGCAAAAGGATAAATGGTGATGGCGGTAAACCCAATAGACGGTGCATTAATATTTACAAGACCAGAAATATTATCCTGGTTATGGTTTGCGTTCACCGTCAAATTGTATCTACCGTCTTCAAATGTTTTTGAATAGGCAATGGATGAACTGATCTGGTTATTATAAACAGCTGTCGGGTTAGTTAAAACATATTTGTTGAAGGAAGCCGACATCAGATTTAGGTTGGCAGAAAAATTCTGACCGGGATGGGCCTTGCTGTCCACATTATGTGCCCACTGAAGGTTATAGGTCTTAGAGGAGGTGTATGCAGCCTCACCCGAATTATTGAGTATACGGATATTCTGATAAATAAAATTCATTCGCCCGCTATAACGGTACCGGACCCTGTATTCTGGCGTCAGGTGTAACGTATACCCCCCGTACGAATAAATATCAGCCCGGAAGGCTACATCAAAATTATCACTCAGCACTTTATAATAACCAAGCCCCTGTAGTCCGAGACCATATTGGGAACTCACATCGAAGGTGGGCGCTAGGAATCCGGAGTGTCTTCCCTGCGAAATCGGGAAATACCCAAATGGAATATATATCGGAATCGGAACACCTTCAAATTCAGGATGTACTGGTCCTGTGATCGCCATTTGCTTATTGATCAGCTTCATCTTATTTGTCCGGAATGCAAAATGGGGTGTATCCAGATTACATGTTGTGAAACGTCCGCGGAATGCATAATAGTCATTCGTGGAAATCTTTTTCATCTTCTCCCCCATCACATACATTTCACCGCTTTGCGTAAACGTATTGATGGTGATGCCCTTCTTCGTTTTCATATTGAAGACCATAGAATCCGACTCCATTTTTGTCTCGGCCTGTGTCATTTTCGGCCGCCCGATCATAGCGCCGGATGTATCTCTTGCGTAAGTAGCCAGGAGCAGGCTGTTGGCCTGATCCATCCGGATATTATAGGCATCCAGATCAATATCCTTGAATTTTGTATTCGCCTTGTTATATAATGTAATATTCTTGGTCGGCACGTCCAGAACTACGGAATCCTGTGCACTGTAGGAGATGGGAGCATCCAGCGAATCTTTTGAATAAGGGGCATGAATCGTATCAACCTGCAGCCTGACACTGTCTGAATGAAAAGGAAGGGTATCCAGCAACGCTGAATCGATGATGACGGTATCTTTTAATGAGGAAATGTTTTTTTTTGGAATTGTATCCTCAACATCCGGCGGAGGCTTGTCACGATTTCTATAATAACGGGCTGAACTGTTAACAGTTACACAAAAGAATAGCAATGTTAAAATCAGCGTGGAAAGGTATTTTAAACTAATTTTGCCCCCGTTGTTCATACATTACAATGGTACAAAAATAGGGGTATCTATCTAAGTATTTAAGAAGATTAACATCTTGACAGTCAAAAGATAACTATGGTGAGAACACTATTTGGCCTGTTCATTTCTGTTTTCATTTTTTTTATTTTTTCGTCTTTTCATTCGGGTAATCATCCGGCTGCAATTAAATTACGCACCATCGTAATTGATCCGGGTCATGGTGGATTATACCCCGGCACCCGGGGACTAATCTCTGCGGAGAAAGATGTTACGCTCGATATCTCCCTCAAACTTGGAGAAGCTATCAAAGCAAGATTTCCCAATACCAAAGTTGTTTTTACCAGAACAACCGATGCCTGCGTAAACAATGCAGACAACCTGCACGATGATTTGCATGGCCGCGCACAAATTGCAAATCAGGCCAAAGGAGATTTATTCATCAGTATACATTGCAATTCCACCAGACAGCCGGCCGGTGGGTATTATGAGAAAAGAGTGATCGGGCACAAAAAAAAGCTGGTATATGTTGGTAAGGGTTCAAAGAAAAGAAAGAAATGGATCAATGCACCTATATATGAGTCATATTGGGTGAAGAATACGCGCGTTGGAACGGAAACATATATCTGGAAAGCAGGAAAGCAGGAAAATAAGAACGACGCAATCAATGAACGCGAGGAAAGTGGCGAGGATGTTGCCGACAGCAGCAGTAGTGCCGCAGCGGAAGAAGCTTTTGACCTGACATCTCCCGAGGCCCGTATGCGCGCCACTTTATATGAAAAAAAATATTTCGATAACAGCGCCCTTTTCGCAACCATGGTGGAAGAATCTTTCGCGGCAGCAGGAAGACAGAGTTATGGCGTTAAACAACGGGACGTGGGTATCCAGGTGTTGCAGGCAACCGGTATGCCGAGTGTATTAATAGAAGTGGGTTTTTTAAGTAATAAAGAGGAAGAAGAATATCTGAACAGTAATAAAGGACAGGATGAAGTTGTAGAGAATATTGTTGATGCTCTGGAACGTTATAAAAACCAGGTTGAAGGCAATGTTCCTGTTCCTCCGGCGTCGGCACAGGATTCCATTCGCCAATAAAGGAGTAGAGATCCTCAACGGGGAACGATCTTTTTCCTTAGGTTTGTAGAGCATAAAAGATGTTGGCGGCGGCTATTTTAAACAAAACTGCGAATGAAAATTACGAACGAAACAAAAATTGGTGCACTAACGTCGGTTGCCATCGTGCTGCTCATCCTGGGATTTAATTTTCTGAAGGGAAAAGATCTTTTTTCACATAGCAAGAAAATTTACGCCGTGTTCAAAAACGTGGATGGTCTTGAATTATCAAATTCTGTTAGTATCAAAGGATTAAATGTGGGCAGTGTATACGCCATAAAGGCAACGGATCCAAATATTGACGGTATCCTGGTCACCATCAGTATGAAGCAGGATGTAAACATTCCAAAAAACTCTGCTGCGGTTATTAAATCAGCACTGATCAGTTCCTCAAATATTGTTATCAACAAGGGAGATGCCACGGAGATGTTACAGGATGGCGATACACTGCAGACTGTAGATCAGGGCAGCATTCTGTCGGAAGTTCAGGGCAGGCTTGCGCCGGTCATGAAGAGCCTCAACAAAACGCTGAGTTCCCTGGATTCGCTGATCCTGCAGATAACAACGATGTTTAACCCGGAAGTAAAAAATAATTTCGCTGCGATCATCAGCAACCTGGCCAAATCATCAGTCTCGCTTCAGATTATGCTGAACGACCGGACCAGTGCACTCGCTCATACAATGATACACCTGGACAGTTTCACCAACAACCTGGCCAGCAATAATCAACGGATTACCGGTACCCTCGACAATCTCGAAAAAACGACCAATAAACTGGCCAATGCGCAAATAGATGAGACCCTGGCCAGCGCGCAGAATGCGATGAATTCACTAAGGGATGCATTAAACAAAGTGAACAGTCCGAATGGTACACTCGGCTTACTCATAAATGACAAAAAACTTTACCTCAACCTGGAAAGCACAACGCGGAGTCTGAATATTTTACTGGACGACCTGCGAATGCATCCGAAACGTTATGTCAACATTTCTGTTTTCGGAAGCAAGGATAAAAAAGGACCCCTGATGGCCCCCCTGAATGACAGCAGCGCCAATTCCAATCCGCCAACCAAGAAGTGATGAAAAAACCGGCCCATTTTCTGGCCTTACTGATATTGTGCATGTCAGGATTTCAATCCTTTGCGCAGATTGCTGTTGCTTTCAAGTCCAAAACCAGCGACAGCACGCAAACCATTTATATATGGCACTCTGATACGCTTCGTCAGGTGCAAAAGGATTCTGTTGATATTCAATCTTTGTTCGGTCATGTAAAACTGCAGAGTGACAAAACATTGTTTTATACCGATAGTCTCGCAATGAACCATAAGGATAACACGATCGAAGCCTTCGGCCATGTGCATATCAACGACAAGGATTCAACAGATATCTATTCGGATTACATGAGATATTTTGTTGACACGAAGCAGATTATTTTTCAGAAAAATGTTGTGTTGAAAGACGGGAAAGGCACTTTAACAACCGACGAATTGCATTATGATATGAATCAGCATATCGGGGATTATTATAATGGCGGGAAGGTGATCAATAAAAATACGGTTGTCACCAGTAAGGAAGGGACCTACTATGAAGCAACCAAGGATATTTATTTTAAGAAGAACGTCAAACTGAAGGATCCCGCTTATGATTTGACGGCAGATTCATTACTTTATAACTCTGAAAACCAGCTGGCAACTTTTATTACCAGTACGTATATCATCGACAGTACGGGCAGGACCATCAGAACAAAGGAGGGATATTATGATTTGAAAAATCACCGGGCGCAGTTTGGAAAACGTCCAACGATAACAGATAAAGCGGAAACGATCACGGCCGATGATATTCGTTTTGATGACAGCACCGGCCTGAGTCTCGCTCGTGGACATGCCGTTTTCAGGGATACGGTTCAAAACCTGACCCTGATTTCAAATCTGATGATTGCGAACAGTAAAGCGAATACTTTTTTTGCCACACAGAATCCCCTGATCATTTTAAAACAGGATAAGGATTCGATCTATATAACGGGTGACACAGTTTATTCAGCACGAATTCCTGACTCTGTTTTAAACAGGCCCGATTCGGTACAGGGTTCGGAAATCGTTCGCAGTGCAAAAAATCCGCACGACAGCAGCCTCCGTTATTTACAAATCTATCATCATGTAAGAATTTTTTCAGACTCCCTGCAGGCTGTGGCTGATAGTTGTTATTATTCCGGACTCGATTCCATTTTCCGATTATACACAAACCCCATTGCCTGGGCTGGTGGGTTTCAGGTTACCGGTGACACGATGTTTCTATATACAAAAAATAAAAAACCTGACCGGCTATATGTTTTCGAAAACAGCCTGGTGGTTGGAAAAGCCTATACGAATATGTTTAATCAGATTAAAGGCAATACGCTGAACGGATATTTTAAGGACGGTGTCATAGACTATATGCGAAGTAAGGGAAGTGCCGAAGCTGTTTATTATATAAAGGATGACAGTGCGGCCTTTGTTGGGGTCAACCGGGTGAATAAAGCAGATGTCATCGATATGATCTTTCTCAATAAACAGTTGAACAAAGTGGTTCTCCGCCAGGATGCCGACGGCATCATGTACCCGATCAAAAAAGTAAACCTCGATGAAATGAAACTCCGTAATTTCAAATGGCTCGACGAGCGAAGACCGAAATCGAAATTTGAGCTGTTTGAAAACCCAATCAAGCCGGAAGCGGGAGGCTAGAAGGTTGAGGTACTTCACCCCTCCCGCCTCCTGCATCCCGCCCCTCTCAATGCACAAAGAATATATACGATATCAAAATCGCCGTTATAATCGCCGACAAATCTGCCAGTAATGAAACTGGTATCGTATAGCGGGTCTTGCTGATACCAATAGAACCAAAATATAATGCCACGATATAAAATGTTGAATCCGTGGTTCCCTGGAAAATACAGGAAAGTTTTCCAATAAAGGAATCAGGTCCGTACTGCTGCATTGCAGTAATCATCATACCCCGACCGGCAGCTCCGCTCAAGGGACGCATCAGGGCTGTCGGTAATGCCGGAACAAAATCATTATTGATACCGAGCAGATGAAAGAAAGATCCTATTCCACCGGTAATAAAATCGAGCACGCCGCAACTTCGAATCACGCTGATGGCAACAAGCATCGCCACCAGGTAAGGAATCACCGTAACAGCCACCTGGAAACCCTGCTTGGCACCTTCTATGAAAGATTCATATACATTGATACGCCGCACCAGGCCCCCGATGATAAATATCACAAACAATAAAAGGATCAGGCCATTGCTGAATATCTTTGAAAAAGGATCAATATAATTACTGTGCAGGTGCAAAAAATACACGAGCGCGCCGATTAATACAGAGATGCCTCCCACCCATAACAAAATCACGGGCTGGAATAAATTGATCTTTTGTTTGATTGCAACCACCGTAAGGGCCACCACGGTCGCAACAAAAGTGACAATCATACAGGGAATAAAAATGCTCGTGGGGTCGTTCGACTTGAGAATGGCACGCTGGGCAATAATACTCACCGGAATGATCGTGAGTCCCGAGGCATGCAGTACCATGAACATGATCTGCGCATTGGAAGCCTGATCTTTAACAGGATTCAGCTCCTGCAGGCTTTTCATGGCTTTTAGACCAAACGGAGTAGCGGCATTATCAAGACCCAGCAGGTTCGCAGAAAAATTCATTACCATATGTCCCATCGAAGGATGATTTTTCGGAACCTCCGGAAAAAGTTTACTGAAAAAAGGACCTATAATGCGGGACAGAAAATTGATGGCGCCAGCCTTCTCTCCGATATTTAAGAATCCCAGAAACATTGCCAGTACACCAATCAGTCCGATGGCTATTTGTACACTCGTACCCGCGGAATCAAAAACCCCATCGATAATTGTTTTGAATATCTCCGTATCCCCGAAAAAAATCAGCCGCACAAGTGCCGTAATGAATGCTATCAGAAAAAAAATGATCCAGATCAGATTGAGGGCCATAGCCGGAATTATGGGTTGAATATAAGTAATTAAATAACGATCCCTCAAATACTTCTATCTTTGCGGGCGCAAAAACACGGGTATTCTGAATCAATAAATTTTATTTTCTATGGCTTTAAAGGCAGGCATCGTAGGGTTACCGAATGTAGGAAAATCCACGTTGTTTAATGCGGTCAGTACCAGTGCAAAAGCCCAGGCAAGCAATTACCGGTTTTGTACGATTGAACCCAATATCGGGCTTGTGGATGTGCCGGACGAAAGACTGGATAAACTGGCGGCGCTGGTGCATCCCGATCGAATCGTACCAACCCAGATTGAAATCGTAGACATTGCGGGACTCGTAAAAGGAGCCAGCAAAGGTGAGGGTCTGGGAAATAAATTCCTGGCCAATATACGCGAGGTAGACGCTATCGTCCACGTGATCCGTTGTTTCGAAGATGAAAATATCCTTCGCGATGAGGGGGCCATCAATCCCGTCAGCGATAAAGAAATTATAGATACGGAGCTTCAACTGAAAGATCTGGATGGGGTAGAAAGAAAATATCAGAAAGCTGAAAAATTACTCAGAACAGCAGACCCTAAACAGAAATTGGAATTTGAAGTGCTTAAACGTTGTAAGGAGTATCTTGAAAAAGGAAAAAATATCCGTGAGCTTCACCTGGATAAAAATGACAAGACGGCCATCGCGGATCTGTTTTTATTAACAGACAAACCCGTTTTATACGTCGCCAATGTGGACGAGGAATCGATGCATACCGGAAATAAATATTCCGAGGCGCTGAAAAAAGCCGCGGAAGCTGAACATGCTCAGGTGATCGTAATGAATAATTCCATTGAACAGCAAATCGCAGAACTTGAGAATGCAGATGACAAAGCCATGTTCATGGAAGAATATAAAATGAAGGAACCCGCTTTGAATAAACTGATCAGGAGTACTTATGCCCTGTTAACCTTGCAAACTTATTTCACGGCCGGTGTGCAGGAAGTCAGGGCGTGGACCATTCAAAAAGGATGGAAAGCCCCGCAGGCAGCTTCTGTTATTCATACCGATTTTGAAAAAGGATTTATCAAAGCCGAAGTAATCGCCTATGATGACTTCATAAAATATAAATCCGAAGCAGCCTGCCGCGAAGCAGGGAAACTCAGGATTGAAGGAAAGGACTATGTCGTAAAGGACGGGGACGTTATGCACTTTCGTTTCAATGTTTAGCCCCACTTATCACAAGTATGGAAGAATGGAAGTATGGAAGTTTGGAAGTAATAGTTAATTAGTTTCAGATACTTCCATTCTTCCATACTTCCAAACTTCCATTCTTCCATACTTCCACACTAGAAGACGTTGTAACCAATACTCACGTAGTACAATCCTCCGATCTGTGAATTACCGATCGCATCGGAATAATATTTATTCAACAGGTTCGTAGCGCCGATCTTGATCATACTGTTCTGCAATTTTGGAAGTTTCATGCTGATTTGTGCATCCAGTGCGCCGAAGGATGGTGTAGTACCGGAAATGAATGATGATTCATATAAATAGCTATCCTGCCAGTGATAGGTCAGGTTGAAGCCAAAAACTTTTTTGATCGTGTAGTTTCCGACAGAAATATTGTACTTGATTTTCGGTGTATTAAATTGCGTCAGCACATTCGCATCATTATTGGATATATCATTGTACGCAAGATTACCACCCACAAAAAATCCTTTCGGCAATGTATATTGTAGACCGATACCGGCGCCAACCGTATTCACCTTATTACTGCTGTTTGTATATATGCCGAAAGTGTTCAATGCATTTTGTCCTTGGGTCAACGGGTTTTTAACCAGCACGGTCAGCCCGATAAAATCTGTGTACTGCGCATAGAAACCATAAACATCTATGAATAATTTATTTGCGATAATCCCCTTGTATCCCAATTCCCAGGAAGCCACGGTTTCAGGTTTGAATTCTTTGAATTGATATTGTGTTGGCGGTGTGCCGGTTCTCGCATAATTTCCAAGCTCTGCCGTGTCATACGTATTAGTTGTTAAACCATAGTAGGAAATAAATTGTGGCAGACCGCCGATCAGTCTCGCGGAACCCGTCTGCAGGTTGATATATTGATTCTGCGTAGAAGGAAAACGATAAGCCGTCTGATATGAGGCACGGATATAGTTATCTTTGGCCACTTCATATACGGCTGTAATTCTCGGTGTGAATCTTCCTTTGAAATTGGAATTCTTATCGTACCGGCCTGCCACAGTTATTTTCAGGTAATCTTCAAAAAATCCTTTTTGAATCTGGGCAAAACCACCTGTCTCGTTGATATTGATCACACCGGCTGTATCCGCGAAGATCGTCCCATGGGAATTCAACACATATTCTTTGGTAGCAACACCGATGCTGATGTCGGCCCATTTGATCAGATCAGAAAAATTATACATGCCTTCCGCGACATACAGGTTTGTCTTATCATTGAATTTTGCACCCGCAGGAATTGCCAGTTTCTTCAGTGAATCCAATGCATTGTTGAACGGGACTGTTCCCGGCTGATACCTGCCTTTATCTGCATTGAATCTCGCAGCTGCACTGGCACTCACATAGGCCTGGGCAGGTGTTTCTCCAAGTGCAAGTGCCGCCCCAAATGCCTGTGCATAGGTTCCGATATAAGTGGGTGCCCATACTGTTGCGGTAGGCGCGTACGATTCATTGAGAAGCGTAGCAGCTGCTACCATGTCGTAGGAATTGCCCGCATCTTCCTGCGTTGTATAGGCCCTTGCATAAAAATTCTTACCGGTTACTTCAGCCTTATACTGTCCGATTTTTGTGTCGACTAAACTAAAGCGGTCGGTTCCTGTATAGATTGTATTCGTCTCTCCGAAATTTCCAGTCAGGCTTACCGTCGTGTTGTCGCTGACCTTATAATATAAACCGGCCGAAACTTTTAAATTATAAGCATTATAATTTGTTAGTGAATCTTCACTGTATCCGGTTCTTGTTACGCTTGAATTTACCGGAGTTAACGCAGCGATGCCCCTCAGCTTGGCAGCTGTTACAGGATCTCCCGCCTGTTGATACTGATTAGCTGCACTTTGTAGTCCATTGTATACTGTGAAAAAAGGACTTTCATCTCCGTATACATTCACTCCATTATAATTCGGTAAACTCCTGTCGCCGGCAATGGGGGTACCCTGATACGGTGAGTAATTGCTGTAATTGGTCGCCGTCCAGTCTTTCGCCTTCGTGTATTCCCCTGAAATTCGGAATGCAAATTTATTAAAGGATTGCGCGTATCGTAACATGACGTCATAATATGGAGCTGCACTCGTACTGGGATCGCTGATATGATTCCGGCCGTATTTAACGATGGCGCTTAAACCCTGGTATTTATAGGGATCCTTGCTGGTCATCAATATCGTACCCGTCATGCCGCCGGATCCATACAAGGCAGATGACGCACCTGGTAATAATTCCACATTATCCACATCCAGTTCATTCAAACCAACGATATTACCCACGGCAAAATTCAATCCCGGTGCCTGGTTATCCATTCCATCCACCAGCTGGTTCATCCGGACATTTCCCGAGCCGTTAAATCCGCGGGTTCCCATGGTTTTAAACAGAATAGATGAAGTGACCACATCCACCCCTTTCAAATTGGCGATGGCATCATAAAAAGAAGGCGCAGGTACTTCGCGGATATAGGATGAACTCATGCGTTCGATGGAGACAGGTGATTCAAGGCTTCGTATCTGTGAGCGCGTTGCGGATACCACCACTTCCGTACCCATAATGGAAGCGGGTTTCAAATCAATGGAAATAACAGTGGAGGCAGATACCACCTGGAATTCCTGCGTTTCGTATCCAACCGATGAAATGATCAATGTGACTGGAAAAGACTGGACCGTAAGTTTGAAATTCCCATGGTTGTCAGTAAATGTTCCCCTGGTTCCTCCTTTGATCAAAACAGAAGCGGCCGGAACGGGTTCTTTGTTGTCTCCATTATTGATTTTACCCGTTATGATTTGCGTTTGGGCGAAGGAATTACCAAGAGACAGGAATACAATATGGCATATAAAAAAAGCACGTGTAAATGTTTTCATGGCAAGTAGTTAGTTTATTGAATTTCCCGATACAAATATGTACTATCTTTTTAAAAAGTAAAAAATAAAAAGGAAAATGATCTTTTCCTCCTTTACTTTTAAATTTTTACTTTTTAGTTTTTACCTAATCTTTGTACCCAAAATTGCAAAATGACGGCATACCATTTCGCGGATCAAACGGGATTTTACAGAGGAAAAGTTCGTGATGTATACAGTTTAAATAATGGCTTGCTGATCATGATCGCCTCAGACCGCATTTCAGCATTCGACGTGATTCTTCCCCGTCTCATACCTTATAAAGGACAAGTTCTGAATCAGATCGCTGCATTTATGTTGAAAGCCACACATGATATTTGTCCGAACTGGCTTCTTTCTGTGCCTGCCCCCCATGTCAGCATTGGAAA
>JABDFX010000007.1 GCA_013286315.1 Bacteroidota bacterium | reverse complement strand
TGGTTGGAGTGTCGTGGGTCTTTCCGTTTTCTCCATCGTTGTTACGCTGGGTGGAATGAAGGTTATCGGGTACACGGATGTTATCCAGGTATTGGTTTTACTCATTGGCGGATTGGTTACCACTTATCTCGCACTCACATTACTCTCACAGCATTTCGGTTATGGCAGTAATTTGCTGAAAGGTATATCCATCCTGCGTCAGGAAACACCGGACCATTTTCATATGATATTCCATAAAGGAGATCCATACTATCAGGTCCTTCCGGGTCTCTCGGTCATTATCGGCGGCATGTGGATTAATAATCTGGCTTACTGGGGCTGCAATCAGTATATTATCCAACGGGCTCTGGGTGCCAATCTGAAAACCGCGAGAAGCGGACTGCTTTTCGCAGCATTTTTAAAATTACTCGTGCCTGTAATTGTGGTGCTTCCGGGTATAACGATGTTTGTTTTGCATAAGAATGGCATGTTCCAGCAGGAAATGATGCCCGATGGGATTGTCAAACCGGATCACGCTTACCCGACCCTCATGAATCTGTTACCGCCCGGACTCAAAGGTGTTGCGTTCGCAGCATTAACCGCTGCTGTTGTCGCTTCGCTGGCCGGAAAGGCAAACAGTATTTCAACCATATTCTCACTCGATATTTATAAGAAGTTTTTCAATAAAAACGCCTCCGAAAAACAATTGGTTGGTATCGGCAAATGGGTTGTTATTGTGGCGATGGGTATTGCTGCACTCATTGCACCGGCGTTAAAAAATCTCGATCAGGCTTATCAGTTTATCCAGGAATATGTGGGTTTTATTTCACCCGGCGTGCTGGCGATTTTTTTGATGGGGTTTTTTTGGAAACGTACTACTGCTTCAGCCGCATTAACGGGCAGTCTTCTGACCATACCCGTATCGACGATATTAAAATTTCTTCCGGTTTGGACGAAAGGGGCTTTTCCAGATTATCCATTCCTGGATCGAATGACAATAACCTTTGTAATCATTGTGCTGATTATGACTGGCATCAGTTTATCCCGGCCTGCGACGAATCAGGTTTCCCATACAATCATTATTGATAAAAAAGACTTCAGGGTGTCACCGGCATTTATCCTGGGCTCAGTGATTATCATGGGCATTCTGGCGGGATTATATACGGCGTTCTGGTAATTGTTAATTGTCAATTGTTAATTGTCAATTGTCAAATAGGTGATTTAATTAACAATTATCAATTGACAATTGACAATTATTAGTAGTATCGCCCGATATATTTGTTCTCCACAATCGCTTTCTTTAGTTCTGCGGGATCGATGATTCCTTCTTTTGCAAAAACAATTTTCCCTCCCGGCTCCACAAGCATTGTATAAGGCAGAGCTCCCTGCCATTTGGGATCGACGGCTTCAATGAGTTTATATTTACTTTCGCCGGAAAAAATATAATTTTTCGTGGAAGCCTGTTGCTTTTGCAGAAATTGAAGCGCTTTATTTTCCTTGGCCAATTCATCCGCGCTGATGCTTATAAATTCAAAATCTCTTTTGCGGTACATACGGTTCATCGTAATAAATTCCGGGAATTCAGTTACGCAGGGGCCGCACCATGTAGCCCATACATTGATTAGCCGGAGTTTGTCTGAATGATTTTGAACCAGGTCCTTTATTCCCTGCTCACTGATTGAATCGATCGTTACGGGTTCCTTGGCCCAGGTCGCCTTTGCCTTATCAATCCAGTTACTTTTTTCAGCCCATTTTATACTGCACCCAAAAACTTTTGTAGTTGGAACAGACACCGGTTTGCCGGCCAGTAATTCATCAATGGCCACACGCGCATCCATAACAGTGGGAGTTTTGGTGGGTTTTTCCATATCATCGATCCGGCCACTATATCGCAGAATCCTTTTCTTGTCGAAAATAAATACATGAGGCGTCGCGATGGGTCCGTAAGCGAGAGATGCTTTTTCAGTTTCGCCATCGAATAGATAGGGGAAATTGAAGTTTTTTTCTTTCGCACGCAGTTTCATTTCTTCGAATGAATCACCCATATCGGTGTATCCCAGCTCATCCAGATTGATCGAAGTGGGATCATTGGGCATGATCGCAACCAGGGCCACATTTTTTGCTGCATAGTCTTTTGTAAGCTGTATGATCCGGTTCTCGTAAGCCTGGGCTGTCGGGCAGTGATTACAGGTGAATACAATTACCAGCACATCAGCCTTGCTAAATGAAGACAGGCTGTACGTCTTTCCATCGGTTCCCGGAAGTGTAAACGGAGGGGCGGGTGATCCGATGGGTAATGTGGGATGATCGCTGACGAAGCGGGAATCATTACGGATATCCCCCATTTCATTTCCCCAGGCGGACACAAGGATCATACTAAAAATGAACATCAGGCAGACTTTCATGCATTAAGATTTACAGATTTTCAAATCGCGAACGATGTAAAAGGTAATTATTTTTCAAAAATGATGGATGGGGTCGGAGAATATTATATTGGTTGTAGTAGGATTGAAGTAGTAGCCAGACCCGTATAGGCATGGAATCCGGGGATGACGTAGTACAGATGTACCATAAAAAATTGAATTTGTTTTAAAGAACCTACATTTATAAATCGAAAACCGATTGCTCAGCTAAAATTTATTTTATGACATCCAGAAGAGTTTTTATCAAGTCTGCCTCTGCTTTATCAGCTGCTGTATTTGTAAAAGGTCCGCTGACCGCTTTCGCCAGCCCACCCGTGATTGGACTTCAGTTATACACAGTTCGTGATGCCATGGGCACAGATCCGCTTGGTACCCTGCAAAAAGTGGCCCAGATCGGGTACAATTCCATAGAAAATGCCACATACACCGGAACGGAGAAATTTTATGGAATGGATGCAGCCACTTATAAAAAAGTACTGAGCGAAAATGGTCTCGTGGCCAATAGTGGTCATTACCGCCTGGGAGAAGAACAGGAAAAGGGAACTGATGTAAAGGGTACAATATTACATGACTGGCAACGGGCTGTAGATGATGCATCTGCAGTCGGGCTCAAGTATATGGTTTGTGCTTATTTGTCAACTAATGAACGCGGCGACCTGGATCATTATAAAAAACTGGCGGATATTTTTAATAAAGCCGGAGAGACATGTAAGAAATCCGGTATACAATTCTGTTATCATAACCATGATTTCGAATTCCAGGCGCAAAATGGAGTATTTCCATACGATATTATTCTCGAGAAAACAGACAAGAACAATGTAAAAATGGAAGTTGACCTGTACTGGATCAAAAAGGCAGGGCAGGACCCGCTGGCATTATTCCAGAAGCACCCGGGCCGTTTTCCACTATGGCATGTAAAAGATATGTCGAAGGAAGCCGATCAGAGTTTTGCCGCAGTCGGCACGGGCATCATAGACTTTAAAACGATTTTCCAGCATAAAGACCAGGCAGGTATGAAGTTTTTCTTTGTTGAACAGGATAAATGTCCCGGTTCACCGTTCGACAGCATCACCCAGAGCTATAAATTTATCAGGTCAAACCTGGTTTAATACGGTTAGCAGTTGGCAGCTTTGCCCACCGTCCCGCCTCAGGCGGGATAGTGAAGGTGGGTTGGCGGTTGATTTGTGAATGGGGACAGTTAATTCAGATACTTATCCCGATTATGAGTTTGCTTTAGGTCTTCGCCTTAAGCTTTACGCTTTGCTTGCCCTCGCCTTATGCTTTAGGCTTTACGTGTCAAGCTTTACGCTTTCGCTTGCCTTCGCCTTGTTATCCGATGTGGAAAAATTCAACAGGAAATCAAACAGGTTGGTTTCGGTATTGATCTTAAGTTTTTTCCTGAGCCGGTATCTTCCAATCTCAACACCCCGGACGGAAATGCTTTCCAGCTGGGCAATTTCCTTGCTGGACAGATTCATTCTTAAATACGCACACAGTTTGAGTTCATGTGGACTGAGAGTCGGATAACGTGTTTTGATATTGCTGAGAAAATCGCTGTGGACGTGATCAAAATGCTGGGCGAATTGTTCCCAGTCCTTGTCCATCTTGTTTTCTTCACTCAGAATGCGCATAATTTTCTTAAACTCATCAGGTGCCGCATGGCCGTTTGCATTTTTTTTGATCCGGCTCATTTCTTCCTTTATGTTGCCAAGCAATTCACCCTTTTGCACCAGATGCATAGCCGTGGAGGCCAATTCTGTATTTTTAAAAGCAATATCAGCTTCCAGCTTTTCATTTCTGAGTTTTACAATTTCCTTTTCTGACTTTTCCAGTTCCAGTTCGTGGAGATAGGTCAGTCTTTTTTGTTCCTCCTCATATTTCTGCTGCTGCTCCAGGAATAATTGTTTTTGCGAACGGTATATCAGGTAAATAATACCAAAAATCAGCAGCGTATAAGTCAGATAGGCCCAGTTAGTCTGGTACCATGGCGGCAGCACTGCAAATTTGTAAACTTTAACCCTGGATTCATTTCCCAGATTATTTTTTGCCCTTACCTGGAATTCATACCTGCCCGGAGGCAGGTTCGTATATTCTTTTTCCGATTTTTTTGACCATTCTGACCAGTAGGTGTCGAAGCCACTCAACATATAACTGTACTGCACATTCGACTGCTGGGCATAAACCGGCGCCGAATATTCGAAATGAAGAGAGTTCATATTGTTGTTCACACTGGGCACTGCATCATCCGCCTGGATCAATGGCTGGTTAATCTGTGTATAATATCCGCCAAAAAGCACGCTGTCGGTATTTCCAAATGCCTTCACAGACCGAATCATGACGTCCAGCTCGTACCGGTTCTTTTTATATGCTTCATAGTTGATGTGATAGAACCCCTTTTCAGATCCCACGAGGATATTGGAATTGTTGTACGGATAGACGTTTTCCCAACCGCTGACCATCTTGTCATTTAGTTCCGGAAAATAAATTATTTTGGGAACCTTCCAGGAGAAATCGATCACGCCCAAATTTCGATCTTCCACAAACCAGATATTACCCGAGCCATCCTCCTTAAGGTAACGTATGTTTCTGTTGCCGAAAAATGAAATGAAATAAGAAGATTTTTCAAAACGGTCCGTTTTTGGGTCATATTCATAAATGCCTTTTTCAGTCGCCACCACGATCCGGTTAAACACTTTAAATAGTTGATTTTTTACAGCTGAAGGCAAACCTTGATGGTCTGTATACAATTTGACCAGAGACGGCTGACCGGGACGTATCTCAATTTTATAAACGCCCCGGTATGGATGACCTACCCAGATCATATTATTGTTGTCAATTGATAAAAACTGCGAATATTCTTTAAACCCGGGGACACTCCCCTTTGAGACAAACTGATTTTTCTCCCACTCCATTATTTCAAGACCGGATTCATTGCCGGTTAAAACAAGCTTTGAGGGAAGTACATTATAAAACGGAAGAAAAGTATAGGTCGCCGTCTTCGAGTTCAGGGGAACCGGCTGCCCAGATCGTAAAGCATAGGCGCCGTCATGATGACCAAACAAAAGTTCTCCATTAATGTTGGCAAGGCACCATGACGAACCCTTGGTATATGTGAGGGGAACAAAATCACCGTCAACAAAACTCAGATCCTCTTTACCATTCAGGGGAACTTTATAGAATCCGTTTGAGGTTCCCACATAGAGCGCATCTTTGTAAACCAGGGAAGTATATCCTTTTCCTTCGTTAAGCCGTTCAGGGTATATATGTTTAATGGCATTGTTATAGGCGATGAAGTCTATGCCGTCATCAAGACCCAGCCAAAGATTATTGTCCTTGTCAAGGAACAACGTAAGGATATTGTTTAGTTGCAGCCCTTCTTTGCGCGAAAGATTCTGGATCACATCACCTTTTTTATTGATTACATAACACCCATTCAGATTGGTTCCAACGGCTATCCAGTCATGTGTTACCGGGATAGCCGTCAGTATTCTCTGGTTCTGTAAAGGGTTGAATCCTGAAAAACGGAAAGGAGTGAGTTTATCTTTATACAATACATAAAATCCTGACGTAATGGTGGTTAAAAAACTACTATCATTTCCTACGGAGAATAAAGAAGACGCGATAAAATCGGGTGGTAACTGCGAATTCTCCAGGTAGCTGGTCCAAAGGCCGTTATTGAATTTCATCAGGCCATTTTTCAAATCCTGTGCAATCAGCGTATTGTTGCCAAATCCGAGAAAAGCCCATTCGCTCGGGGCGGGATATGCTGTAATAGAATAACCGTTGTATTGAAATATTTTTTCTTTTGAACGAAAGAATACATCATTCCCCACCACCACGATATTCCAGATATTACTAAATGAAAAGTCTTTTTTTGACAGGAGTGGTTTAAGGGAAGTAAAGAAAAGCTTTCCATTGTGGTCGGGTGAGAAATATCCAAAATCGTCCTGGCCGCCTGCATAGATATGGTTGTCCTTACCCATTGCGATAGAACGAACGATTGATTTATTCGGAAGCGAGTATAATTTCCAGAAGGAACCGTCAAAACTAAGCAGACCGTCCAGGTTGGCAAAGTACATTACGCCGTTCTGGTCTTCTATAATGCTCCGGTTTTCGGTGCCTGCGTTATAGGTGTTGTTGTGGTAATTTATGATATCCGGGATACCGATGGGATTCTGGGCCCGTACAATTGATGTACATACACATAAGATCAAGATGAATGTCCGTTTCATTTGCAAATCAATCTGAACCAAATGTAAGGCGAAAGTCCATCCAAAAGGTCAACTCCTGCCGGTCATGAACTGTTGTAGCCCATTCCCCGTTTAAAAAATTAATATGATGTAGTGATGATGTAGTAGGCCGGATAGCCTTTTGTTTAATTTTTGCACTGAAGTAGTATTGAAGTAGGTATAAATCTATGTATCTACATATTCAAATTTAATTTCAATGCCTCTTATTCAATTTTTCAAACATCCTGCATGAAGCAATTGCTTGCCTTTCTCCTGATACTGTCTTCTGTTGCTGCCAGCGGTCAGCAAAATCCGGTTGGTATTTTTGATGGGCATACAGACATTGGAACCAATGTAAAGCCGGGGTCAGCCACTTATATCCCCGGAACAGGGCAGTACGTTATTTCAGGGGCGGGATATAATGTATGGGCTGACCATGATGAATTTCAGTTTGTATGGAAGAAGATGAAAGGAGACTTTATCATTTCAACCCGGGCGGAATTCCTGGGAAATTGGGTGAATTATCATAGGAAAGTGGGGGTCATGATACGTAAATCCCTGGATGGCAATTCGGCCCATGTGAATACGGTTGAACATGGGGACGGCCTTACATCCCTTCAGTTTCGAAGAACCGCCGGTGCACAGACGGAAGAAATCAAAGCAAAGCTGACAAAGGCCAATATCATCGAGCTGGAAAGGCACGGAAATCAGTACATCATGCGGGCTGCTGTATATGGCGAGCCATTTGTAATGGATACAGTAAACGATATTGACCTGGGTGATGAAGTGTATGTGGGCCTGTTTGTCGGTTCTCATAACGCAGATGTATTAGAAACCGGTGTTTTCAGTAATGTGAGGCTTACCGTTCCATTTAAGGGAGTGGCCGACAATCAAACCCAGATGAAACTGGGCAGTCATCTTGAAATTCTGGAAGTTGCCTCCGGTAAAAGAAATATTATTTATTCCGTTCCTTATTCCATCCAGGCACCGAACTGGACCAAGGATGGGAAATACCTGATTTTTAATGATGATAAGGGGCTGATCAATCGTTTTGACCTGGCTTCAAATGCCGTGTCTGTCGTTAATACCGGAACGGTTAAAAACAATAATAACGATCACGTAATTTCTTTTGATGGAAACATGCTTGGATTAAGCAGCAGTGTAGACAATTTGGGCGGTTCAATCATTTATACAGTGCCTCTGACCGGAGGTATTCCCAAACAAATCACCCCGAAGGGTCCCTCATATATGCACGGCTGGTCGCCGGATGGTAATTTCATGGTCTTTTGCGGTGAAAGAAATGGCGAGTATGATGTGTACCGGGTCCCCTCAACAGGCGGCCCTGAAGTAAAACTGACGGACGCAAAAGGCCTGGACGACGGACCGGAATACACCCCTGACGGCAAATACATTTATTTCAATTCAGTCCGGTCCGGTTCTATGCAGATCTGGAGGATGAAACCTGATGGAAAAGATCAGGAACAGGTAACCAATGATGAATTCAATAACTGGTTTGCCCATATTTCTCCCGACGGGAAATGGATCGTATTTATTTCTTTTCTGAAAGAAGAAGTACAACCCGGCATTCATCCGCCTTATAAGCATGTATATATCCGCCTGATGCCTTTTGCGGGTGGGGTTCCTAAAGTTATTGCTTATGTCTATGGAGGACAGGGTACCATCAATACACCCTCCTGGTCGCCCGACAGCAAACGGGTGGCATTCGTAAGTAATTCTGACATGACAGGAGAACAACCCTAGAATTTTCAACTTTAAAACGCTATATGAAATCAAGACGCTCCTTTCTTAAAGAAACAGCATTCGCAAGCGCTGGTGTTTTCATTCTTCCGGAACTCATCAGGATACCTGAAAGTGCACCCGAACTCAAAAAAGTAGGTGTTCAGCTTTATTCTGTGAGAAAAGAAATGATGGCTGATGCGGTCGGTACGCTGAAAAAGCTGGGGCAAATCGGTTACCAGGAAATTGAGTCGGCGCAAAGTGAAAAGGGAAATTATTACGGACTGGAACCAAAAGAAATAAAAAAGATTTTGAAAGACCAGGGTATGACATTACGCAGCGGTCACACCCATATTGATAAGAACTGGCAGAAATCCATCGATGAAGCGTCAGAGGCGGGACAGGAATATATTATTTGTTCTGTCCTGCCTTCTCCCGGCCAAACGGTTACGAACTATCAGAAAAGTGCCGATATGTTCAATCAGGCGGGAGAACAATGTAAAAAAAGCGGAATCATGTTTGGATATCATAATCATTCATCAGAATATGACACGGTAGACGGTAAAGTATTATATGATGTATTGCTGGACAATACAAATCCGGGACTCGTTCATATGGAAATGGATCTCGGCTGGGTAATTGCTGCAGGAAAAGATCCGCTTGCTTATTTTTCAAAATATCCGGGACGATTTCCGTTATGGCATCTGAAAGATATGAGCCTGACAGAGAAGAAGAGTGTGGAATTTGGAAAGGGTGGCGTAGATATTATTGGCCTGATGAAACAGGCAAAGCAGGCTGGTATGAAGTATTATTTTATTGAACAGGAAGAATATGCGGTAACCGCGTTTGACAGCCTTGAGTACGACTACAACTGGCTCGCGGATCACTGGAAAGTGTGATTGATGCAAAAGAATAAGTTTATTTTAAAAAAGTAGAGTCAGATTTTCAGAATGCCCCGTGAAGGGGCATTTTTAATTCTTTGAAATTGAATAGGAGCTTTAGGCTTTAGGCCTTAGGCGTTGGGATGATGTATTAATGAAGTATCAATTGAAGCCAATAACCTGGTTTTTGAGAAATTGATGTGGTATTGATGTAGTAAAATATATTGTTAAAGAATGATAGCAGAATAGATTTGGTGAAATGATTCTGCTTATGAAATTGAAACGCTTTCTTTTGCTCCTAGTACTGCTTGGTTTATTTTACCAGCCGTCTTTCTCCCAAAATTCTCCGATCGGCGTTTTTGACAGCCAACAGGACATCGGATATGTGAAACACGCCGGATCTTCAACTTATGATCCCGCTACACAGAGTTATATTATTAAAGGGTCAGGAGCAAACATCTGGTTTAATGAAGACCAGTTCCATTACACGTATAAAAAGATTTCCGGTGACTTTATTTTGACAGCCGATTTTGATTTTTATGGTGATACGGTCGGAGCGATCGGGCATCGTAAAGTAGGATGGATGGTCAGGGAATCAGTTGCACCGGATGCTGTGAGTATGAATGGGTGCAAGCATATTGACGGTCTGATCGCATTGCAATGGAGACCTATGAAAGGCGCCTATATGCAGGACCCCCAGGGAGAAATTTTTGCAGCTAAGAGGGGTTTGCAAACTATGCAATTGGAGCGCAGGGGTAAAACGCTGATCATGCGTATGGCGAATCCGGGTGAACCACTTCAGGAAGTAGGTGAGCACGAGTTGATAGATTTGAAGGATACGGTGCTGGCTGGAATATATGTATGTTCACATGACTCGAACACACTGGCCGCTGGTCGTGTATGGAATGTTCGTATTGATCATCCGATTGAAAATCCATATCAGCCGAATCCGCTTTTAGCGAAGCCTGCGCCTCAGGCAGAAATGGGTTGTCGCCTTGAAATAATGGATCTTGTAAATGGAAACAGGAAGATCATTTATGAATCCAAAGGCCGGTTTGAAGCACCGAACTGGATGCCGGACGGGAAAAAATTATTATACAATGATCACGGCTCCTTATTTACTATTCCGATAGAAGGCGGTGAGCCGGAGAAACTGAATACGGGATCAGCAGCTAAAATCAATAATGACCACGGAATTTCATTCGACGGAAAAATGCTGGCCATCAGTAATTCCAGGGCCGGGATGCCGGGAGGAGGATCAGCCGTTTATGTTCTTCCGCTGACGGGTGGTGAGCCCAGACTGCTCACTGAGCAAACACCCTCTTACTGGCATGGCTGGAATCCAAACAATAAAGAAGTGTGTTTTGTAGCACAGCGCGGAAGCAGAATTTATAATCTGTATAAACAGGATATTAACAGCGGCAAGGAAATTCAGCTCACATTCAATACAAAGGGTCATGTGGACGGTCCTGAATATTCTCCGGATGGAAAATGGATTTACTACAACGCAAATCCAACGGGCACGATGCAGATCTGGCGCATGAAACCGGATGGATCCGGCAAAGAGCAAATCACTTTTGATGAGTATCATAGCTGGTTCCCGCATATTTCACCAGATGGGAAATGGATTGTATTTATTTCATTCCCGATTGACATCGATCCCAATTCGCATCCTACATACCAAAGAGTGATGCTTAGAGTAATGCCGGCTTCGGGAGGAGCGCCTAGGGTGCTGGCCTATTTGTTTGGCGGACAGGGTACATTGAACGCCCCATCCTGGTCGCCCGATAGTAAGCGAATCGCATTTGTGAGTAATTCAGATAAACCATAATAATCAGAAAGTAAAAAATAGCAAATGGTGAAAGCGAGATTTTTTTTATATCCGGTTTATAATTCGTTTAGCAGTTAGTGGTTTATGGTTAAGCAATGAGAACAGGCCCTTCCTGTTCACCGGGAGGGCCTTTCTTTATTTGTAGAAAATCAGAAGCTGAAAATCCGATCTCTTCGTGTAAACTCCAACGACATAGTAATTGTAAACTCCAACGACATAGTAATAGTATATATCGTTCATTTAAACGGATCGGTCGAATCCAACTGATAATTGTTAAGATAAAAATTCTTTTTATAACAAAAACAATGATTGCTTATGCCAAAGAAAAAAACCGGGCTTCACAAAGTGTGTTGCATGCTGATGGGATTTCTCCTGCTTTCATGCGCTGCATTTGCCCAACGGACAGTTACTGGAAAAGTAATTAATAAAACAGATCAGCAGCCCGTGAGGAACGCTACTGTGTTAGTGAGAGGAACGGTGCTTGCGACTCAAACTGATTCCTCCGGAGAATTTAGTATTGTTGTTCCTAAAAACAACAACCAGCTCGAAGTCTCTTCTGTAGGATACGAAAATGCGGTAATACCTATTGCGGGAAAAACCGATATTGGTCAAATACAACTCACTGTTACCGTTGGTAATCTGAATGAAGTATTTGTTACCGGCTATACATCGCAGAGGAAGAAGGACATTACTGCGGCAGTTTCTATTGTGAACGTGGGAGACTTAAAGGCGACCCCATCAGGAAGTACTGAAGCCCTTTTGCAGGGACAAGCATCTGGTGTGACCGTAGTAACTTCAGGTGCACCGGGTGCCCCTGCGGTAGTTAATATCCGGGGTATCACGTCATCAGGAAATTCAGCGCCGCTGGTTTTAATTGATGGTGTGCCCGGAAGTATGCATGATATCAATGCTAATGATATCCAATCCCTTCAGGTACTGAAAGATGCGGGGGGTGCGGCGATTTATGGTGTTCGCGGATCAAATGGTATTATCGTTATCACGACGAAGAGAGGATTAGGTCCCGTTAAAGTTTCTTATGACGGATTTGTAGGAACCCAGAGACCCTTAAGCAAAAGCTGGGATCTCGCCAGCCCAACCCAAACGGGGGTAGCTAAATGGGCGCAGGCATTTAATGATGGGCTTACAGCTTCCGATCCGCAATACGGCAATGGTCCAACGCCGGTCGTTCCCTATTATATCACGCCAACAGGTGCCCCGCAGGGTGCTCCGAAAACCAGTCTGGCCGACTATAATTTATATAGCAACCATATTACGCTTGCAGCCCAAAACGGAAATAACTGGTTTAACGATATATTCAAACCGGCATTGATTCAGGAACATAATATATCCGCCAGCGGCGGGACCGGCAAATCATCCTATTTCATGTCGTTTAATTATTTGGACCAGGAGGGTACTTTGATCGAGACCAGTTTAAAACGATATTCCGTAAGGGTCAATACGAATTTCAGTATGGCTGATGATCACATCCATATCGGTGAAAATGCTTTTGTAGTGTATAAAACCAATCCGGGTTATCTGAATGCACCCGGTGTAAACAGTACGAATTCTATTAATACAGCCTACCAGCTTCCCAATATTGTTCCGGTGTATGATATCGCAGGAAACTATGCAGGTGGTATCTCACAGGGACTTGGCAACGCCTCCAATGCAGTGGCCATCCAGGACCGCCAGGCAAACAATCAGAACAGGGACTACCAGGTGATTGGTAATGTATTCGCTGATGTTGATTTTCTGAAACATTTTACAGTGCGTACCAGTGCCGGCGGAACATTTGATAACTATTATTTTAATGGTTTTGCAACCACACCTTACGAAAATGCTGAAAATAATCATGCAGCCAACTTGTATACTGAAACTTATGGTCAGAACTCCAGCCTGATCTGGACAAATACTTTAAACTATAGTAACAAGATTGATAAGCATAGTTTTAGTCTTCTGGGTGGCACGGAGTACATTTATAATACCGGACAGGGGTCTAATGCAACGAGAGGCAATTATTATATAACAGACTCCAGTAACCTGACCGTATCCCCTAATCTCTGGACATTGAATTTCGGGCAGGCATCTACCCAGACAAACAATTCGAGAATCCTTGGAAACAATGGTCTCTATACACCATATCAGACTGCGATATTCTCTGTTTTTGGAAGGATCGATTATAATTATGACCAGAAATATTATATCAGTGGGACTTTACGCAGTGACAACTCTTCAGTGTTTGTTCCGGCACAGCGAAATAGTATTTTCCCTTCAGTATCCGCGGGCTGGGCTATTTCACAGGAATCTTTTTTGCGGGATGTCAACTGGTTAAGCGAATTTAAGATACGTGGCAGTTGGGGAAAACTGGGTTCCATCAGCAATATCAATCCAACCAATGCATATACTTTGTATGGTCAGCAGATTAACCAGTCTTATTATGATATCAATGCAACCAGTAATTCACCCGTGGCAGGTCTTTACACCAGTCAGTACGGAAACCCCAATACGACCTGGGAGCAGGATATTATTACTGATGTTGGATTTGACGCAAGTTTCTTAAATAACAAATTTGATCTCAGTTTTGACTGGTATAAAAAACTTATCAGCGGACTGTTATTTGTCCCGGCAGTTCCGGGAACGAATGGCGGGGCCCTGGATCCCTTTACCAACTCGGGTAATATTCAAAATACGGGCATTGATTTATCGCTCACTTATCATGGAAGGGTCAACAAAGATTTGAGAGTTGACATTACGGGTACTTTTACATCTTATAATAATAAGGTTGTCAGCCTGCCTGCCGGAACCTTATACATCAATCAGCCCGTAGGAGCTCAGACTATTACTTCCAGGATTCAACCGGGACATCCGCTGGGATCATTCTTTGGCTACCAGGTGATCGGTCTGTTTCAAAGCTATGATGACGTGGCCAAATCTCCAACACAACAGGACGCTGCTCCCGGACGATTCAAGTACGCCGATGTAAATCATGATGGTAAGATCGATGGTAATGACAGAACTTTTTTTGGCAATCCGAATCCATCTTTTACCGCAGGCCTGAATATTTCGGTTACTTATAAAAACTTTGATTTCTATACTTTCTTTTATGCACAGGTGGGGAATGACATTATAAATAATGTAAAATCATCAACCGATTTCCCCCAGGGATTTGGTAACCAGATCAGCACGAATGTGGCGCTCAATTCAGCCAGGCTGATCGGTGCGAACGGACAGCCGACCAGTATCAAAGACCCTACGGCTCACGTAGCCAATCCCGGAACAAATGTGCCCATGCTTGAACAAAGCGCCAATTTCAGCAATTCAGGTGTGTTTAATTCATATCCCATGGAAAGTGGTTCTTTTCTCAGATGCAGAAACCTGACCATTGGCTACAGCATTGTTTCAAACACACTAAAGCGCATGCATTTTGATAAGTTCAGGGTCTACATACAGGCGTTGAACCTGTTTACAGTCACCAATTATTCCGGACTGGATCCGGAACTGAATCCGGGAACAAATACCGTGTTTGGTATTGATGGCGGGGTATACCCGAATAATCAAAAATCATATAACGTAGGGGTAAATCTTACAATACATTAATTATTTCAAAATCAGATTATATGAAAAAATTATTTAAATGGATATTGCCCGCAACTACGGTACTCGCTTCGTTTATCATATATGCGTGCAACAAACAACTAAATCTACAGCCTCAGGGGTCGTTACTAGCTTCCAATGTCACTAACAACTCGGGCGTCCAGGGATTGCTGATCGGAGCCTATGTGCTTTTATCCGGGGAAAATGTTCCTGGTCAAAATCTTGGAAATGGGAGTGGCGCTTCCAACTACGTATATGGGAATGAATGTGCCGATGATGCCTACAAGGGTTCCACACCTTCGGATCAGCCGGATGCGATACCCCTTATGACCTGGTCGCTGGCGCAGGCCACACAAACCAATTATCTCGATGAGAAATGGGTTGTTCTTTTTACGGGCATTCAAAGGTCAAATGATGTAATTCGTACCATGCGTCTGTCTAAAGGTCTGGCACCCGCTGATACGGTAGAGTACACGGCTGAAGCAAGATTTCTGCGCGGATTCTATCATTTGGAAGGGAAAAAATTGTGGAACAATTTTCCTTATGCGGATGAGAATATTTCTTATGTGAATAATAACCTGAATGTTCCCAATTACACGGGCGGCCAATACATTGACATATGGCCAAAGATTGTGGCCGATTTAAAATATGCAGTGGATAATTTGCCGAACACACAACCCAATATCGGACGGGTGAATAAATGGGCTGCGATGGCTTTCCTGGCAAAAGCATATATGTTCCAACACGACTACACAGATGCAAAAGCATTGCTCGATCAGATCATAGCCAGCGGCACGACTTCAAGTGGTACCAAATATGCTCTTTCTCTTAATTATCAGGATAATTTTAATCCGGCCACGCAAAAGACCGCTGCGGAAGCTGTTTTTCAATGCCAGACTTCTGTAAATGACGGATCAGCGATTGCAACCAATGGTGGTAATGGTAATACGGGTGATGAGTTGAATTATCCATACAATCATGGTCCGGGTTGCTGTGGATTTGACAATCCTTCCTGGAACCTTGTACAGGCTTATAAAACCGATGCGAATGGACTTCCTCTTTTAGACGGAAGCTTTAATAATGCTCCACTGGTGAGCGCCAGCACAAATCCATGGACCGGTACTGTGGATCCACGTCTCGATTGGGCCGTTGGCAGACCCGGCGAACCCTATTTCGATTGGGGAACCATTGACACGACCTGGATTCGCGACCAGACAAATGACGGATTTTTTGTTCCCAAAAAGAATGCGTATGCGCTCAGCCAGCAAGGCAAGTATTCATCTACTGAAACTGTTTTCTGGGGCGCCGCAGAAGTTGCAGCCAATAATGTAAATCTCTGCCGGTATGCAGATGTACTGTTGTGGGATGCAGAATGCGAAGCCCAGATAGGAAGTCTCGACCAGGCTGAAACGTATGTAAATATGGTTCGCACAAGGGCGGCTAATCCAGCGGGATTTGTTTATCTGAATGCAACTTATGACGCAACCACCAGCACGTATTCGCCGCAAACAACACCGGGTGATAACTATAAAGTTAGTAACTATCCGCCCGGAGCATTTAGTTCCATGGGACAGACAGCCGCACTCAACGCCATCTATTTTGAAAGAAGACTTGAGCTTGCTATCGAAGGCCATCGATTCTTCGATTTAGCGCGATATGACAATGGAACCGGCACAATGACCACAACCTTAAATGCATATGTTGCGACTGAAAAAAACAGGCATGGATTTTATCTGATCAACAATACGGCCGTATTCACAAAAGGAGTCAATGAGTATTTTGCTATTCCGCAGAATGAAATAGATGCAGAAAATTCTACCGGAAAGATTTACCTGAAACAGAACCCCGGATATCAATAATAATAACGCATTAATATTTTGTTTGGCAGCTAGTGGTACAGCGAGTAAGCAAGGAGAAAAGGCCCGTGAATAACGGGCCTTTCTTATTTAAACTGTATATGCAGGACGCATCTGATTCTTTTTTTCTCCTGCAATTTTAACGCCGGTGCCAATAGAATCAGGCGAAGTATTTCTTTATCATGTGCGGCAGAAAGAGATTCTTCAATTCGGATGGGGGATAATTTCCCATCGGAGTATAAAGTAAATGATACAACTTCTTCACCTTTCATTAAAGAATCCTTCGTATTTATCTTTTTATTACTGTCGATAAAATGATAAAAAGCGTCCCATCCGGTCACAAATGGCGATATTTTTTCATCAGGCAGTGTCTTTAAATCAGCATCTGTCGCGGAAGAATGCAATTGAATCGTATGAGTAATATTGCTGTCGGGTATCAGTTCAACAGAAGCAGATTCATATCCGGCAGGCTGTACAAATACCAGGGCCGCCAGTCTTGGATCCTTCATATACAATTTAAAGAATCCGGCGGTGTCAGTAAAAACATGCTTATTGGATCCCCGGATATTCACCTTCGCATAAGGAACGGGTTTTCCCTGATCGTTTATGACATGCCCCCTGATGATATTATTGCCTGAGGGTGTTTCCGTGGGATTTGAAACCATACCTGGATTTCTTTCTTCATAGAAACCCTGTTTTGCAGAGGCGGCAACTGGTGGGGTAACATCTCTTCTCGCAAGCGTTTCAAATTTTTCTGCATTATGAATTGTGTCAGAGAAAAAACCGGATGAATCTGCCGCCAAATAATTCCCCGTTTTTTTATCAGACTGGGATTCGTTTGCCTTTACACTTGATGTACTATCTTTTCTGGCTGCTATATTTTTTCTTATGTCCCGGGATTTAACTGAAGCGATTACTGGTTCATCCCTTTTTACGCTGTCTTCTACTGAATTTTCCTGAGAAGATTTATTTAATGTAACACTTGATGAATCAGAAAGCGGAGCTGTTTGCGAGACTTTTTGTTTTTTGTTTACATAAGTCACCATGAAAACAGCCAGACCGATAACTACCATAAAAGAAGCAGCCACTGGCCATTTCGACAACTGAAATAATATTCCGGATTTCCGTTTCTTTTGACTGATTCTTTCCTTCAGTTTAGTTCTTAAATCTGCGACTCCTGATTCAAAGGAAACGGCATGTTTCCGGCTTTCTTCAATTCCTTCAATAGCATCAGCCAGGAAAGGATCTTCGAGTGCCGCTTTCTCCAATGCCTGCATGGCCTGATCAGACAACTGTCCGTATAGGTATTTACGGATATATTCCGCGGAATATTTAATATTATTTTTTTCTTCCTCCATTTTTGTATTTTCCGGACTATTCGTCGGATAATCCATTTTTATCCATACAGATTTTAAGATTTCTTCTTGCATTCTGAACCAGGCTACGAACCTTGTTCCATTCTGTTTGGGTTATACCTGCAATTTCCTTATAAGATTTTTCTTCCAGGTAAAACAATTGAACGGTATATTTTTGATCGGGCGAAAGTCCTTCGATACACTTTGACAACCGGTTCAGATTCAATTCTTTTTCAACTGCATTCTCAAGATGAGGATTTTCGGCTAATTGCATAAACTCGGGCATTTGCGTAAGGGGTATTTGTTTTTTTGATCGCAACGCCATCAAACAGTAGTTTTTAGCTACGGTATAAAGCCATCCTTTAAAATTGCTAACCTCATGCTTTCGCAGTTTATTAACAAGTTCCTCAAAAATATCCATGACGGTATCCTGTGCTTCTGCCGGTTCTTTCAGGTATTTCATACAAACTGCATAAATCAGATCCATATATCGCTGAAATAGTTCGCCTAAAACTCTGACATCCCCTTCCCGTTTATATTGATTGACCAGCTCTTGATCAGTCGTTTGTGTGTTCAATGTGTCTCGGAGAAATGACAATTCTTTCGTATTTGCGTTGTAATAACCACTGAAAAATAATTAAAATATTTCGCGAATTGATATGTAATCCGAAAAGAGGACTTCAACAACGACAGCAAAGATGCGGGAGAATTGGGTAGTGGACATACCGTGACAGCCATATATGAGATTATTCCGGTTGGAGTAAAAAATGAATTTCCGGAAAGTGTTGACCCACTGAAATATCAGAAAAAAATAAATCCGGTATATTCCATTGCGGGTAATGAAATCATGAACATTAAATTCCGGTATAAGACCCCGGATGGTGAAAAAAGCAAATTGATTGAACACGCGCTTGTGTATGAGCCGCAAACCGTTAGGGAAAACTCGGACACTTTCGTTTTGTTTCCGCTGTCGCCCAGTTTGGAATGTTATTGAGAAATTCGGCATTCAAACAACAATCGTCAATTGACAAAACTTACATCATGACAAAAAATTCTCTCGGTAAGGACATCGAAGGCTACCGGTCAGAATTCCTGCAATTGATCCGGGACACAGGCAGAATTACAAAAAATGAAAAACCCCTGGAAGAAGATGCCGTTTCGGGAATAAAATAAATAAAAGCTGCTCCACACGGGGCAGCTTTTTACTTCAACAGTTTTTTATCAGTATGAACCCGGCTATTGAATTTTGAACACGACACCTACCTGGAATACGGTTATGTCATATCCGGCCTCCGCGTTAAAACCAAAATTGGGTTTGATAAAATAGGACGCACCTACAAAACCGCCAAACGCTGGAATTACACGACTATTGGAAGTGCTGTTGTAATAAGAGTAATGATTAAATCCAATTCCCGCAGATGCACCCGCATATGTATCCAGATTTGGCACATTCCATCCGCAATGCCAGGCACCCCTTCCAGCTATAACAAAAGTATTATTTGAGCCGTTACCAGTGTATATGCCTCCATAAGCACCCGATGCAAAAGTGCCTCCGATTTCCGGTCCAAGACTAATCACGCCCGTACCTGCCTGCCAAAGTCCAAAGTCAGCCGCTATTTTAAAGCCGAATGCCGTACCGTAGTTGTATGCTCCATAATAATTTGCCCCCACACCTATGCCAGCATTAACCAAAACACTACCCACTTCCATGGGCGCCCCGCTGGAACCACCTTTGTTTTGAGAGAAGACCTTTTGCGAAAACGATAAACCGATCAAAAAAACGAAGGGAACGACTACTTTTTTCATAATGATTGTGATTGAGTGGTAAAATTAAGATTAGAATGCCTGAAGAATGTGTATTTAATTACGCCGGACGGGTAAAATAAAAAAAAGGGCCAGGATAGAAATCCAGCCCATTTTAAAATCCAATATCCTATGAAAAACCATAATAATATTTGCAAGAGATATACCAATTATTGACAGATCGGTCCATTTTAAATGATGAATCATTAAGTGGTAAGGATCAGTTACTTACAGTGCAAAATAAATTTATTATTCCGATTGAATTGCTAAAGAAATCAAAAAAACTCCCCAAATTTTCTTATTTGGGGAATTTTCATCCCAATCTGGGTCATTTTTCAGGGCTTGAAGGCATGGTTTTTTCATTAACTTGAGTATCACTTTAATGACTAAACAATGGATGTTAAAATAAACGAGAAGGAACAGCTATTTGAAAATGATAATTTATCAGGTGAAAATAAAGGGGCGCTTCTTCCAAACCAATGGGGTCGCTATCTGACAGCCTCATCGGTGACCGGGGACAAGGTTGTTAACTCCTCGGACGAGCATCTGGGGGAAATAAAAGAAGTTATGTTAGATCTGGAAACAGGCACTATTGACTATTTCGTGATTGAATTTGGTGGTTTTTTGGGCTTGGGAGTGAAATATTTTGCCATTCCGCTTCGCCTGTTAAAGCTCGACGCGCCCAATAAACGGTTCATTTTTAATCAGAGCCGGGAAGTTCTTCAAAATGCACCTGGCTTCGATATGGATCATTGGCCGGATACCAATCTCCATTTTGATGACGTCCATAGTTATTGGCGTTTTATTTAAAATTATATGTGGAAAGAGAAAGAAAATACACTCTACAGGAAGTTTACGTTTGAGAACTTCTCAGAGGCATTTGCATTTATGACCCGGGTGGCGCTGGAAGCAGAAAAAATGGATCATCATCCAAAATGGACCAATACATATAATCAGCTTGAAATCTGGTTATCCACCCATGATGCAGGTGATATTGTGACTGACAAGGATAAAAAACTGGCGAAGAAGATAGATTCCTTAAGCTTAAAACCTAAGCCCTGACTCTGTAGTGTGGTGAATGTAGAAAGGGTGGGAAATTCGGAAAAGTGAGAGTTGAAAAAGGAAATGATAGTGTGAGAATGTACATCAGCACACTGTCATTTCCTCACTTCATTTTGAATTACTACATTTGTACGCTTCCCCACATACACCACACTACGAAGTCACGCTTTCTGCACTTTTAGCACTTCCAGCAATCCATTTTTCACATTGAACTCAATGATGCGCACTTTGCCCTTATATCCATTATAAAGGACGGTTGGTACTTCAATCCATACACTACGTTCAGGTTTTCCGTTTAAAGTGCAGGTGGCAATCATTTGAATTTTTTCATCGGTGGTTTTACGTCCTTTAAAAACCGCTTCCACATCTGTATATACTGGCAAATCCGGACTTTCTTCCATATAGCAGGGTTTGAATTCTATGAGGGGATTTCTTATTCAAATTTAATTAATAGTAGCGGTAGCTTTGATTTTAATACTTTTAATTTAAGGAGGCAATATCCTTTCCATTTCTCCGATCAGTGTTCTGACCAGGGCCGGATCTGGTTTTTTCTTTTTTACCTTGAAGGGATCTGCCTCTATGGCTCTAAAATTTCCTTCATCATCTCTTTCAAGTATCATTTCTGTATTATCTATTGTACATAGAAATTGGTAGGTATAGGTGCTTACCCGGAGCCTGCAATGAATCTCCTGGGGAACTCCCTTGTATAGAAAATTCACGGTAAAATCCTCTGGCATGTTGCGAAGGTAATCATTTGATAGCTGGCCGGGATCCAATTCTATTGCGATAATGAATGGGGATCCGGTAAAATCTAAACCAAAACTATTTGGATAGAATGCAGCATCCTTTAACTTTATGCTGCATTTTTATTTAAAATCTAAAGACAAGCAACTAAAAATATAAAATGAAAACAAGTATTGGTATTTCCGAAGCAAATAGAAAAACGGTCGCAGAACAATTGGGTAAATTACTGGCAGATGAATTTGTACTTTATACTAAAACCTTAAATGCACACTGGAACCTGGAAGGTCCCGATTTTCATTCGGTGCATTTATATTTTGAGGATCTGTATGAACAATCCCAGGAAATCGTTGACTCCGTGGCGGAACGTATTCGTCAGCTGGGACATTATGCACCTGCCAGTTTAAAAGACTTCATAAAGCTCACGCATCTGACTGAGCAATTAAAAGGCGGAAACAACAGCCTGGATCTCATAAAGAACCTTTTGGGAGATCATGAAAGCATCATTGAATTCATCCGGGGAAATGTAAAAGAGTTTGACGAAGCGCATAAGGACGCAGGTACCAGCGATTTTGTAACAGGTCTGATGGAAAAGCATGAAAAAACCGCGTGGATGCTTCGGGCACATCTGAAATAATGGGTGAATGTGGAAGGGTACAAAATGTGGGAATTCAAAGTGAAGGGTGGAATTGATAGCGTCCTGAAGTACATTTTCACACGATCATTTCCTTTCTCAACGCTCACTTTCTCACATTTTCCACTCATACCACATTCATCACAATACGCAGTCGGGTGTTAAGCGTTAGGCTCAAAGCGCTCCCCCATTTTTCCGAATCATTCGTTTTTAAATTAAACTTGCCGGCTTTTCTCCCCCTCCCGGCGGCATTTTGAGTCATTTTATTTTTTCGTAACGGTTAGTTTCTAATTTTATCCGGGATTCAATTCTCTGCTTAATGAACACTAATCCGATAAATAACCAATACCGTAGAATCATCATCCGGCGCGGGAATGAATATTTGTTATTTAAGACAGATGAAATCGCTTATTTTTTTCTGGAAAATAAAACCTGTTATATGGTTGACCGTATACAGGGAATTAAATATTTAATTTCTAAATCTTTGAGGGATCTGACGATGGCACTGGATCCTGCTGACTTTTACAGGATTAATAAAAAATATTTAGTTCATATTGAATCCCTGCGCAAATTCAAGTTATGTGTGGCAGGCAGGATAGAGGTAGAACTTTTTCCGGCAACCCGTGAGAAAGTTTTTATCAATCAGGTCAGAATGCAGGATTTCAAAAAATGGGTAACGCAAGGCAGTAACGAACAGGCAAGTCCGTTATTTGAAGATATGTTGGAGAATCAGATAGGGATCTCCGAATACTAGTTTTATTTTCTCATGTGACCGCGGGTGGTTTCCACCACCTGCTATTTTTAAATCAGTTTGTTTTCTTTGGCAGTACGTATGGCATCTGCTTTGGAATGGACATTCAGCTTTGCGTAAATATTTTTTATATGACTTTTTACGGTTTCGTTATCTATGAATAATTCGTCAGCAATAACGCGCCTGTTTTTCCCCTTCGCTATTTCTTCAAGGATCTGGGTTTCTCTTCTGGATAAAGGAGAATGAGAATTTCTTTGAAAAGAACGGATGACCAGCTGTGCCACATTTGCACTCATGGAAGCCCCTCCCTGCATAATCTCGCGAATGGATTCCATAATTTTTACTGCTGAACTGTTTTTTGTAAGATAACCGGAGGCGCCATTGGTTAAAGCACGGAATATAATGTCTTCTGAATCATGCACTGTACAAATCAAAATGAGCGTATGAGGAAGTAAGCTTTTTATTTTAGGTATGGCTTCAATTCCCGACATTCCCGGAAGACCAACATCCAGCATCACGAGGTCGGGATTATCTTCGGTAAGTTTTTTAATTGCCTGCTCTGCGGTCGAATAAGTATTTATTACCTGGTAACCCTGTTTTTCACCTATTAAAAACCGATAACCCTCACGAATGACCTTGTCATCTTCGACAATGACGATCCGAACATTGGTTTCTTCCATTACAATTTAAATTTTCATAAATTTCCATGATTTCCCGGAGACGGGGCTCCCCCTTTATGGGGGATTTATTCTGAACAGAACAGGCTCTAAAGTTAATTATCTATTAGTTTATGGAGCTTGCGGCTTATTACTTTTTCTGCATGATCATTTTTCTAAATAAGGGTCGTTTTATTCATGTCGTAAAAGGGATTTTCTTGGGCATTTTCTTTCCGGTAATCCTGTCCGCACAGAAAGTCCATTTTCAAAATTATAATGTTCAACAGGGTCTGATACAGTCACAGGTTCTCGCCATCACACAGGATCACTTTGATAATCTTTGGTTCTGCACGCTCGGAGGTATTTCCCGTTTTGACGGCAAAGTGTTTACCAATTACAGCGAAACAGATGGCCTGATCAGTAATTTCGTTAATACCATAATGGCCGATGATGAATCCAATATCTGGATCGGCACGATCAATGGCGTCTCCAGGTTTAACGGTACCGGATTTAAAAGTTACAGGTTTTCCGAAAACCCCGCTGCGAATGTCGTCAAGTCGATTCAGCAGGATTCCGCTCACAGAATCTGGGCGCTGGCCGGGGGAACGTTATACCGTATGAATAAAACGGATAAACCTCTTCATACGGTCGTTTCGGGTTTATATGAAATAGTAACGGCCATCCAGGTAGACGGACAGGGATTTTTATGGGCCGCCGTACTCAGCAAAGGAATTTACAAGCTGGAAAAAGATGGCTGGAAATTACAGATTTTGACACCGGAATCGTATGGAAAAGGAGTCTGCCAGAAGATTGTCTTTGACATAACAAACCGTGACAGGGTTTTTCTGCTGATGTTTGGCGGCATTTATAAGTCAGAAAAAGGAGTTATCAGTTCACTAATCAAGAATAATGATCTGGGAAAGTTCACCAATTTGTACCTAGACAGATCGGGCAAACTCTGGTTTACCTGCGCCAGGGGATTATTCCAATACAGCGATTCAGGATTAACAGCATTTAATTCTTCCAATGGATACGAAGGGAGTAATACCGTTTCCATTTTTGAAGATCATGAAGATAATATCTGGTTCGGAACCAATGGAACGGGTGTTTTCCGTTATTCGTTCCAGCCCTTTCTGATTTATGATCAGTTCAGTGCAACAAATAATTTGGGGATTATGCCCATGTTGACTGACAATAAACAACTCTATTTCGGAACAGAAGGTGGATTATTTCAATACGATGGTAAAAAGATAAATCACATAAAGGGGCCGTCAGATGATCCGGTGGACCAAAATATAATCGGCATATACAAAGCGGGAGAGGGCGCCATTTATGTTCTGACCAGCAGTGGGATATTTTCAAAATACGAGAACGGAAAATTTACAAGGATCCGGCTGGGAGAACTCAGGGGGTGCATTAATTCTGTCTTACCGGATGTTCAGGGTGGATTTTGGGTTTCTTCCTGTCTGGGCTTTTTTAATATCTCGGCTTCTGGAAAAACAACCCGCATTTTAAATTTATTTTCCGGCAGGATGCTGCCGGTTTCAAAAGACAGCATCCTGGTAACGTCTGACTACGGTGCTTTTATGGTAGGGACGGATTTTAATTACAGGAAAATAAATGATTCCCTTCTGAATACTTCGAGTTATATGTCTGTTGCTTCCCTTGGATCATTTTATTTATTCGCTACTTCCAATAAAGGACTGATTATATACAATAGTTCAAACGGCAAACGCAGGCAATTCACAACAAAGAATGGATTGAATGCAGATTTCATATACAGTGTTGTCACGGATCATAAAAATCAGGTATGGCTGGGAACCGGCAGAGGTATAAATAAAATAATTTTAGATACAAACACAGAAGCTGTGCAGGTATCTAGCCTGTCAATTGCTGGTGATATTTCTTCTTCTGAGTGCAACCAGGGCGCGGCGACATATGATGAAAATGGAAATCTGTGGTTTGGCACGGTGTCCGGACTTTTTAAATACGTTCCAGATTCAGACAGAAAGGTAACTTATTTACCGCCGGTGGTTCTTCAACAGGTTCAGGTTTTCTCCAAGGATATTGCTCCGAACCGTTTTGCCGGATTATTAAATGAATGGTATGCCATTCCTAAAAATCTGGCATTACCACATGATGAAAATCATCTGACGTTTTCATTCAGATGCCCCAGTTACCTCAATAGTGAATCCATTTTATACCAATACCAGTTGGAAGGAATGGAAAAATCATATTCGGCCCTGACTCCAAATCACTTTGTGGCGTATCCTGCCCTTCCTCCCGGTCACTACACGTTTAAGGCCAGGGCTTTCCTGCCGGGGATTGGATTTTCAAACAAAAATGTTGATTTTTCATTTGATATAAAAGCAGCATTTTACCAGACTATTTATTTTAAAATTCTGTTGCTCGTATTGATCATGGGAATTATTTTATGGATACAATGGCTCCGGATGCGGATGCGCGCAAGAAGACTCAGTCAAATCGAAGAAGTTAAACGGGAAGAAAATATTAAGGTAAGGCAAACCGCATCGGAGGATTTTCATGATGAAGTGGGAAATAGCTTAACGCGAATCCAGGTGTTGACCGATGTATTGAATTCCAAACTTGGCAATGGCCACGAAGAAGAAAAAAGAATTATTCATATGATCAAGGAAAATGTGAGCGGTCTCTACCAGGGCACAAGGGACATCCTTTGGGCTTTGAATCCGGAAAGCGATTTGATAAAGGAAATCGGGCACCGGTTGGAAAGCCTTGGCATCGATGTATTCCAGGATACCGGTATATGTTTTTCCTACGAAAATTTATTGGGGGAATCAGAAAATATAAAACTCCCGGGTAACTATAACCGGAATATCATGATGATCTTTAAGGAAGCAATGAGTAATAGTCTGAAACATGCACAGGCAACGAAAGTGAAATTAAAAATCCAAAAAGTAGAAAACCATGAAATTCTGATTGAATTGGCTGATAATGGCATTGGTTTCAATTCCTTATATATAAAGAAAGGGCATGGGTTTCAAAATATGCAGAAACGGTCAAACCGCATCAAATCTACTCTAACACCCATCAGTATCCCGGGAGAAGGAACCCGGTATGATTTGAGAATCCCCATTTATCCTGTCTGATCATTCTGTCTTCTGACGATCGGATAAGACCTGCCTGTTCACCTTAAATTGCTGTTTTTGACCCTAAACTGTATTCCCGGGTCCGATTTAACGCCCTATTTTGAAGAAATCGGTCATTTCTCCTAAAAAAAAAGACGCAATAAACCACCGTACTAAACTATTGTGGTATCTTGTCGGCTATTAAAATGTTTTGGAATGAAAATCTTTGTAGCCGGTTTGCCTTTCGCCGTTAGTGATTCAGAATTGCAAGAATTGTTTGAACCATACGGTACCGTTGGTTCAGCAAAAGTTATTTTAGACAGAGAAACTCACAAGAGTCGTGGTTTCGGATTTGTAGAATTTTCAAGTAATGAAGAAGCGGAGAAAGCCATTAAGGCCCTCGATGGCACAAGCCTGGAAGGAAGAACGCTTACTGTTAAAGTTGCTGAAGATAAAAACCCCGGCGGCGGTGGTTCCCGAGGTGGTGGTGGTGGAAGCCGTGGCGGTGGTGGTGGATATAATCGTGACCGTAATCGTTACTAAGCTCCGGCTTTTTACGAATTACGCGTAACTCTTAAACGCTCAACGCCTTTTGGTGGATGGTTTTAGCTAATAGAAAATGATTAATTCATTTTAATCTGACTCTATTTGCTATTCCCATCCATCTTTTTTTGTCCAAAGCAGACGTTTTCCTTAGATCACAAAAAATCTCCATAGGCGATTTTCCGGTTGGACGACTGGTTTAATCTTCCTGTCAACTGTCAACCGTTATGCCAACCCGCTTTCGCTATCCCGCCTCATGCGGGACGGTCGCAAAGCCGTCAAATGTTTTACCCGCCGTGGCTTTAGCGCAGGCGGCCCGTCCGTCAACGATGATATCGTAATTTTGCACAATTAACAATGGCTGTAACACAAGATAAGCCAGGCTGGAGAGAACGGCTGAATGCTCTTCGCAACCTGCCTGCATTTTTTAAACTCGTATGGGATTCCAATCCCTGGATGACGGCATTGAATGCCGGTCTCCGCCTGATCAGATCGGCCATCCCGGTTTCTGTTTTGTATATCGGAAAGCTGATCATTGATGAAGTGATTTTACTGAACCGGGATCATGCACATGTTTCAACCCATCATTTATGGATGTTGATTGGTGCTGAATTCCTGTTGGCTCTTTTCAATGATGCGCTGGGGCGCAGCATTTCCCTGTTGGACAGCCTGCTGGGAGACCTGTTCGGAAAATTAAGTTCTATCCGAATCATGAAACATGCTTCTATCCTGGACCTGGAACAATTTGAAGATCCCATTTTCTATGATAAGCTGGAACGGGCAAGACAACAGACCACGGGCAGAACCATTCTGTTGTCGCAGGTCATGAGCCAGATGCAGGACCTGATTACCATGGGTTTTTTAGCTGCGGGACTGATCTTTTTCAATCCCTGGCTGATCGTGTTATTATTTATAACTATCCTGCCATCTTTTATCGGCGAATCTTATTTCAATGACCAAACCTATGCACTCAGCAGGCGGCAAACACCTGAACGCAGGGAGTTGGATTATCTGCGGTACCTCGGGGCCAGTGACGAAACAGCTAAAGAGGTGAAAATTTTCGATCTCTCCGGATTTATTATTGAGAAGTTTGAAGCATTAGCCAATAAATTCTATGTCAGCAACCGGCGGATCACCATCAACAGATCGCTCTGGGGCACTGCCTTTACGTTGTTGGGAAGTCTGGGATACTACGGTGCCTATGTTTATATTATACTGGAAACAATTTCGGGCAGTATCAGTATCGGTAAGCTTACGTTTCTGGCAGGATCTTTTCGCCAGCTCAAATCTCTGATGGAGTCAATCCTGACAAGATTTTCGGCGGTCTCCCAGGGGGCCATCTATCTGAGTGATTTTTTTGAATTTTTTGATATCCGGCCAGATATCACAGTGAGCAAAAGTCCGCTTTCCTTTCCCAGCCCGGTCCGCGATGGATTCGAGTTCCAGAATGTGGGGTTCCGTTACCAGCATGCAGAAAAATGGGCTACGAGACATTTGAATTTTACTTTGAAGGCTGGTGAAAAAATCGCGCTGGTCGGGGAGAATGGTGCAGGTAAAACGACATTGGTAAAATTGTTGGCCAGATTGTATGATCCAACAGAAGGAAGAATATTATTGGACGGCGTTGATTTGCGCTTATATGACATCGTTAGCCTGAGGCAAAACATCGGAATCATTTTCCAGGACTATCTGCGATATCAGATGCGCGTGTCGGATAATATTGCCGTAGGAAATATTATTCAGAAAGATAACACATCCCTGATCGTTTCAGCAGCAGAACAAAGTCTGGCTTCGGACCTGGTAAGCCGGTTGCCAGCGGGGTATGAACAAATGCTGGGAAAAAGATTCCAGGAAGGTGTTGAATTGTCAGGCGGTGAATGGCAAAAAGTTGCATTGGCCAGAGCTTACATGAGGCAGGCACAGGTTCTGATTTTGGATGAACCGACTTCTGCCCTGGATGCCCGGGCCGAATATGAAGTCTTCCAGCGGTTTGCTGCCCTTACCCGGGGAAAATCGGCCGTGCTGATTTCGCATCGTTTCTCAACAGTACGAATGGCCGATCGTATATTGGTATTGCAGCAGGGAGAACTTATTGAAAGCGGATCCCACCAGGAATTAATAGACAGGAAAGGTAAATATGCCGAACTATTTGCGTTGCAGGCAAAAGGATATCAATAGCATGACGGAAAAAATTAAAATATGTCCCCGTTGTAAAAAGGAATTCAGATGTAATGCTGAAAATATTTCTGCCTGCAGCTGTAAGCAGGTAAAATTGAGTAATGAAACAAAGTCCTTCCTGGCAAATACTTTTTTTAATTGTCTGTGCAATGAGTGTCTGACGGAACTCAACCTCCTTGTTGCTAAGGGAAAAGAATATCCGTTTCCGGGAAGGGGCGGCGATATCATTGAAGTGGTTCATTATTACAACGAGGGCGAATACAGGGTATTTACTGAATTCTATCTGATATCCCGTGGTTTTTGTTGCCGCAGTGGTTGCAGACATTGTCCATATGGTTTTGATAAACGATGGGGCAGATAGTTTGGGTACAGCTTTTAAATTAAAATCTGGCAGGACTAAATAGCTCATCTCTTTACTATATAGACATATTCCGCAAAACCAAGTGTATCCCAAAAGATATTTCCGATTAATTTTTTACCTCTGACCCAATGACCTAAGATCCTGAAGGGGGCAGCAAGAATAAAAAACCAATTTCGCCTTGTGCCTCCCTCCAACACCGTGCAGCCCAATTTTTCAAACAAATCAGTTAATTCTTTTACTGAATAAATTCTTACGTGTGACGGGTCATCATAAAAATTTAGCGACCCGTGCATGGATGGCAGCTTGGTGCTTTTGATTCCGGGATATTCGATATACATATATCCCCCGTCTTTAAGCTTACTTATAAGTTTTTCTATCACCTGATCTCCATTGTGGAGGTGTTCAATCACGTGAACCATCCAAATACCATCAAAATAGTTATCTGGAATCACGTGAAAATCTAAGAGCGTAAGGTCCATCTCATAAAAAGATTTCATTACTTTAAAATCTTCTGCACTATTGTTATAATCCTTATTCAGATCAAGGCCGTAATATTCACACGCAGGAAAAATAGAAACAGTTTTTGAAGCTGAATGATTTCCTGTGCCAATATCCAACAACTTAAATGTTTTGTTGCCAAAGGACTTTTTTAAATACATGAATTTTGAATTGGCACCCTTAAAAAATCTATTCATAAAAAAGAATTTAGGTTTTGTAATACACAGAAGTTGTTTGATTATTGATCAGAATCAATTAATACATTTAATTTTCAAATCTTTCTGACGGCTGTATAAGTAGAAACACTTAGGTAAACAGAACAATTTATGTTTAATAAGTTATTTTTATATATTTACCAATAATCGAAATTGAAAATTTATTTACCTCAACCCAATCTGTATGCGCACTCTATGCAAGCTACTAAGCTCTTTTCTGGTGATATTTGTTCTTGCCTCTATCAGCGTGTCTCAAACGTCCTGCTCCAAGACAGTTACAAATCATGACACTACAATCAAGACTGTTCATGATACAACTGTAAAAATCGTTAAAGATACAATTGTTGATACCCTCTACAATCTAAATTATGGCCTTGTAGCCTATTATAACTTTAACAATGGAAACTTAAATGACAGTAGCGGCAGAGGAAATAATATATTATTTAATAATGCAACAGTGACCAGCGACCGGTTCGGACGTGCCGGAAATGCTTACCGGTTTACCGGAGGAACTTATATGCGGGTACCCAATAGCGCGACTTTAAGTCCATCACAAATTACCCTGATGGCTATAGTCAGGGTGAATGGATATTATACAGGTCAATACTGGGCAAATGAAATATTGATGAAAGGATATCAGGATCAATCGGCAGGTGTGTATGGGCTTAGAGTGCAACCAGTTTCATTCGATTATACAAAGCCTTTGGATACAACAAGAGAAATGTTTACCGCTTTTTACGGTGATAACGCTAATGCCGGAATTTTGGATTCATCCTTCCTTGTTCATGGAGGTGTATGGAATACGGTTGTTTATACTTACGATGGGTTTGTTTGTAAACTATATGTCAACGGAAAGCTGGATAATTCCAGAACCGCGCCATTTGGTTTTAATCCTGGCACCAACGATTTGTACATTGGTAAAACGGAAAACACGATATTCCCTTATTACTTTGATGGGGCGATAGATGAGATCCGGATATATAGCAAAGCATTGTCCCCATATCTTGTTGCTAAGCTTAGCGCTTTGACTGAATAAAAAAATATATTAGTTCAGTTTTTCTTTCGGAATCAGACTGTTTTCTTTGGAGGCAGAGCGAATGCAACAGCATTATGCTCAAAATGGTTTTTATGGGATCCGTCACAGAATGGTTTATTCTGCGAGAGCCCGCAACGGCAAATGGATATCAGTTCCCTTCCGCCTAAATCATACCGGGCTCCGGTTTTATCCACTATTTCAAAGTCGCCTTCTATTCTTAAAGAACCGTTATCATTTACCGTAATTTTTGTGCTGGCCATCCTGGTACAGGTTTAAAGATGAAATTAGGCATTTGTACTCATTTATATCGTCGTGCTTTATCTTTAAGGATAATACTGCGGAAATATTTTTATAGAATACATATGAAAAAAACATTTTCCAAAATTTTTTTAATTTCAACCCTTATCAGTTTGTCTTTTATGCCGGCAAAAAAAATCAGAGTCGTTTTTTTTGGTGACTCCATCACGGAAGCAGCGGTGAAGCCTCATGGATTTATCATGATTGATGACAGTTTGTTAAACCCGAATGGAGCATCAAATTATGAACTCATCGGGGCTGGCGTGAGCGGTAACAAAGTTTATGACTTATATCTGCGCATGGATGATGATGTGATCAGCAGGTCGCCTGATATCGTTGTGATATATGTGGGAGTTAACGACGTATGGCATAAAAAAATGGGAACGGGTACCGACGCTGATAAATTTGAACGATTTTACCTGGCTTTGGTAAAAAAATTCAGGGCCGCTAATATCAAAGTGATCGTGTGCACCCCGGCTACTATCGGAGAGCGATTTGATAATACCAATGAACAGGACGGAGATATGAATCACTATTCGAATATTATCCGGAAAATCGCAACCGACCAGCATCTGACACTCGTTGATCTGAGATCGGCATTCGGGGAATATGAGAAGTTAAATAATAAAAATAACCTCGACAGGGGACTGCTTACATCCGACGGTGTTCATTTAAATGACGCGGGAAATATCTTTGTGGCGAAGCTGATGGCTGAAGGCATCCGAAATACACCATAGGCAGCCATTTTCGATTATCTTTGCGGCATGCATTATGTATCTGCTGAGGACCTTGGTAAGTCGTATGGCGTTAAACCTCTTTTTAATAATATTTCCTTCAACATCGAATCCGGCGACAAAATCGCATTGATTGCCAAAAATGGAACAGGGAAAACCACATTACTAAAAATTCTTGCCGGAAAAGAAAAGGCTGAATCCGGAAAACTCTGGATATCCAAAGATATCAATGTGGTTTTTTTCGAACAGAATCCCCAGTTCCAGGAGGAACTTTCCATCTTAGACAATATTTTCCATCATCCCAATCCGGTTACTACCGCCATCAAAGCATTTGAGGCCGCCAGTGAAACCGAGGACACGGATGCCATCATGAGCAGTATTGAAGAAATGGATCACCTGAATGCCTGGGATTTTGACGCCAAAGTAAAGCAGATTTTCAGCAGACTGTATATTGATCACCTGGTGCAGCCAGTGAAATCATTGAGCGGAGGCCAGCGCAAAAGAGTGGCGCTGGCACGTACGCTGATAGATATCAGTTTTGGAAAAACGGAAGCCCTGCTGATCATGGATGAGCCCACCAATCACCTGGACATTGAAATGGTGGAATGGCTGGAGAATTATCTGAACAAAGAAAATATCACTTTGCTGGTTGTTTCACATGATCGTTATTTCCTGGATAATGTATGCAATGAAATCTGGGAAATGGATCGAAGTGAGCTTTTTACTTATAAAGGAGATTACGAAAACTACCTGGAAAAAAAATCCATGCGAATTGAATCTGATCTGGCAAGTATTGATAAAGCGAAAAATTTATTTCGGAAAGAACTGGAGTGGATGCGTAAACAGCCCAAGGCAAGGACAACAAAATCCAAAAGCCGGCAGGATGCTTTTTATGTCGTGGAGGCGAAGGCCAAACAAAACCTGGATGAACAAAATCTGACGCTTCAGATGAAAATGAGCCGGCTCGGTGGTAAAATTGCCGAATTCAAAAAAGTTAATAAGAGTTTCGGAGAAAAAATAATCCTGAAAGGATTTGACTACACATTCAAAAAAGGCGATCGCATTGGCGTTGTTGGAAAGAATGGAGCTGGTAAAACGACCTTTCTGAATATGCTTCAGGGTATCGAACCAGCCGACAGTGGCAAAATCAATATAGGTGAAACCATAGTATTTGGAAACTACTCACAAATGGGTTTGGTTATTAAGGAGGATGTACGTGTTATTGAATACGTAAAGAATATTGCAGAAAATTTTCCCCTGGCGGATGGCAGTTCCATGAGTGCCGGCGAATTCCTGAAATTATTTTTATTTCCGTCCGACAAACAGTTCACTTATATATCTTCTTTGAGTGGCGGGGAAAAAAAACGGTTATTTTTATTATCCATTCTTTTCAAGAATCCAAATTTTTTGATTCTGGATGAACCAACCAATGATTTGGATCTTCCTACCCTTGCAGTTCTGGAGAACTTTCTACTGGATTTTAAGGGATGCCTGGTGATGGTATCGCATGATCGTTATTTCATGGACCGGATGGTAGATCATCTGTTTGTGTTTGAAGGTGCTGGCGTGATAAAAGATTTCCCGGGCAACTACGGGTTATACCAGCAGTGGCTGAAGGATGAGAATGCTAAAGAAAACGCATTATCAAAATCTGTTTCCACTGCGGTGGTGAAAGAAGTAATGCCCGCATCCGGCAAACCAAAACTTTCCTATAAGGAAAAGCAGGAGCTGGAAAAACTTGAAAAGGAAATCAGGGATCTCAACAGGGAAAAAGCGCAAATAACTGAAAAACTCCATGACGGAACGATTAATTTTGATATGATTCAGCAGCTATCTCAACGTTTTAATGTTGTGGAGGAAACATTACAAACAAAGGAGTTCCGATGGCTTGAACTGAGTGAACTTCTTGAAGCCTGATGCTGGACGTGGGAGGCATCAAGCCTTAATAGAGTTGTTAATAGCTAACCCAACTTCCAGTCTTCCAGACTTGTTCTGCCCGCTTTTGATCAGACACTGTATCAGAAATGAACATCCTTCGCTTTTTCGAATTTTAACTCGCTGAGAATCACAGTTTAATTTTACTGGCATCGCTTTGGCACCACGGATGATACAGAAAGTTTAAATTTGTCATGATGCTGAGTATTAATCTACGCACCGCTTACCGGAACCTGAAACGTCACAAGATATATTCAATTATAAACGTATTCGGGTTGGCAGTAAGCCTCGCGGCCTGTTGGCTAATTGTACTTTATATCACTGATGAACTGAGTTTTGATCGATTCAATATAAAAGCAAATCGAATTGTCAGGGTGGTGCAGCATGAATCCTGGGATGGAGGTAATATGAATATTGCTGTAACCCCCGCACCTCTTGCTCCCCGGTTGAAACAGCAATTTCCGCAAATCGAAGATGTAGTAAGGATAGATGCCGAAGGAGGTGACCTGGTCGCCCATGGAAATGGCACACTTAAAATAAAGGATATTATTTTTGCTGATCCTTCGGTCTTCAAAATTTTTAGTTTTGATTTCCTGGAAGGCAATGAGGAAACCGCTTTAAAAGATCCTCAATCGATCGTTATAACTGAGGGCCTGGCGCATACTTTATTTGGATCACAGGAATCCTTTATTAATCAGGTCATAGAATTTCCAGGTGGCAGTCCTGCCAGGGTTTCGGCGGTTATAAGTGATATTCCCCGGAATAGCCATCTCCGTTTTTCAGCAGTCCGGCCAATGCCTGCCGGTTTATCAGGGAGCTGGCAAAATTCTTCATTATATACTTATTTATTATTGAAAAATCCTGAATCATTGCAATCACTTCGTCGGTTGCTGCCGGCATTTGAGGATGGACCAATTCGAAAGGAGATCGGGGCGACCCAATATCAATTGGAATTACAGCCGCTGGCTTCTATTCATTTGCAGTCCAACCTGGATTATGAAATCAGTCCTAACAGCAGTTTGAGCAGGATCTATATTTTTGGCGCTATCGGCTTATTGATTCTTTTTATATCAATCATCAACTACGTGAACCTTGCCACGGCAAGGGCATCTTCCAGGGTGAAAGAAATCGGGATTCGGAAAACCCTGGGATCCGACAGATGGCAATTAACAGCTCTCTTCATTACGGAAGCGGCGCTGGTTACGCTGCTGGCGGGATTGGCAGCACTCGTATTGATCAGATTTTCGATGCCGGTTTTTAACATGATTACCGGAAAAGATCTTGCACTCTGGCGATTTGGTATCTGGCCAAGCATTGGTTTTATTGTATTATTTTCTATTGTGGTTGGCATGATCAGCGGGATTTATCCTTCACTGTTACTCTCCCGCTTTCAGACAATTCCGGCGTTGAAAGGCGACACTGGAAAAATGGGCGGCACGGTATTTTTCAGAAAATCATTATTGGTCTTGCAATTTATTATTACCGTTTTTATGATTTCTGCTTCTTTCATCATCTATAAACAATTAGAATATGTGAACCACGCCGATCTCGGTTTTAATAAGCAACAAGTGGTCACGTTTCATATTGATAATAAAAGTCTTCGTTCCCAGATTACGGTCATCAAATCCAAATTACTGCAAAACCCGTTGATAGAAAATGTAGCCGTAGCCGGAAATCCAATTGGAAACAATGATCTGGGTAAACGTGGTTATTATTATGAGAACAACCAGCAGGCCATCTCCTCGCAAACGAAATCTGTTCAGGAACTGATGGTGGATGCGGATTATTTGAAAACGATGCAAATCGGATTAAAAGAAGGCAGAAACTTTTCTGAACATATTAGTACAGATCTGACGAATGCAGTTTTAGTAAATGAAACGCTGGTGAAAGAATTGGGCTGGACGAATGCCCTGGGAAAGAAAATGATTTCGATGAATGACAAGGATGGACAACCGAAAACCGTCGTGGGAGTAATTAAAGATTTTCATACCTATTCTTTCCAGCATAAAGTAGAGCCACTCGTTTTGATATTGCCGCCTAATGCAAATGAACAGGATAATCTGTATGTGCGTTTGGCCAAAGGAAAAGCGAGTGAAGCCATGGCTTACCTGGAACAAACATATAAGAGTTTTGATCCGGGAAATAGTGTGGAGTATCATTTCATCGACCAGAATTTCGCAAATCAATATGAATCGGAACAGAAGCAGGGAAACCTTTCTTTGTTGTTTACAGTACTGGCCGTAATACTTTCCCTGGTAGGTCTGTTTGGTCTGGTAAGTTTTACAGTGCAGCAACTCAAAAAAGAAATTGGCATACGTAAAGTACTCGGCGCTTCCCTTATCAATATCGTGCAGCTTTTGTCTGGAAATTATTTGAAATTGGTAGCTATTGCAGCCTGTATCGCCCTGCCCGTTTCGTGGTTCGTAATGGACCGCTGGCTATCGGATTTCGCATATAGAATTCCCCTTCAGATCAGTGTTTTTATAGCTGCCGGATGCCTCTGTGCCGCCCTGGCTATGCTTACGTTGGGGATTCAGGGTTTGAAAGCAGGATTGGTCAACCCCATAAAATCTCTGAGAACAGAATGAGTGTAGGAGTATAAGAGTATAAGAGTGTCAGAATTAATTATTAAATTCACTCTTATACTCCTATACTTTTAACTCTTAACTTCTTGCCATATGCCCACCGAACTCACCCCGGTATTATTAAAAGATAGTCTGGCCAATCCCGCACCTCTTGGTTTATTTGGATTTGGGATGACAACGGTATTATTAAATCTTCATAATGCCGGTTTTTACGAAATGAATTCCATGATTCTGGCCATGGGTCTTTTTTATGGAGGATTGGCACAGGTTATAGCGGGCATACTGGAATTTAAAAAGAACAACACATTCGGCATGACGGCCTTTATTTCTTATGGTTTTTTCTGGATATCACTGGTCGCACTCATCTTCATGGCGAAATGGGGCTGGATATCTGCTACCCCTGGAACCGCATTGGTAGCATATCTTGTTATGTGGGGCATTTTTACTTTATTATTGTTTATTGGCACATTGAAAATTAATAAAGCATTGCAACTGGTTTTTGGTTCATTAACCATTTTATTTTTTTTGTTGGCCATTGGCGATGCAACAAAAAATGAGTCCATTACACATCTCGCCGGATATGAGGGGATCGTTTGCGGAGGCCTGGCTATTTATACAGGTATCGCCAATCTGCTGAATGAAGTTTTTGGATACACGGTCTTACCACTCGGACCCATAAAGCTTAAAGCCTAACGCCTAACGCTGAACGCTTTCATTTACGGTCAACGGTCAGCGGTCAACGATCAGCGGTCAGCGAAATCCGTCAACCGTCAACCGTCAACCGCCCGCGCAAGGGCGCGGCCAACTGCAAACTTTGAAAGATGATTTCTTAATTTTGCAGTATGGACAACACGCAGATTCAGTTGAAAGTACCCAAAAAACTGGTTATCATTGGAGGAGGGTTCGGCGGGGTCAATCTGGCACTCCGGTTAAAAAATGATTCGGCTTTTCAAATCACACTGGTAGACAAAAACAATTACAATTTTTTCCCACCACTCATTTACCAGGTTGCTACCGGATTCCTGGAAAATTCGAATATCAGTTATCCATTCCGTAAATTATTCAGAAGATATTCAAATATTCATTTCCGGCTTGGTGAACTGATCAAAGTAAATCCTGGGTCACATACTATTCATTTAAATAACGGCGAGATAACGTACGACTATCTCGTATTTGCGACGGGTGCAGAAACCAATTATTTTGGGATGGAAAATATCCGCAAGAATGCCATTCCAATGAAAAACGTGAATGATGCATTGAATATGCGGAATACTTTGCTTCAAAGACTGGAACTGGCAACCATCATCAATGATCAGGCGGAAAGAAAAAAGCTGGTCACGATCGTGGTAGCGGGTGGCGGACCCACCGGCGTAGAAGTTTCCGGTATGCTTGCAGATCTGCGTAGGCACAGCTTGCCCAAGGATTATCCTGAATTGTTGGGAACCGGTGCGAATATTTACCTGGTAGACGGGGGTGAACATTTACTCGCGCCGATGAGTACAGCCTCGCAGAACGATACCTTCGAGGCACTGAATAAAATGGGTGTCATCATCAAATTGAAAACACAGGTAAAAGACTTTGTGAATGACCGGGTTATTCTTTCAACCGGCGAGGTGATTGAAACAAGAAACCTGATCTGGACGGCAGGTGTTACGGCAATTAGTTTTGAAGGAATTCCAACTTCTTCTTATGGCAGGGGAAAAAGAATGTTGTGCGACCCATTTAATAAAGTAATCGGTGTGGATGATATTTACGCAATCGGCGATACCTGCATGCAAACCCACGAAACAGAATATCCGAACGGACATCCACAGCTCGCACAGGTTTCACTTCAGCAGGGCAAATTGCTGGGCCGGAATTTTAAAAATATGATGGCAAGCAAACCGCTCAAAGCATTTCATTATAAAGACCTTGGTACGATGGCCATTATAGGCAGGAATAAAGCGGTCTGCGATTTGCCCCATCATATTCACTTTAAGGGATTCATCGCGTGGTTTATGTGGTTGTTTGTGCATCTTATGTCGCTGATAAATTACCGCAACCGTATCAAGACACTCTATAACTGGACGGTTGCCTACCTAAACAAAGACCAGTCACTTCGCTTCATTGTCCGGCCAAAAGATCCTGACGAAAACCCCTGATTTCATTTATACAATTATTCATCTTATGGCCAGACAAAATTTTCAAAACCATACCAGGTATTATACCCCACATCATTTTATTTTTTATCCATTACTGCTTATTGCATTGTTTACTTCGGTCGTTGCATATAGTCATCATCCGGAACAGCGGGAGCTGTGGATTGCAATCATCGTAATATTCATTTTTGTCGGCTGGTCTTCGTTTATGATGCGGCAACACTATGCACTCGGTAATCAAGACCGCATTGTACGGTTGGAATTGCGATTCAGATATTATGTCATTACAGGCAAAAGACTGGAACCACTTGAATCGAATCTTAGTTTCAAACAATTGACGGCCCTTCGTTTTGCGTCAGACGAGGAATTAGCCGCACTGGTAGAACGCGCTCTAAAAGAAAATTTGAGTGCCCGCCAGATCAAGAATTTGATCGTTCACTGGTTGCCCGATCATATGCGGGTTTAGTACGACAAGGCACGATAATTTATGTACTAATATACCTGCGGTTCCATCCAGCCGCCTTTTAATCATGGCATTTCTTTCTAAGCATTTATTTATCAGGAGATCGTCCATTCCATCAGGAGGTCGAGGCTTATTTACACGAAAAATGATCCGGAAGGGATCACGAATTATTGAGTATAAAGGAAAAGTTACAACATGGAAGGAAGTGAATCATCGCGAGGGAACCAATGGATATATTTATTTTATCAACCGTAAACACGTCCTGGATGCTTTTACCTATCGGAAAGCCCTTGGCCGCTATGCCAATGATGCCAGGGGGATGAAACGAAAAAAAGGACTGAAAAACAATGCCGCTTATGAAACAATTGGACTAAAAGTATATATAGATGCGGTTGAAGATATTCCTGCGGGCACTGAAATTCTTGTAGGATATGGGAAGGAATATTGGGACGCATTAAGACATAATCAAAATATTTCAAATAAAGGATAAGCAATCTGGTGATATCCAGTTTATTAACCGGCTAAACTGCCGTTACACCATAAGGAACCGTAGAAGCCAATGCAGACAAGGGTTTTAGACGTTGACCGGTATTTAAAGGAAAGTCCTGCATTTTATTCTCGAAATCATTTGAAAAATGTTTTGATTTCATGAAATAATTTTTACTTTTATGGGAAGCGATTTGCTTCTATTCCCGCACTTTCCCTATAAGCATTATTCGGCTAATGTTTGACGGTCCTGCGATCTGTGATCCATACCTATGAATTGATTTACATATGTATTAAACAGATCAATCGATGCAGTTAACAAGCAAGATCCCTGGCCTGGATGAAAAATTAGACGGCTTACTTTCCCTTTTGATGCACGAACATGAAGACCAGCCCGCAATTGCAATGGGAGGCTTCTATGACCGGTATGGTGAATTCTTTGGAGAGGAACTTCATAACCTGCAGGAAATTCTTTTTGAAGACGGACTGGTACACTGTTTTGTCGGTCAGGACGGGCTGGAACTGGAAATAACCCAAAAAGGAATTTCTTTCATGTCCAGGGGCGGTTATTCCAGTGAAATCCGGGAAGAAATGATCAGTCATGATGATGCGTTAAGAGCCCAAAAAAAATCTGCATTCTGGAATAATCTCATAACAACCGCCTTTGTTATCGCAATCGCAATTTGTTTTTACCTGCGCCACAGGCCTGAATAAAAGCGGAAAGCTCAAAGCCTTCCTCAACGGCACCCCCGCCGAATCACACATCTTTTTCAGGCCGAAAATCTAAAAAGTTGTCCTGAGTCATGGGGAAACATCCTGCCTGCCGGAATAACTACCCGGTTATTATCATGCATTTAGTAATAAAAATTGGATCTCTTTAGTACTTTTTATTGATATGAGTGTCTATCATATTTAGGAATTTATTTTGTTATAGATTTCTGCATACAGAAACCTAAACTGTACATTTGAATATGAAACGAATACTCTCACTGGCCATCTTTTTATTATTTGCCTTCGTCACAAAGTCACAAAACGGAGTTCCTTACAATTGGTCGTATTCAGCCAAAAAAATAACTGATAATGTATATGAGTTGCATTTCCATGTTGACCTGAATAGCCCCTGGCATACTTATTCGCAGTTTACTCCGGACGGCGGACCGGTTCCGACAAAATTCAGCTTCACAAAAAATCCACTGTACACGCTGGATGGAACAGTTAAAGAAAACGGCAGCCTGATTCAAAAACACGAAGCGGTGTTTGGCGTTGACGTAAAATATTTTAGCGGTAAAGTAGATTTCGTTCAATTGGTGAAATTGAAATCCAAAGCAAAAACAAACTTCACCGGATCTGTTGAGTTTATGGTTTGTAATGATCAGCAATGCCTTCCGCCGGCAACCCAAAAATTTTCCATTGCATTGAACTGATATGAACAAAACTCTTGTTATTGGGGCGTCCGGACAAATTGGAACGGAGCTGACACTGGCACTCAGACAGCAGTTCGGGGGAGAAGCGATTATTGCCGCGGACCTCAAAAGGGAAGCGGATCTTCTGAAGGGCACAGGGCCCTTTCTTCCATTAGATATCATGGATAAGGAAATCCTTCGTGTGCAGGTACGTCGTCACGAAGTAAAAACAATTTATTTATTGGTTGCCATGCTTTCGGCTGCCGGTGAGAAAAATCCAATGCTTGCATGGCATCTGAATATGCAAAGCCTCATCAATACTTTGGAAGTAGCCCGGGAAGAAGGAGTTGAAAAAGTTTTCTGGCCAAGCAGTATTGCAGTTTTTGGAATGGATGCTCCGAAAGAAAATTGTCCCCAGGACGCATATGCGGCACCATCAACCGTGTATGGCATCAGCAAACTGTCGGGAGAACAATGGTGTCATTATTATTTTTACCGGTACGGGGTAGATGTGCGTAGTATCCGTTATCCGGGCCTCATCAGTTACAAAACATTGCCGGGTGGCGGCACTACGGATTATGCCATAGAAATTTTTCATTCTGCAATCAGGGGAGAAACATACAATTGTTTTCTGCGCGCCGACAAGCGGTTACCGATGATGTATATGGACGATGCCGTGCGTGCAACCATTGAACTTATGGAAGCGCCGGAATCCAAAATATCTGTACGCACTTCATATAATCTTGCTGGTATCAGTTTCACTCCCGCAGAAATTGCGCGGGAAATCAAAGCCCTTGTACCAGGTTTCAAAATCGAGTATGAACCCGATTTCAGACAGGCCATTGCAGATTCCTGGCCCGAGTCAATCGACGACCGGGTGGCCCGTGAAGACTGGGGGTGGAAACCTTCTTTTAACCTGAAAAATATGACGGAAGAAATGCTTCATCATATTAGTCCGGGCCTGGCGGTCTCAACAAGGAGATGACAGTTGAAATCAAATCAAAAAACAATTACTTTTGCAGCCCGCGTCGAGGTAGCTCAGCTGGTTAGAGCATCGGATTCATAACCCGAAGGTCGGCAGTTCAAGTCTGCTCCTCGATACAAGTAAAAGACTCCTTTGGGTCTTTTTTTGTTTAAAACAGGCCGTCATCGGATTCATATCCGCCAGCTGGCGGACGGCAGTTCAAGAGCCACACCCATCTTCAAGCTATTTTCAGTTGGCTAACGTAGAGACTATCGCTGACTTCTTTTCCGTCGGACGAAAGAAACCCCATATAAATTTGCACAATTCGTCCGCTGAATAGAGTGACATTAAATACATAACTGCCGGCAGATCTTTCAGTCAGATTAAGTTCACATATCCACTGATTTATTTCCGGGCAATAAACAGCCATAAATGCTTTGTCATGGGGGTGGGCCAGTCCCGTTCCACTGTTGTCTTCCCAATGAAATGTAATTTGACCCGATGACTGAGATTCTGCCTGAACTGACTTTACATTCTGCAGATCGCCCCTGCTCAGGAGTACCATACTGTAATCTATCATCAAATCGGGATAGGCACCTGCAATGGCATTCTTCACATTGTAGGAAAATGCTTTGTTGTAGCCCGTCAGGTCAATGTCAACCGTTTTTTTCGTTTCGTTCAGAAACGGAATAATGGGGCCCAGGAACTTGTTCATCAGGGAAAATTTCGCATGCTGTTGACGCTGCAAGGGGGAAGGCTTGCGTGATTTGCTAAAATTGGGGCGGCCACGCATAATTGCTTTGCCCCGCGAAACCGTATCCAACAACGGGGCCTACTTTTCCTATAAAGGGCCCGGTAATGCCTTGGGGAACGGTTGCCATAGAATCGGATTTTGGTTTTTTAAATATTGGACGTCTGTAACCGGATCGGGCCCGGTAAACAGAATATCGGTAACATAATCGATCCGCAAAAATTGTGCAAATTATTGGAGAATCAATAGAGGTTCATGGGCGGCAGGTCCCGGGAACCTCCTCCAAACCTCCCGGACACCTCCCGGAATTTCCCTGCCGGATACAGCTTCTTTAAGGGAAAATCCCGTATTTGGTGCCTAAAAAATGAACCCCCTGTAGAAACAGGGGGCGTCTAACGATTGCTTGCTATATAAAAAATTACTATATATTAAATATAAGACTCACAGAACAAATTTATATAACAAATCACAAAAAACAACCATTTAATATTGAATTAATGAATAAATAATTACATATTAATTTTAGTAATGTGTAGTTAACACAGTTTTGCTTTTATCAGATGTTCTTGCAGGATAAACCTCCAATGCGGCCTGGAGAATGTCCATGGCGGAAGCAATGGATTCCTGGTTGAGAACATAGGCCAGGCGCACTTCATTTAGCCCAGAACCGGCGCTTCCATAAAATCCGGATGCCGGAGCGAGCATGACTGTTTCTCCCTTATAAGAAAAGCTTTCCAGCAGCCACTGGCAGAAAACGTCTGCATCCGGAACCGGCAAACTGGCCATCGCATAAAAAGCGCCACCGGGATTGGGACAAAAGACGCCGGGCATTTCATTCAGTCTTCTTACCAGCAGGTCCCGACGTTTGCGGTATTCTTCCCGGGTAGTTTCGAAGTAATTCTCGGGTAAATCAACGGCTGCCTCCCCGAGAATCTGGGCGAATGTGGGCGGGCTTAACCTTGCCTGGGCGAATTTCATTACTATTTGATGTAATCCCTTGTTTCGGGTGATGAAGGCTCCGATTCGCCCCCCGCAGGCACTGTAACGCTTGGAAATGGTATCCATTAACACCACATGCTCATCCATCCCCTCCAATTGCATGGCGCTGAAATGAGAACCTTCATAACAGAATTCCCGGTAGGCTTCATCACTGAACAGGTAAAGATTATATTTTAAAGCGAGTTGCCTGAGTGTCTCCCATTCCTCCAGACTATACAAATAACCTGTCGGATTATTCGGATTACATATCATAATGGCCCTGGTCCTTTTAGTAACGGCTTTTTCAAAGTCCTCTGCGGATGGCAATGCGAAACCAGTGTTTATATAAGACGTTACGGGCACCACTTTTATACCCGCCTCTACCGCAAAACCGTTGTAATTCGCATAGAAGGGTTCCGGAATAATTATCTCATCTCCCGGATCCATGCATCCCAAAAAGCCAAATAGTATGGCTTCAGAGCCGCCCGTTGTAATAATGATCTGATGGTAATTGATATCTATCCCTTTACTGGAATAATACTTTACCAGTTTCCGGCGATAACTTTCATTTCCACCGCTATGACTATACTCAAGCACTTTAAAATGGAAATTTCGAACCGCATCCAGGGCTGAAGGCGGTGTTTCAATATCAGGCTGGCCGATGTTCAGATGGTATACACGAATCCCTTTTTTCTTGGCCGCTTCTGCATAGGGAACCAGTTTACGAATGGGCGATGCGGGCATTACCTGACCGCGATGTGAAATATCAGGCATACGTATTCTTTATAAGTTAAAGGTAATCACATTTCATAATGTGGTCTCGCAAAATGCGGGATGATGAGCGTGTGAAATGCGGAAGGATGGAAGTTGAAAAAGGAAATGACAATTTGCAAGTGAAGGATTGGCAAAACGCGTTCGGCGTTACGCGTTAGGTGTTGAGCGTAAAAGAGAAGCTGTTGGGCGTTGCTGAAAACCCGTTTCCGGAGCTCCCTTTCCTCACTAAATGAAAATAGGGATAGAAACTTTGTGGATTTTCAGCAAACGGCCAACAGCTGGTACGAATTTTCCTTTTCTATGATTTAGGTGCCGGAGCTGCCGGTGCCGCCGGAACTACTTCACCGGTAATCCGGAGTTGAACCGGTGCATCTACACCTGCCACTTTTACGGTTATAGTTTTATTAAAAGGTCCGGGATTAGCTGCATTGAAACCTGCATTAATCTTACTCTCTTTTCCTTTCGGAACGGCACCTTCCGGTTTTACCGGAGTGGTACAACCGCAGGATGCTACGGCAGATTCAATGACTATCGGACCGGTACTGATATTGGTAAAATTAAAATCATGATTCACGGGTACGTTCTGCTTGATTTTCCCGAAATCAAAAGACATTTCAGAAAACTTAATCACGTCAGCGGCAGTTTTCTGAGAGGCAGCAGGCGTGCCCGTCTGCGCAAATAAAGAAATAGATAAAATAAAAGCACTGAAAAGTAATACTGCTTTTTTCATTTTAGAGGTTTGTTTGTTTTAAAAATTGAACTGAAGCGTTTTCCGGTGCAGCGGTAGGAGGCAATTTATACACCTCGCCGGTTATGGTTAACGCTTTGGTTTGTCCGTTGTTGTAGAAGATCGTAATTGTTTTGTTAAAATGTCCGTCAGAATAGGCATTGTATCCGACTTTTATCGGAACGGTAGCTCCGGGGGCAATGGGTTCGCGACTCCACTCCGGCGTTGTACAACCACAGGAGGCTTGCACATTCTCGAGTAGCAATGGCTCTTTTCCGGTATTTTCAATTTCAAAAATATGGATTACGGGGCGTCCCTGGGGTATCTTTCCAAAGGAATAGGCAGGCTCTTTCAGCAGTAAAACTTCCGGTTTCGCAATGGCCGCGGGGTAGGGAACGGATACCGTGTTTGACTGGGCATGAATAGCAAAAGCAGTCAACAGACTATAAAATGTCAATAAAAACACCTTTTTCATAGATTGCACAGAAATCTTCCTAAAATTACATAGTAAACGTCACCTTTGCCAATTAATTTTAACCCATTATATTATAATTAACCACCTACCAGGCCATCCACCATTTAAACGGATGAAATATGGAAAATCTTACAACCAGCGATCAGGTAGCCTTGGAAAACCTTTCATTCGATCTTTTCCGAAAGGAGGTACTGAAAGATTACCAGCTGGTTTGTGAAAGCCGGGAAGCCAGCCTGCTGGGCCGTAAGGAAGTACTTACCGGAAAGGCTAAATTCGGGATTTTCGGCGACGGCAAAGAAGTTCCCCAGGTGGCCATTGCGAAGTTCTTCCGGCCGGGCGATTTTTATGCCGGGTATTATCGTGACCAGACTTTGGGATTTGCGCTCGGCACTTCTACCGTTGAACAATTTTTTTCCCAGTTATATGCGGATCCTGATGTTGAACACGATCCGCACAGTGCAGGAAGGAATATGAATGCTCATTTTGCGTCCCGGCTAATCGGCGAAGACGGAGAATTTCTGGATTTGGTTGACAGGAAAAATTTTACTGCAGGGCTCGCCCCAACCGCCGCCCATATCCCCCGTTCATTCGGACTTGCTTATGCCTCCAAAGCATTCCGTGAGATCAAAGAACTCAGAGACTTCAAGAACCTTTCTGTAAACGGAAACGAAATTTGTTTTTGCACCATCGGTGATGCTGCTACCAGCGAAGGTCATTTCTGGGAGATTATTAATGCAGCCGGGGTTCTGCAAGTACCGTTGGCGATATTCGTATGGGATGATGGTTATGGCATTTCAGTTCCGGTGAAATTACAAACTACCAAAGGCTCCATTTCAGAAGTGCTAAAGGGATTTCAAAAAGAAAATGGCACCAATGGAATTGATATTTATAAAGTAAAGGCGTGGGATTATGCAGGCATGTGTGAAACATTTGAAGCAGGTTTACAAAAAGTGCGTTCGACTCATATTCCAGCGATTTTTCACGTGGAAGAACTCACCCAACCGCAGGGCCATTCTACTTCGGGTAGTCATGAACGATATAAACCCCCGGAAAGGCTGGAATGGGAACGCACATGGGATGCCATGAAGAAGATGAAGGAATGGATCATCGAAAATGCCCTGGCCAGTGCGGAAGAAATAGATGAAATTCATACCAAGGCCAAAGATCTGGTTCGTACCAGTAAAAACAGTGCATGGGAAAAATGTATGGAACCCATTCTGGAACAGGTTGGCCGTTCTGTATCTATCATCATGGAGCTGTCGGCCGCCCTACCGGAAAAGAAAAACAAGCTGGAAGCCATTAACCGTCAGCTCGCTTCATTGCGGGAGCCCAACCGGAGGGATATCATGCATTACCTGCACCAGACATTATTGCAGACAGGAAACGATCCGGCTGCTTCTTCATTACGCGGCTATTATAAGGAATTGACCCGTGAGAATGCCCGTTTTTATAATACCCACTTATATCACGAAGGACCTAAAAAAATAGAGAATATCGAATCCGTACCGGTGCGCTACGGAGAAGAATCTGCTCTGATAAACGGATATGAAATCCTGAATAAATATTTCGACGAGCTGTTTGCACATAACCCCAAAGTGCTGGCTTTTGGAGAGGACCTCGGGCAGATCGGTGATGTAAATCAGGGTTTTGCCGGCTTACAACTGAAATACGGGAACGGCCGTATTTCAGATTCAGGAATACGCGAGATAGCCATTATCGGCCAGGGTATTGGTCTGGCTATGCGAGGTCTCCGGCCGATTGCGGAAATCCAATACCTGGATTATATGCTCTACGCCATTCAGACCCTGAGCGATGATCTGGCTAGTCTCCAGTACCGGACGGCCGGCCAACAGGCGGCGCCCCTGATTGTGCGCACCCGCGGTCACAGACTGGAGGGCATCTGGCACAGCGGATCACCGATGGGCATGATCATAAACGCAGTCCGCGGTATGCATGTGTGTGTTCCGAGAAATATGGTTCAGGCCGTTGGAATGTATAACACTTTGTTAGAGGGGATGGACCCCGCCATTGTGGTAGAATGCCTGAACGGTTACCGTCTGAAAGAAAAATTGCCGTACAACCTGCTGGACTTCCGTGTTGCTTTGGGCAAACCGGAGATCATCAGGGAAGGTTCTGATATCACCATTGTATCTTACGGTTCCACACTGCGCATCATCGCTGAAGCAGCAGAAGTTCTGAGTGAAATGGATATCGATTGCGAGATTGTAGATGTTCAGACCCTGCTTCCTTTTGATATTCATCATCATATTTTGAGTTCACTTAAAAAAACCAACCGCATTATTTTTATTGATGAAGACGTTCCGGGTGGCGCAACTGCATATATGTTTGAAAAAGTGATGGAAGAACAGGGTGGTTACCGGTGGCTGGATACCGCTCCGAGAACACTGTCCGCAAAAGCGCACAGGCCGGCTTATGCCAGCGACGGAGATTATTTCAGCAAGCCAAATATGGAAGAAATCATTGATGCGATACTGGATATTATGAGAGAGTAAGATGGAGGCAGGAGGCAGGAGGCTTGAGGCTTTTTTGGCCTAGCCTCACGCCTCACGTCTCCCGCTTCGTGCGTTAATATTAAATTTGCAGTCCTAAATTTTTAAAATAATTATGGGCAGGATTTTCGAAGTGCGTAAAGCCACCATGTTTGCCAGGTGGGATAAAATGGCAAAACAATTTACCCGGATCGGAAAAGAAATAGCATTGGCTGTCAAAGCCGGTGGACCGGATCAGAATACCAATGCGGCTTTGCGTCGTTGTTTCCAGAATGCCAAAAGTGTGAACATGCCGAAGGATCGGGTAGAAGCAGCGATCAAAAGAGCCATGGGTAAAGAGATGGATAATATGGTGGAAGTACTTTATGAAGGGTATGCTCCTCATGGCGTGGCTGTTCTGATCGAAACAGCAACTGATAATACCACAAGAACGGTAGCCAATGTACGCGCTTATTTTAATAAAGGAAATGGAAACCTGGGTACGAGCGGCAGTGTCAGTTTTCAATTTAAAAAAATGGGTGTTTTTAAATTGAAACCGGAAGGACTGAATATCGAAGATCTCGAACTGGAACTGATTGATCATGGCCTCGACGATTTGGGAGAAGGCGTTGGCGAACATGGTGAACCGCTGATCGTATTGCACGTAGCTTTCAATGATTTTGGAAATATGCAAAGAGAATTGGAATCCAAAAATATTGTTCCCGTCAGCTCTGAAGTGGAGTGGATCCCAACCACTACGGTTTCACTTCCTGAAGAATATGCGCAGGAAGTTTTAAAACTGGTCGACAAACTCGAACAGGATGATGATGTGCAGAAGGTTTTTCACAATCTGGTATAGTGTGGTGAATGTGTGAAGCGTGAAAAATGTAAGAATTCAAAATGGATAAAGGAAATGATAGTACCCTTCCACGCTCACCACACTAATGAGGAGCTTTACGATTGAATCTTAGAATGTTTTTTACTATAACTGAAATAAATCATTAATCCGATTGCCATCCAGGCCAGTGCAACCAGGATCGTTGTGTTATCCAGTGAAATGATCATGGCCAAACATAACAACGCGCCAAGTATGGGCACCAATGGAACTAAAGGTGTTCTGAAAGGACGTGGGTGATCGGGATCTGCTTTCCTCATGATGATGATTCCTACACAAACCAATGCAAAGGCAAGCAAGGTTCCGATACTGGTCAGGTCGCCTGTTATATCTCCCGGAAGCAGGGTGGCGATGGCTCCTACAAAAAGAAATAAGAGACCATTCGATTTATAAGGTGTTCTGAATTTGGGATGCAGATCTGAAAATACTTTTGGTAACAGTCCATCATTGGACATCGAATAAAATACCCTGCTCTGACCAAGCAGCATAACCAGTATAACCGAAGAAAATCCGGCCAATATTCCTACGGTTACCCATTTGGCAAGCCAATGGTAATTGGTCATATAGGTTTCAATGGCATAGGCCACGGACGCTTCTTTACCGGCACGTACAAAATCTGTATATGGAGCAACACCTGTAAGAACCCAGGAAAAAAGTACATACAGAATTGTACAAATGACAAGTGAACCCAGGATGCCGATCGGCATATCTTTTTTTGGATTTCTTGCTTCCTGTGCGGCTGTAGATACCGCATCGAAACCAATGAAGGCAAAAAACACTATTGCAGCCCCCCGTAACACCCCGCCCCAGCCATGCCTGAAAAAATTGGTATACGTATATTCATTTCCATTCGGAAGAATCGCCGGCTTGGCATTTGCCGGAATCATATACGGATGATGATTCGCAGGATTTATGTATTGCCAGCCGAGGGCAATGAAAAGTAAAACGATGGAGACTTTGATGATCACAATGATCGAGTTCACCACGGCAGATTCCTGTGTGCCTTTTATAAGTAGTAAGGAAAGTACCAACAGAATAAATAATGAAGGAGCATTTAAAATACCATGATGCATGACACCATTTGCATCCAGTAATTTTTCAAAGGGAGAATGGCACCACTCATAGGGTATTCTGTTATCGAACAATTTATTAAGAAATTCGCTCCATGCAATAGATACTGTTGCCGCGCCGAGGGCGTACTCGAGAACCAGGGCCCATCCGATGATCCAGGCAACGAGTTCTCCCATGGTTGCATAGGCATATGTATAAGCGCTCCCGGCAATGGGAATCATGGAAGCGAACTCAGCATAACAAAGACCAGCAAACGCACAACCGATTGCCGCAACGATAAATGAAACAGTAACGGCAGCCCCGGCATGACCGCCGGCAGCCGCGGCCGTTCTTACAAATAAGCCGGCGCCAATGATGGCGCCAATTCCCAGTGCAATGAGATTCCCCGGCCCCAGGGTTCGTTTTAAACTTTTTTCAGAATCAGCGGCCTGGGCCAAAAGAGAATTCAAAGTCTTTTTTCTGAATAAGCTCATAAGTATATTTTGGTTGGAATATGAATTATAAAGCTTGTAAAGTAAACAAATATTCCATTCCCACGCATTTTCTTACGCTTAAAGCTTAACACGCAACGCGTAACGCCTGAGCACATAACGGGGAACGCCTAACACGTAAAGCTTAACGCGCAACGCGTAACGCCTGAGGCCATAACGCCTACCACTGGGGCCTGAGGCGTAACGCTTTATCCGAATTCGTTTTTGGTTAGCATTGGGTTTTGATTTACTATTGAGTATTTGTCACAGGTATTATCTTTAGGCTTTAAGCTTGCGCGTTACGCGTTTGGCGTTCAAATTGTATCATGAATAGACCCGGATTAACCGGATGGATCATCATTGCCATGACGGCAGGAATCATAATCGGATTATTGATTCATCACAAAGCAGGCATCTACTGGAGCGAACAGTTTTCGGATTATATGTCCATCATAACGGACATTTTTCTGCGCCTGATAAAAATGATCATTGCACCGCTGGTGTTTTCGAGTCTGGTAACAGGCATCGCAAAAATGGGCGATACGAAAGCCGTTGGAAGAATTGGTGCAAAAACATTGGCATGGTTCCTTGGAGCTTCTCTGATCTCGTTGCTCCTGGGACTAATTATTATGAACATCGTAAACCTGGGAGATACTCTGAATCTCCCCATCCCGGATCTTTCTGAAGCAGGCAAAATAGAAAACGGCTCGACCCTAAGTTTCAAGACATTTATTACCCATGTGTTCCCCAGAAGTTTCATTGAATCCATGGCAAATAATGAGATCCTGCAGATCGTGGTATTTGCCATATTTTTTGGAATTGCCACAGCAGCCATTGGCGAAAAAGGAAAAGTATTTATCCGTGTCCTTGATTCATTAACCGAAATCATTCTGAAAGTAACAACTTATGTCATGTATGTTGCGCCGCTTGCGGCATTTGCAGCCGTATCAGCCATTCTCTCATTGAAGGGCCCGGAGATTTTAATTACATATGGAAAATTTATCGGGATCTTTTATTTGAGCATTTTGTTATTATGGCTCCTGTTGATGGGCATCAGTTATTTATGGATCGGGAAAAAAGTTTACGTTGTATTGAAGAACGTAAAGGAACTGGTATTACTCGCCTTTACGACTGCCAGTTCGGAAGCGGCCTTTCCGCGACTCATTGAAGCCCTGGAAAAATCAGGTTGCCCAAAAAGGATAGTCAGTTTTGTTTTGCCACTGGGATATTCGTTTAACCTGGACGGTAGCATGTTGTATATGGGATTCGCATCGCTTTTCATTGCGCAGGCATACAACATGCATTTATCTTTTGGCACGCAGGTTACCATGCTGCTGGTTCTCATGCTTACGAGCAAGGGCGTCGCCGGTGTTCCGCGTGCAGCCCTCGTTGTAATTGCAGGAACCTTATCCATGTTTCATATCCCTCAGCAAGGTTTGTTATTATTGTTAGGAATCGATCAGATCCTTGATATGGCAAGAAGTGCAACGAATGTGGTCGGAAACAGTTTGGCCTCAGCGGTTATATGTAAAATGGAAGGAGCACTGGAATAACGAACCGGTATTTTCATTTCATTATTTGCTTTTAAATCTTAATTTGGCGGCGGCTAGGATTCAAATGATCCGGGACAATGCATGCGTATGATACATCTTCTGGCAATTACTTTCAGGGACCTGCTGAATCCCGAATTTTACATCAATAACGGCGGCCTCTGGGTAATGCTTTTTATAGTTTTTGCAGAAACCGGGCTCATGGTCGGATTCTTTCTTCCCGGTGACAGTCTCCTCTTTGTTGCAGGGATTTACAGCCAAAAACTCATCGATAAGCTGATTCCGGGTGGAACGGGCAGTGATTTTTTTAATATTATCATACTTTGGATTTTAGTTTCAGTCTGCGGTATGCTCGGAAATATGGTTGGATACTGGTTTGGCAAAAAAAGCGGTGACTATCTTTTCCAGCGCAAGGACAACTTCTTTTTTAAGAAGAAACATCTTTTTGATGCAAAAACTTTCTATGATAAACATGGAGGCCAGGCAATCGTATTTGCACGGTTTTTACCCATCATCCGGACCTTTGCTCCGATCGTAGCAGGTATCGTACGAATGGAGAAGAAAAAATTCATGTATTATAATATCATCGGTTGCGTGTCCTGGGTATTCCTCATGTTATTTGCCGGTCATTATCTGGATAAATTTTTCATGAATAAATTTAATTTTGATTTAAAAAAACATCTGGAAGTGATTGTCATTGGCATCGTGCTGATAACGACTCTTCCCGTTTTATATAAAATGTTTTTTGGGAAAAAGCCAAGTTCACATCCTGAAGACTTATGAGCCTTTCTGTTACTGCCAAACGCCCTCCCGGAATTTTTAATCTCGCGGTTATCGTTGCCGCCCTCGGTTATTTTGTAGATATCTACGACCTGTTGCTTTTTACCATTGTTAAAAAAGAATCCCTTTTGCATGTAGGCTCTACGGATGCGAGTATGCTGGCTGACAGCAGTAAAGTGATTAACTGGCAGATGATTGGTTTGCTGATCGGGGGAATAGCCTGGGGTGTGCTGGCAGATAAAAAAGGCAGGCTTTCTGTGCTTTTTGGCTCCATCATCCTGTATTCCACGGCAAATTTCTTTACGGCCTTTATTCATACCGTCGACCAATATGCGCTTTGCCGGTTTGTGGCTGGTTTGGGCCTGGCAGGCGAATTGGGAGCCGGTATTACACTGGTGAGCGAACTGCTGCCAAAGGATAAAAGGGGCATCGGTACTGCGATGGTAGCCGGTATCGGGCTCCTGGGTGCAGTAGGGGCTTATTTTACCTATCAGTTTACGAAAGACTGGAGATTATGTTATAAAATAGGCGGGTTTCTGGGAATGGTCCTGCTTGTAATGCGTATCAGCGTGGTGGAATCAGGAATGTTCATCCAGATAAAGCAGCAGGCTGTTAAAAGAGGTAATTTTTTTATGTTTTTTACAAACAGGATCCGTTTCCGAAAATATCTGAACGCTATCCTGATTGGTCTTCCGACCTGGTTCGTAATCGGAATCATGGTAAATCAAAGCGATCGGTTTGCAAAAGCTATGTATGGCAGTACCAGCCTGGATTCCGGCAGGTCTGTCATGTTTGCCTATGTTGCCCTTTCTGTCGGAGATGTTTTCGGTGGATTTCTTTGCCAATGGTATAAAAGCCGCAAAAAGGGGTTGCTGACATTTTATATTTTAGGTATCATATCCGGTTTTCTATTCTTTTCGGGTCTGAACAATAGTGATTCCATTATGTATTTCTGCTGCGCATTGCTCGGGTTTTCCAACGGGTACTGGGCCATTTTTGTGACCATGGGAGCGGAACAATTCGGAACCAATCTGAGGGCCACTGCAGCCACTACGATACCCAATATGGTTCGCGGAGTTTTGCCCTTGTTGAATCTGCTTTTTCTGGATCTTTTTCAAAAGAGCTGGGGCTGGACCCTTGTTCGCAGCGGCATCATCACCGGGGCTATCGTTACGCTGATCAGCCTGATCGCTTTTTATTTCACTGATGAGACTTATCATAAGGACCTGAATTATACAGAACAATAGCCCTGTTGCGGTCTTCGAACACTGAATCCCTATCTTCGCGCCTGATTTTCCCGTATATACTTATCTGATGAAATTCTTAATTATTCGTCTTTCCTCCATCGGGGATATTGTGCTGACTACGCCCGTTATCCGGTGTCTGAAAAAACAGGTTCCGGATGCGGTGATACATTATCTCACGAAGTCCACCTACATGCAGATTCTTTCATCGAATCCGTATATCGACAGAGCGCATTATCTGGAAAAAAGTCTGCAGACCATGATCGCGGAGTTGAAACGGGAGAATTTCGATTATATCATCGACCTGCATCATAATCTCCGTTCCATGAAAGTAAAGGATGCCTTGAAAGTCAAATCCTATTCCTTCGATAAACTCAATGTGCGCAAATGGATCTATACAAGTTTCAAATGGAATCTTCTTCCGGATGTCCATATTGTAGATCGGTATATGGATACGGTTGCATCTTTTGGTGTTAAAAACGATGGTGCGGGGCTGGATTATTTTATTTCAAAAGAAGACGTCATCAATGACTCAGATCTGCCAACGCCTCACCAACTGGGCTTTGTAGGTGTGGTGATCGGGGCAGCGCTGAATACAAAAAAATACCCTTTTCATCATGTGAAAAGACTTTGCGAATTGCTGGATCATCCAATTGTATTGCTCGGAGGGCTGGAAGATGCAGATGAAGGTGACCGGATTGCCGCAAGCGATAAGATCAAAATTTATAATGCCTGTGGAAAATTCGGCTTAAATGAATCGGCCGATCTGGTACGCAGGGCAAAATTAGTCGTAACCAATGACACCGGTCTGATGCATATTGCTGCCGCATATAAACGGCCATTGATTTCGCTTTGGGGAAATACAGTGCCTGCTTTTGGCATGTCCCCTTATTATGGGAGTAAATTTATACAAGCCACGGGAGCCAGAAAAAATGAGCTTCCCTACGACATCATCGAGATAAATAATCTGCGTTGCAGGCCCTGTTCAAAGATCGGGTATGATGCATGCCCACTCGGCCATTTTAAATGCATGGAAAATATAGACCCCGCCGAGGTGGTTGCCCGGATCCGTGAAAGACTTGCTATTATTTGATATGCTGACCCGTCCAGGTACCGCTTTTGTCAAAAATATTATAACCGATTACGGAGTCAAAACATAAATAATTTCCGTCCCATGTACCTTTCACATCAAAATGATTAAAAATGCCCGGCGATGCTCTTACATAAAACCCGGTCCAGTCGCCTTGTATGTCAAAAGTTAACATGAGTTGCTGGGTGGCAATGGAAACATATCCAATCAGGTCATCCGTCTTATTAAAGATATAAAGCCCTTTCCAGGCAGGATTCTTCGGATGATATTCATTGTGGTACATCGGGTTCAACGTTTTGTTTATATCCGGATTCAGTTCAAAATGATTGAGGGGATTGATGGTACTGTTGAACTCGGGGTTCACATCGTTATTGTGCATCGGATTGATGTTCCAATTATATTTCGGATTGATATTCGAATTCTTTTCCGGATTCAATGTGCTGTTAAACGTGGGGCTCAGATTAAAATCAATCTTTGGGTCGTGTCGGTTTTCGAGGCTTTGGGAAAATCCCACAGGGATCATCAACAGACTCGCGAGAGATAAGAGTAAAATTTTTTTCATTCTATTAGTGTTTGGGTTACGGGTTTCTAAATTTAAAATGTAGATTTTATACGGGTTTTTATTTTATGTATATGTGGGTCCATTTGCCATTTTTGTCGAACAGATTGTAACCGCTCTGGTTGTCATAACAAAGGAACATACCGGTCCATACGCCGAACAATGTAAAGTAATTATACATATTTTCACCGGCCTTAACATAATAGCCATTCCAGGTTCCGCTATTGTCAAAGGACAACATCACATATTGGGTAGCAATCGAAATATATCCAAAGAGCTGGTTTGAATCGTTGAACAGAAACAATCCTTTCCAGGTTTCGGTCGTAGGGCGAAGGCCCTTCATGATCACCGGATTCAGCACGTCATTCGACTGCGGATTCAACTGCAGATTGATCATCGGGTTGATGGAAGCGTTTTGTGTCGGGTTCAGTGAAATTTCCTTCAGGGGATTCATATTATAATTCGAAGAAGGATTGATGAACCGGTTACTATCGGGGTTGATTTTCTTGTTTATGAAGGGATTCAGATTGGCGTCTTTTTTTGGATCATGTCCACGAAATGCCCAATCAATCTGTGCCTGTTTCGCAGCAGCTTCACTTTGTGCGGGTTGTACAGTATTTTCTGCCTGCTGCGCCAATGCATCTGTATCATTCCGCGCGATAGGTGCAGAACTGTCTGTCTGTGCAAGCAGCCCAGAAATGAAAAAAACGAATACGGTCGAAAGTAGAAATCCTCGCATACGAATAACGGGTTGTAAGTACGTTGGATTCTATGCGACTTTTCGCTGGATACGAGGATGTACAGTAGGGAAGATTCGAAAGAAAGCCTAAAGGTAATACGGAGGGTTGAGATTGTCAAGAGCCTAACCGGACTAAATAGCCCGATTTTCACAATTTGGAATTGTGGAACTATGCAGATATGAGGGAGTGAAAATGAAATTTCAAATTAAATTTTAAATTTCATTTTCACATTTCCCACAATTCCACAATCCCAAATTGTGAAAGTCATGCTGTCCGCTCTTATTTAAGCTTTTAAAGTTGACAACACGTCATTCATATTTCGCACGGCATCGGCGCTTTTTGCAAAAAGGGCCTTTTCATCGGCATTGAGTTCGAAGGGAATGATTTTCTCCCAGCCTTTCTTGCCAATGGTTACCGGAACGCCCAGGCAGATATCTCTTTGTCCGTATTCGCCTTCCAGGGACACGCAACAGGTGAATAATTTCTTTTCGTCCCTTACAATCGTTTCCACCAATGCTGCGCCGGCCGCACCCGGAGCATACCAGGCGGAAGTTCCTATCAGTTTGGTAAGCGTGGCACCACCAACCATCGTATCGGCGACAATTTGTTTTTGTTTTTCTTCGGACAATAATTTAGTAACAGGTACACTATTCCAGGTTGCAAAGCGGATCAATGGAATCATAGTTGTGTCACCATGGCCACCGATCACAAGGGCATTCAGGTCTGCCGGGCTGCAGCCGAGATGCTGACTGAGCTGATATTTAAATCTTGAACTATCCAGCGTGCCGCCCATGCCGATAATCCTTTCCCTGGGTAAACCTGATTCTTTCAAGGTCAGATAGGTCATTGTGTCCATCGGGTTGCTAATGATGATGAGGAGGGCCTCCGGTGAATACTTTAGAATATTATCGGTCACCGTCTTTACGATGCCCGCATTTGTGCCTATCAGTTCTTCACGTGTCATACCGGGCTTCCTGGGTAAGCCGGAGGTAATTACCACGACATCACTGCCGGCCGTTTTGGTATAGTCGTTGGTACTTCCGCTTACACGTGTATCGAACCCCAGCAACGTGGCAGATTGCATAATATCCTGCGCCTTTCCTTCTGCGAATCCTTCTCTGATGTCGAGTAAAACAAGTTCTTCGGCGAGTTCTTTGCGGGCAATATTATCTGCACAGGTTGCGCCTACGGCACCTGCACCTACGACTGTTACTTTCATCGGAAATTTTTTAAGTGAAGGCGAAGATAATTGTTAATTGTTAATTGTTAATTGTCAACGGAATTGATATTTAACAATTGACAAATAACAATCGACAATTATTTTTCCTTTCCCTGAAAAGCGAGTAAAAGTGTGTCAACCTTCTGGTTGCCTTCAAATTTTGTGATGAACTGACCTTTTTTATCATAAAGGGCCAGGCAGGGCAGACTTTGCATCCGGTAATATGGGGGGAGCATATATTTATCATCCCTGCCCATCAGGATATTTGAATGATCAGCGATCCGGAAGTATGTATAGAAAGATTTCATTTCGTCAAAAGGCTGGAAAGTTGCCATCACGATTTCGATGTCTTTGAATTTATTGGCATCTGCCAGAATATCCCGCATCTGATGTTTGCAATGTTCACATTCCGGGCTGAAAAAAATAACCAGGACCCTATGATTTTTCTTGAGATCATCTTTAGTTAAATAATGGAGGCTGTCTACTTCCAGAAGACGGAAAGGAGGAATGCCAGGATTTTTCAGATAGGGCGGTTCAGGTACGTTATTTGGCACCTGTGCATGCGCCGATGACAAAAATAAAAGTCCCAGGATAACGGTCAGCACACACTTCATACCGGATATTTTTATAAAAATAATGCAAAATGCGGGATGCTCATAATTCCATTTACCGGGTTTAGCAATATCGACCGGCTCTCAAAACACATCACCAATATCTGCCTGAAAATAAACGTTTAAAGTTCCATCGATCCTGTTAGTCCTTTTGTAAATATTGGTTAAACTTAAATTCTTAAGCGTGAATCTGCCGGATTTTGAATTTGCGGCTCGGAACGGATAATGGAAGATGCCCATACGGATATTTGGAGATACAGAAACTGATAATAGGAGATGCCGAAACGGGTAGTAGAGGTGTCGAAATGGATAATGGAAGATGCCGAAACAGGTAGTAGAGGTGTCGAAATGGATAATGGAAGATGCCGATACTGATAAATGAAAATTCCCAAACAAATAATTGGAGATGCCGAAACGGATAATGGAAATGTCCAAACGCAGAATTACAGAAAATTGAAAAAAGCATAAAAACCATTAGTTTTGTCGCCCTTTAAGGCAACAATTAATAATCATTCATGGCAAATACAGCAGATATCAGTCGCGGGCTTATAATCAAACTCGACGGGAGCCTCTACTCAGTGGTGGATTTTGGTGAAAACAAAACAGCCAGGGCTGCAGCTAAAGTATGGGCGAAGTTAAAAGGGGTCGACAACGCACGGAGTATTGAGAAAACCTGGAACAGTGGTGACAACATTTATCCGGTTCGGGTAGAAAGAAAAACATATCAGTTCCTTTATAAAGATGATTCAGGTTACAATTTCATGGATACTGAAACCTTTGAACAGGTTGCCTTGCAGGAAAGCATGGTGGATGCACCACAATTCCTGAAAGATGGTCAGGAGGTTACAGTCATTATGAATACAGAAACGGAAATACCAATGGGTGTGGAACTTCCTGATAAAATTGTATTGAAGGTTATTTATTCAGAACCGGGGATGAAGGGGGATACGGCAACCCGCACGCTCAAACCGGCAAAAGTGGAAACAGGTGCTACAGTGAATGTTCCGTTATTTGTGAATGAAGGAGAATTGATACGGGTCAACACAAAAACCGGCGAATATGTGGAAAGGGTGAAAGAATAACACTTATCTTAGTCTTCCTTTTTAAAAAGCAAAACGCCATAACTGATGGATTTTAAACAGATTCAGGAGTTGATCAAATTGATCAACAAATCGAATATCGGTGAAGTAACGATTGAAGAAAAGGGATTTAAAATAACCGTAAAGCAAAAGGAGGAACATATCCAGCAGGTCTTTTCTGCTCCGTTCCAGAATCAATCCGCTCCCACCTATGCGGCACCGGCTGTTTCGGCTCCCGCTGCCGGCAACACCCCTCCGGTAAATGGGAAAAAACCAGCTGAAGCCGCTCCTGACAACCTGATTACGATCAAAAGTCCGATGATTGGCACTTTTTACCGCAGTTCTGCGCCTGATAAACCTTCATTTGTAAATGTTGGAGATGAAATCGAATCCGGGAAAGTGTTGTGTATCATCGAAGCAATGAAATTATTTAATGAAATCGAAAGCGAAGTGAAGGGAAAGATCGTGAAAGTGCTTGCGGAAGACGCTTCTCCGGTAGAATTTGATCAGCCATTGTTCCTGGTGGATCCAAGCTAAAACAAGTATGGAAGTCTGGAAGTCTGGAAGTGTGGAAGTATAATGAATATTTCCAATCATTTGACAGGTTTTCATCTTCGAATGGGTCCACAAATTTCCAAACCTTAAAAATTTCAATGTTCAAAAAAGTATTAATAGCTAATCGTGGAGAGATTGCCTTACGGGTTATTCGTACCTGTCGTGAGATGGGTATTAAAACCGTAGCGGTTTATTCTACTGCGGATAAAGATAGTTTACATGTTCGTTTTGCGGATGAAGCGGTTTGTATCGGTAAGCCGGCCAGTGTGGATTCCTACCTGAATATTCCGCATATCATGGCAGCCGCGGAAATTACAAATGCAGATGCCATACATCCGGGTTATGGCTTTCTGGCCGAAAATGCACGATTCGCAGAAATCTGTGGTGAACATGGTATCAAGTTCATCGGCCCCACACCGGCCATGATCAATGCCATGGGCGATAAGATCACTGCCAAGGAAACCATGATTAAAGCTGGTGTTCCTGTGGTACCCGGCGGTGGCGGATTACTTGAAAGTGTTTTTGAAGCCAAGGAAATGGCTGGTCAGATTGGGTATCCTGTGATCCTGAAAGCCACTGCGGGCGGAGGCGGAAAGGGAATGCGTGTGGTATGGAACGATTCGGAATTGGAAAAAGCCTATGATTCGGCAAAGGCCGAAGCTGCCGCTTCTTTCAAGAACGATGGTATCTATATGGAAAAATTTGTTGTGGAGCCGCGCCATATCGAAATACAGGTTGCCGGTGATCAGTACGGTACCGTTTGCCATCTGAGCGAAAGAGATTGTTCCATTCAGCGACGTCACCAAAAGCTGGTCGAAGAATCGCCTTCACCTTTTATGACGCGCGAACTCAGGTATAAAATGGGGGAGGCTGCAATTAAGGCCGCTTCCGCCATCAAATATGAAAGCGTGGGGACAATAGAATTCCTGGTAGATAAAAACCGGAATTTTTATTTCATGGAAATGAATACGCGCATCCAGGTAGAACATTGTGTTACGGAAGAGGTAGTGAATTTTGACCTGATCAAAGAACAAATAAAAATCGCTGCCGGCGAAACCATCAGCGGAGTGAACTATGAACCGCAGGGTCACGCCATTGAGTGCCGCATCAATGCCGAAGATCCTTATAATGATTTTCGCCCGTCACCGGGCAGAATAACAACATTGCATCAACCCGGGGGACATGGTATCCGGGTGGACTCACATGTTTATGCCGGTTATACCATTCCGCCATATTATGACTCCATGATTGCCAAGATCATTGCGGTAGCCCGAACACGTAGCGAAGCCATCGATACGATGCACCGGGCTTTGACGGAATATGTGATAGAAGGTATAAAAACAACGATCCCTTTCCATCTCCAACTCATGAAAGATGAAAACTTCCGCAGCGGAAATTTCAACACGAAATTCCTCGACGGATTCAAGATGAAATAACTGACTACGTAGTGTGGTGAATGAGAGAGGGTGGAAATGTGGGAATGTGGAGGTGAAATGAGGAAATGACGTGTGATAATGTACATTCTCAAACTATCATTTCCTTTTTCAACTCTCACTTTCCCACATTTCCACCCTCTCTCATTCACCACACTACGGAGTCAGCGCCATTAATAAATCCGGAAATCTTATTGATGACGGATTCAACAATAGCATCCGGGCAGGATGCGCCGCTGGTAATAAGTATACGCAAAGGAATATTATCCGATAACCATCCTGTTTTTAATTTCTCTTCATGTGTGTGCAAATCAAAATGCAAAATCTCTTCCTTTGAAATTAATTTATCGGGGCCTTCAACAAAATAAGTGGGTAATGTAAGTTCGCATAATTCCACCAGATGGGATGTGTTGGAAGAATTATACCCACCCACTACCATGGCGAAATCGGCAGGCGTGGATAACATGCCCGTTACGGCTGACTGGTTGTCATTCGTGGCATAACAAAGTGTGTCCCTCGTATCGGCAAAACGATCGTTTGTGTTTTCATTTTTTGTCTCTGATTCTTCCCGGATCGCATGTTTTAAAAAATCCGCAATCTGTTGCGTTTCTGAAGCGAGCATCGTTGTTTGGTTTACTACTCCGATTCTTTCCAGATCTTTTGTGGGATCAAAACCATTATTATACCGCCCCTTGAATAGCTCAAAAAATTCTTCAGATGATTTTTCTTTCCTGATGAATTGACTCAATAATTTGGCCTCTTCCATATCCCTGATCACCAGTGCCGGGCCGCCTGATGAAGCATGGGAAAAAGTAGCACGTGTTTCTTCGTGTCCCGGTTTGCCATGAATAATAACGGTGAATTTTTTTTCAGCCATTTGACCGGAACGGTTCCATACTTTTTCAACAAACGGGCAGGTCGTATTATAGTTTTCAGTGTGGATACCCCTGGATTTTAAGAGGGTATCTATTTCGAGACTTGTTCCAAAAGCAGGTGTGATCACAATATCAGTTGACTGTAGACTGTCGAAGGGAATCAGTTGTTTTCCCTGGGTATCCTGCAGAAAACGAACACCCCTGTTTTTCAGGTCTTTATTTACCTGTGGATTATGAATCATTTCGCTTAGCAGAAAAATGTTTTTACCAGGGTTCTCTTCTATTATACGAAAAGCAATGTCAATAGCATTTTCAACTCCGTAACAAAATCCAAAATGACGGGCCAGGTAAATATGCAGCGGTCCGAAATCAAGGAGTGTTGGTGTAAAATCCTTTTTCATCTTATCCTCCGTACGTCGTTTATTTTTTACAGCGGAGATGAGCGTGCTGTGATAAGAGGAAGGAACCTGGAACGTTTTCATTGAAAAACAAAGTTAATTGTCAATTGTCAATTCTTAATGGTTAATTGAGCTGAGTCAGCTGGGATTTTATTTTAATCTGAGATTCGGTTTTTTAATTGTCAATTGTCAATTCTTAATGGTTAATTGAGCTGAATCAGCTGGGATTTTATTTTAATCTGAAGGACCCGTTTTTAATAATTGACAATTAACAATTGACAATTAACCATTAACATTGTTGTTTTTAATTCTGGAATAATGAACGTCGAATTTCACCCGGTCAGCTGGGCAGTCAATTCAAATATTTATGAAGTTAATCTCCGTCAATATACAAAAGAGGGCAGCTTCCGCGCATTTGCAACACATTTACCAAGGTTAAAGGATATGGGCGTTGAGATACTCTGGTTCATGCCGATAACTCCAATTAGTAAAATCAGACGCCTGGGTACACTCGGAAGTTATTATGCCTGTTCCGACTATGTGAGTACCAATCCGGAATTTGGTTCAGTGGAAGATTTTAGATGGCTGGTAAACCAGGCTCAGGGTCTGGGTTTCAAAGTACTGATCGACTGGGTTGCCAATCATACAGGATGGGACCATATCTGGACAATCGAACATCCGGAATTTTACCGAAGAAATATCGATGGCGATTTTTACGATGCCCATGGATGGGCTGACGTGATTGACCTGAATTACGATTCTCCCGAATTAAGATCTTCCATGATCCGGGCCATGCGGTTCTGGGTCGAAACCTGTGGTATCGATGGATTTCGTTGCGATATGGCTATGCTTGTCCCACTGGAGTTCTGGAGGGAGGCGAGAACGACGCTCGATCAGATTAAACCGCTATTCTGGCTCGCCGAATGTGAAGACATTATATATCATGAGGTATTCGACGTCAGCTATACCTGGAAATGGCTGCACGTTATGGAATCGTATTGGAAAAAACTGACCGATATACAGGGCTTGTGCCAGGTATTATATTATTATAGTCATCAGTTTCCTTCTACAGCAATACGGGCTTATTTTACAAGTAACCACGACGAAAATTCACACAGTGGAACAGAATATGAACGGATAGATGAAGCGACCCTGCCGTTTACCGTCTTTTGTTGTTTATACGATGGGCTGCCGCTGATTTACAGTGGACAGGAATTGCCGAATAAAAAAAGACTGCTGTTTTTTGACAAGGACGAAATTGATTGGAGCCAACCATTTCAATTACATGATTTCTATAAAACCATGTTGTTGTTCCGTAAATCAAATCCTGCTTTATTAAGCGGTGATCCGCAAAGGAATGCTTTGATTTTATCCAATACATCACCTGAACAAATATTCAGTTTTATACGCCGCTTTGAGCGCAATGAAGTGTTGGTTATTTTGAACCTGTCGTCCGATACTCGTTCTGTGATCATAACAGGTCAGACCCTGGCCGGAGCATACAGGGACGTTTTTAATCCGGACGCGCCGGATTTCATTTCCGGACAACCACTTCTATTAAATCCGTGGGGTTACAAGGTCTACGTTAAGCTAAACGCCTAACGCGTAACGCTTATCGCTTTGTGCTCCAGTTATCAAAACAAAAATGCGTTCCCGGATTGGAAACGCATTCTCACAATATCAATTGACGTTAAGCGTTAGGCGTTACGCGTTCCGCTTAATGGGTTACTCATCATTTAATTTCAGTGGATAAGTAAAGGATCCGTCATAACCAGGGTAGACTCCTTCCAGTTTCAGGGAACCATTTCCTGCCTGCTCAACAATCTTGCGGAATTCTTCAATTGTATTCACATCCTGACCATTCACTTTCAGAATGACGAAACCTTCTTCCATTCTCGTTTTACTGAACAGACCTTTTTCACTGATCGAAGTCACCACGATCCCGCCTTTCACATTGAGTTTGGCAGCATCGGCTTTTTGCAATGGCTGTAATTCAGCACCCAGTTTGTCGAAAGCTGAGTTCTTCACCAGGTCCATATTCCCGCTATTATTCATCAGTGTTACCATCACATCGCTTTCAACACCATTTCTTTTAAAAGTGACTTTGATTTTATCGCCGGGGCGATAGATCGCAATCTGACCCACCAGTTCAGAACCGGAGGATACATTCTGGTCATTTAATTTGATGATCACGTCGCCTTTTTTGAGACCGGCTTTTTCAGCGGCTCCTTTTTCACGAACGTTCACGACATATACACCTTCATCATCTTTGATACCATTTTCTTTTTTGGCATCATCGCTCAGATTATCGTTTGCATATTCGATTCCCAGGTATGCCCGTTGGGTAGTGCCGTATTTCATAAGATCTGTCACCACTTTCTTTACAATATTCACCGGGATCGTGAAAGAATATCCTGCGTAGGAACCGGTTGGCGATGCGATTGCAGAATTGATGCCGATCAGCTGGCCCTGTGGGTTTATCAGCGGACCTCCGCTATTTCCGGGGTTCACGGCTGCATCTGTTTGTATGAAAGATTCTACGGGTGCCTGGCTTTGGCGCCTGTTGATATCAATGGATCTGCCTTTCGCGCTTACGATACCCGCAGTTACTGTGGTTTCAAGTGAGAGTGGGTATCCGACAGCCAGCACCCATTGACCTACTTTTACGTCGTCTGAATTTCCATAGAGAAGAAAAGGCAAACCTTTCGCTTCTACTTTCACTACGGCGAGATCCGTACTGGGGTCTGTAGCCACCACTTTGGCTTTGAATGATTTCTTATTGCTCAGTGTAACGGTTACTTCATCTGCACCATCAACCACGTGGTTATTGGTTACAATATATCCATCCTCACTGATGATCACGCCTGAACCAGAACCCATTTCAGGCATGGATCGTGAACGGTCTCCGAAGAAATCATTGGGATCAATTCCAAAAAGATCGGAGAAAGGGTTCTTTTTTGGAAGATTATTACTTGCCTGACGTACGGTTTTGGTTTTAATATGAACCGTTGCAGGAATAGCAGCACTGGCGGCATCTACAAAGTCCGCCGGGCCGGCTGATTTTTCGTTATTAAAAAATTTGGCGTAATTAGACGGAACCTTGGAAGTATCCTGCGTATACAAATAGGTTCCGGTTTGAGTAATTTGATTAAAATGATTATACCCCCATAGACTGCCGAGGGTGGTGGCTGCACTGATAAAAACAATGCCGGCAACTTGTTTCAATTTCATTATGATAATTTTTTTTCTTTTTTTTGGACAATACTTCTTTGTCAAACGATATGCCCAACGAATGTCAAAGTAACGTTTGGAAAGAACTTACGCTATTACCACCTGTTCAGTTTAACAAATTATTTACTAAGACCTTCGTAGATGGCAGTCTACCAAATTTACGAAAGAAATTTTAGCATGCAAACATGACATTCGTTCAGAGGGACCTCAAAAATTTCATTGTGTCCGTCCCGTCGGCATAATCCGAGAGTTCAGGACGCTGGCTTTTCCCGAACGGAAGCCACTGCCGGCCGACAACGCATTGGAGGTTTTCATTGTTTTCTATTGGAATAATGTTCTTAATGTCTTTATAATAAGTATAATGTAACACGGCGATGGGAGAAAATGGGGAGTCATTTTCAAGCATCAGCAGGCAATCATTGGTCATATATGGAAGTTTATTCAAAATGGCCAGCGACAAACGGTAGTCGTAGTTATTTTTATATTTATGATGGTCGGCCATCCAAAGGTACTTCCCGAAAGCGCGGAGCAGGGGAATGAAATCATAATTTTCCGGAACATGGATTTGTGTCACATTACGGCAACCCAATCCGAAATACAGGAAAACATCATCAGCGAGTTTTTCAAGCTCTTCTGCCGATTCATTTCCTTCCAGCAGGGCAATGGAAGTCCTGTTGCGGCGGATCAGGCTGGGATATTTTCCAAAATAACAATCGAAATAACGTGCAGAATTATTACTGCCGGTGGCAATATAAGCATCCATTCCCTTTAACATAGAGGATACAAGGATCTGATCAGCCGCTGCCGGATTTTTTTTATTCAGAAATTCCAAAATCACCGGAAACAGCCAGGAGTCCCTGGAGGAGAGTTTGATAAGAGGGCTATGGCCGTTTATAAAACAGCAAAGAAAATCATGGAATCCGACGAGTGGAATGTTTCCGGCCATTACGATGCCGATTTTTTTAGGATTCTTTTCACGGTCAGGAATCTGATATTCCGACGCCCATTTTTCCAATAAGTCCCTATGCAGGAACCGTTCTGCGATTTGGGATATGGACAAATCGATGAAATCCGGTATAAACCAGGCATTATGCTGAAATGCCCTTGTTTTTGCGTTCTTCCAGGAAACATCTTCTGATAACATAAATTCACCCAATTCGACCAGTATGCTGATACGGTTCTGTAAATCCATATTTCAGATTATATTTGAGTTGCAAAATTAATTCTATTCAAATCCTTAATTAACGAAAAAATGGCTATCAAGATAACAGAGGAATGTATTAATTGCGGGGCTTGCGAACCGGAGTGTCCCAATAATGCGATTTATGAGGGCGGCGTGGAATGGGCAATTGCAGACGGCTCATCTGTTAAGGGATCTTATACGCTGATGGATGGTACTGTCATTGATGCCAACCAGCGCAACAGCCCGGTTGCCGTGGACGTTTACTATATCGTTCCCAATAAATGCACCGAATGCCAGGGATTTCATGAAGAGCCACAGTGTGCTTCGGTTTGCCCGGTGGATGTTTGTATTCCTGATGAGATGTACAAAGAAACGGTGGAAGAGTTGCTGGCAAAAAAAGAAAAGCTGCATCTTTGATTCAGGCAACTTTTAAAACCAATACATGAAAAGGGTAATTGCTTTCGTAACCGGCGGCTATTCCGGTGAGGCCGAGGTATCATATAAGAGTGCCATCAATATAGAAGCAGGAATAGACACCGACCGGTACGAGTATTATCGCATTGATATCACACCCGCTTCATGGTTTCATTTAACCGGTGAGGGAACCAAAATACCGGTTGATAAAAACGATTTCTCACTCGGGATCAAAGGTAAAAAAATAAAATTTGAAGCTGTACTCATCGGCATTCATGGCACACCGGGAGAAGATGGAAAACTACAGGGTTATTTCGATCTGATGAATCTCCCTTATACTTCCTGTGACGCGGCTACTTCCGCGCTGACATTTAACAAGCGTTACACGGTGGCTGTCGCCGCATTTGCAGGAATCCAGGTTTCCCGCTCAGTTCATTTATTCAAACAGGATCATCCCGACGCTACAGTTAAAGACCTGGTAAATTTTCCTCGCAGTATCCCTGATTTTCATTGCAATGGGCTCTTCCAGCAAGGCGGGTGTGGTTTCTTCCGTAAATCCGGGAGAATATTTAGCCTCAAAATCAAAAAATTCCTTGGTTCTTTTCACCTCTGTGATGGGCAGTACAACAATCTCCCGGCCGGCCCTGAATATGCCAACCGTAAATTCTCTTCCGGAAATAAACTCTTCCAC
>JABDFX010000006.1 GCA_013286315.1 Bacteroidota bacterium | reverse complement strand
AATAATGAACATCCGGGATATTCTGATGTGGAAGCAGGGGAGAGCCATACCGTGGAACTGGTAAATGATGTGCTCAATGGTCCGAATGGCGATGAGGCCGTCATCATTATTACGTATGATGAAAACGGAGGATTCTGGGATCACGTGGCACCGCCGGTAATCGATCAGAAATGGGGACCCGGAACACGCGTACCTGGGATCATTATTTCACCGTTTGCAAGAAAAGGTTATATTGATCATACTCAATATGAAACCGTCAGTATTTTATCCTTTATCGAGAAAAGATGGCATCTCAGCCCCCTGGCGGACAGGGATAGAAATGCGAATCCATTAGATAACGCCTTCGATTTTAACAATTTTAGCATCATTCCGGCAATACATAAATAATTAACGACTACCAACTTGTTGAAGGGGCGGCTCATATGAGTCGCTCCTCACATTTTTATCATCTTATACCACCCGGATCATCAGAATGATTCCGATGATTGTAACTTAGTCTCTCTTATTCGACTAATGAAGAAATATATTCAGCTTCTTGTTTTGCTGGCCATGATTAGCTGTTTTATCTCCGTATCCTGTCAGCAAAAACCCATCAACCCGGAGAAAGAGATTGCAAGCGTTCTCCTAACACAAATAGATAGTTTTTCATTTGTTTGTAACCGGATGAAAACATATGCAGAATCAACATCCACAGATCAGACCACATTACAACAAACATTTCTTCAAAGCAGACTGGCATTTAAAAAATTTGAATGGGCGGCCGAATATTTTGAACCCGCCACCGCAAAGGCCGTGAACGGTCCGCCCGTGCAGGAAGTGGAAATTTCCGGACAGGTTTTTGAACCTTCCGGTTTGCAGATCCTCGAGGGCCTGTTATTTCCTTCATATGATACTACACGCAAACGGGAACTATTAAAACAGATTGCGGTATTGCAGGCCGGATGTGACCGTTACCGGACAAGATTTAAAAATATAGATATTCTTGACTGGCAGGTTTTTGATGCCGCAAAACTGGAAGTTTTCAGAATCGAAACGCTGGGCATTACAGGTTTTGATAACCCGCTCACAAAAAAAAGTATGCAGGAATCCGCAGCCGCGCTGGAAGCTGTGCAGAAAGCGCTCGTATATTATGAAAAAAAGAATGATACTGTACAATTAGCGGAAAAATTGAATAAGGCCGCGGATTATCTTTCAACTCATCCCGATTTCGACCAGTTCAACAGGATGGAATTCATAACGGCACATGCTAATCCAATTACAGAGGATATCTCTGATCTCGAAACAAAATTGAATATTCATATTATCCGATACAACCGGTTATTAAACCAGGATGCAAAAACCCTGTTTGATACCAATGCCTTTAACGTGAATGCCTATACGCCGGATCATTCTTCTTTTATTTCCGATGATAAAGTGGCACTGGGTAAGATATTATTTTCCGATCCGGTATTATCCGGTACCGGGAAAAGAAGCTGCCAGTCCTGTCATCAGCCAGGCAAGGCATTTACAGACGGACTGATAAAAAATACGATCATCGGCCAGAACGAATTGCTGGAGAGAAATACGCCCACCCTGATCAATGCGGCACTGCAGCCGGCATTATTTTATGATCTGAGGGTGAATACCCTGGAAGACCAGTCGGTCAACGTGGTGCAGAGCAGTAAGGAAATGCACGGATCGATGGTCATGTCCGTGAAACGTCTCTGGCAGGATCAGAAATACCGGCAAATGTTTCTGATGGCTTTCCCCTATGAAGACAAAACCCGGATAGACACTTTTGAAGTCATGAATGCGATCGGATCCTATATCAGGAGCCTGGTATTTCTCAACAGCCGTTTTGATGAATATATGAGGGGCGACAGATCCAAAATGAATGCAGACGAGATCAATGGATTTAATCTTTTCATGGGTAAGGCAAAATGCGCCACCTGCCATTATATGCCCCTGTTCAACGGAACCTTTCCACCGAGGTTTGCGAGGATTGAAGCCGAAGTGATTGGCGTTCCAAAATCATTGAAAGAAAATATCATTGATCCCGACATGGGCAGATATGCAGTATTAAAAGTGGAATCTTTTAAGCATGCATTCAAAACATCTACTGTTCGGAATACGGCGCTGACTGCTCCCTACATGCACAACGGTGTATTCAATACGCTGGAACAGGTTATGGATTTTTATAACAAGGGTGGGGGAACGGGCCTGGGAATAAAAATTGAAAACCAGACATTGCCATTTGACAGTCTTTCGCTTTCCCGGAAAGAACAGGATGATATTGTTTCCTTTATCAGGAGCCTGAACAGCCGGTTGCCAAAGAATTAATTTCAGATTCGCTTTTACGATTTTGAAAAAGTAATGGACTTAAAATCAAATCCTCCCTTATCTATCCTGATCCGTAAATGATTAATTCCTTTTTTCAATGGAATGTTTTTGGCGACAATAAGTTCCCAGTTTTCATTTCCACCTGTCGAAGGAATACGGATCGATGGTTGTTCCTGACCGGAACCACTGCTAACAGATAAAGCGCCTCCACTATTGTTTGCGGAAACGGCGATTTTCAGATTATAATTACCTTCTTCCAAAACATCAATCGTGTATTGCAACCATTCTCCATCCTCAGTATGACCAACATACCATGTTTCCCGCTGAATAGAATCTTCGTAAATATCAACACCGTCATTCCGGTAGGTTCTTCCCCGGTTGCCCATACTTTCCTTGCCAGTCGATATACGGTAGTTTGCTGTATCCATATCATAATACGCTACCCCGTTCACTCCCAGATCATAGTCCACCGCATAAATAACCGTTCCGTCTGAGATTTTATTTGCTTTAAACGGAATCGCATCATTACTGAAGGGTTGTCTGATCATCGCATCGATGACATCGCGATGCACAATATTATTTTCGCATTTTGTCTGTCTGGCCAGTTCCATAACGGCCTCGCGTACACGAACGGGAGGCATGGATGATTTCCCGTTCCAATAATTAACCAGTGAATCGTAGGAAGGGTTGGATTTGATTTGCAGTGGATTGTTGTTGCCCAGTTTTTTTAGCGGCCACCAGGACCATCCCATATTATTCTTTTCAAACAATTGGATGGCTTCTGTAAACCATGTATTCGAATTTTCTCCCGTCTCGCCAATCCAGACAGGCATATGATATTGATTACGGAAGTTTACGATATGCTGGATAGACTGCTGGTCATTATGGTTCCAGTATTTGTGAAAACTAAGTACCATATTGTTGTCCCAGGGGCCCAGCATGCCTTTGTAATTATTACCCCACCCATTTCCCTCAATTATGATAAGATGATTTTTATCCACCTCCCGGATGGCATGGGTGATATCTACTAACAACTGTTTTAGCTGAACATTTTTTTCTTCTTTGAGACCATTGCGGTCGTGCAGGGTATCCTCAAATCCCCAGTTGGGCTCATTCAGTATATCATAACCGCCGACGGTTGGTTCATTTACATATCGTGTGGCAATCTTTTGCCATAATGCCACCGTCTTTTGCCTGTTGGCCTCGGTTTGCCATAGGGAAGGTTTGGAAGGATCCCGGTCAGAAATATTCAGATCATTTCCCTGACCACCCGGCGCTGCGTGTAAATCAAGGATCACGTACATATGATTGGCCTTGCACCACGACACGAGACTATCCGTCAACGCAAATCCAATCGCCAGCCAGGTATTTTTCCCCGCTTCCGGTTCCTGATCGACGGGTAATGTAAACAGATTGTAATGCATCGGCAGCCGGACGGAATTGAAGCCCCAGGCATGCAGGGAATCAATATCTGATTTTGTAGTATGATTTGAAAGCCAGGCTTTATAAAATGCATTTGTTTCTTCTTCCCCTATTAATGAAGCAATACGCTGTTTTATCCTGTACTGCTGTCCTTCCTTATTCAGACGAAGCATGTAACCTTCCTGTAACATCCATCCTCCCAGACCGATTCCACGAAGCAGTACGTTGTCACCATTTCCGTTTACGATTTTTTGACCATCTGCTTTTAAAAAGCCCTGGCATTTTAATCGCGTTGAAAAACCGAAAATGGAAATAGTTAGAAATAAGATGGCCTTCGATTTCATATGGAGCTGATTTTCATGAATAAATGTTTAGACAATCACCGGAGCTGATTAATTCCCTTTTTCTTTACTTTCGGTGGAGAATAAAATTAATCAATTAAAGAAGTCAAAATAATGAATCTGATTATCCGGCCGGTTGCCCGCAATGATTACGATCAATGGTTACCCTTGTGGGATGGTTACAATACTTTTTACGGAAGATCGGGTCCGACTGCGCTACCGGAAGAAATCACGCAGACGACATGGGATCGTTTTTTTGATGAATCAGAACCGGTGTTTGCCCTTGTTGCCGAGAGTGACGGAAAGCTTGTAGGACTGACGCATTATTTGTTCCACCGAAGCACGACCCAGATTAAACCGGTTTGTTACCTGCAGGATCTGTTTACAGATCAGGCTCTGCGTGGCCATGGTATTGGACGGGCACTGATCAATGGAGTTTATGAGCGCGCACAGCTTGATGGCTCCAGCCGTGTATATTGGCTCACCCATAACACGAACTCAACTGCCATGTTACTTTATGATAAAGTAGCGGATAACTCCGGCTTTGTCGTTTATCGTAAAATATTCTGAAACGATTATGGAAATACTGGAAAACTAAATAACTAAACAACTCACTTCCAGTCTTCCATACTTCCATACTTGTTAGAGTCCTTCAAATGGAAACACATCATTGACCAATTTCTTTCGCGGTAAGAGATCGGGTCTGATACTCGCCTGGTACACGAAAGCTGCAACGATAATGGCGGCCTGTTTCATATCGTCCAATTGGAGATAATCATAGGTATCCATATTCGTATGATGCGTTTTGGATTCATAATCCAGCGGATCCTGTATAAATTGGAAGCCCGGAATGCCGGCCCATTCAAACGAGACATGATCCGTGGAGCCCGAACTATTCAAGGTTACGGTCTGTGCACCGAGATCATGAAACGGCACCAGCCATTGTTCAAATATGGGTTTGATGGCCGTATCTCCGTCGGCGAAAATGCCCCTGATCCTGCCACTGCCATCATCCAGATTAAAATAGACGGACACTTTAGCCTGCTCAGGTTTTAAAACCCCGGTTTCACCATTTCCAAAATGGTTCCTGACATAATTATATGAACCGAATACGCCCTGTTCCTCTCCGCTCCATAAAGCGATTCGAATAGTACGTTTTGGTTTTAGCTTTAAAGAATCCAATAAACGCACTACTTCCAGCATGACGGCTGATCCGGCTGCATTGTCGGTAGCGCCTGTTGCCGCATTCCAGGAATCCAGGTGCCCGCCCAGCATCACGATCTGATCTTTCAAAACAGGATCGGTACCGGGAATTTCTGCGACCACATTGTATCCTTTCGTATCATCACTGTAAAATTTTCCTTTGATATTGAGCGCCACTTCCACATGCTGACCGGATGCCAGCAGGCGTTTGATTTTAAATCCATCTTCCGCCGAGATAGCCGCTTCGGGTAAGAGAACCGGACTGTTCGTTCTGAATCCGGTAGAATTCTGGACAAAGACGGTTCCGTCGCGATATGTGCCCCTGGAACCAATGACGGCCAGTGCCCCAAACTCTTTCAGTTTTATTTTCCCGTCGACCGCACGTTTCATAAAGGGTATAAAAAATGCAATCTGCTTATGATTATATACATAGATATTTGGAATGTGAACGAGTTCACTGTCGGTGTATCTCGTTGAAACCGGTTTAAAATCTTCTTCGTGTTTGGTACTCGGATTCGTTAGAAAGATGATCTTCCCCCTGATATCATTCCGGTGTTTTTCCATCCATACTGAATCTCCGAGCTGGCTGTCCAATATTTCAAAAACAGGCGCGCGAATTTCACCATTGGTATTTGAGCTCCAGGGAAGTGGATAACCGATGATATATCCGGTATAGGGCGCCTTCAGTGAAATATTAAATTCTTCCACATCCCAGCCGCGGCCATATTCACCCCAGGGTTCAAATGAAGCATTCTGAAGACCCCATTTTTTCATCGACTCAATGGCCCATGTTCCTGCCCTTTTAAAACCCGGTGAATTGGTGAGTCTTGAACCGGAAACATCCGTCAGATAATATGCAATCTGCGGGATCTGGGAGCTGTTCAGTTCGGCAATACGGATCTTTTGAAATACGGCTGTATCCAGCATTTCATGTTGTGCATACAGAAAACCGGAGGAGCCAATTAGAAAAATAAAAATAAATAAACGGGCGATCGTATTCATGGTTCAAAATTAGAATGCGCAAGATAAGTAAAACTTCAACTGCCGCCCGGCTCCGTTTATCTGAGATAATTATTTTGCTTTCCCCAAACCCATTTTATAGTCGTCCGGAGTACCGGTGATTTTCAGATTGATAAAATGTATTTTCTTATCCTTATCGCGGTATTGAATGGCATCTACCTGATCGGGATCTACTTCTTCCTGTTTTTTGCCAAACAGTTTTTTGAAGGCGACCTGTGTTACCATTTTCAACGGGATGCGGAGATAATATTCCATTTGTTTATCCATCCCCTGGCTACCGGAGATCTCGAGAAAACCGAGTGAGGAATTGATATTCATGGACGGGATGGACAATGTGTTGTTCTTGAACGTAAGTTGGTTTCTCAATGTATCAAACTTCACCATGTTCAGGTTTTTATCACTGAAATAAGATGACATGGCCTGTATGGGTGTAAAATTATCCAGCTCTCCGTCATAAATATTTACATCTATTTGCGCTTCGGATTGATCCATGATCGGCGTCAGATCGGGGTGTATCTGTACATAACATTTCACCTGTCCCGTAAGCCGTCCCTTAATGTTTTTGTTGATCACATAATCCTGCCCCAGATAATCCAGTTTCAGCATCAGCTTTTCAAGATTCACATCATATATGCGGATCCTGCTTTTCAGATATATCTTATTCGGATCCGATCCGTTGAAATGTGCCCTTGCGCCGATTTTTCCGCCCGCTACTTCAATACCAAACGTATCCAGATACAATTGCTGGTTTGCCATCATACGTACTTTGGTGGAGAAATTCTTTAGCCCCAGTCGGCCGTATTTGATCTTGCCGATATCTACGGATGCATTGAAATTGATAAAGGGGATATTGAAAATATTAAATCCATTTTCGTGGGTGGAACCAGAAACCGCTGTAGCAACTGCTGCTGTATCCGATGGCTTGTTATCCATATCATCTGCCGCAGTCATTACGTAATTCGTCAATTGATTCACATCCACAAAACGGGAAGAAAACTGCAGGTAGTTCTCTTTCCTGCTTTTGGCAGTGTCTTTTCCTGTATACAATCGCATGCTGATATTAAAGTCGCTATTTCCGATTTTGCCTTGCAGTGTATCAATCTTTACAAAGTTGCTGTTGTTGAATTTTATATTTCCGCGAATACTGTCCAGGCGGTATGGATGATTGGTCAGTTCACCCGATACATTGGCAATCTTTATATTGGCGAACTTGAAAACAGAATCATACTTCAACTCAACCTTCGAACGCAGCCAGACATTCGAAAATATCTCATGAACGTATTCTTTTGGAACATAATTCCGGCTGCGTTTTCCCAGTAGTTCATACAGTGCCAGACGCTGTGATTTCAGATCAAATGCAATCAGGGTATTACCCTTCTTCACTTTGTCAAACCAAAGGGCGTAATTATTTACACGGCCACTCAAACAAAGATCACTGCTGTCTACCCGTCCGTTGAAATTCCGGAGCTTCAATGAAGTATCATTGATCGTCAGCTCTGCGCCGAAATCATGAAATACGTGCGGGTATCTCTTAAAAGCTATGCTGAGGTGATCGATTGTAAACTTTCCCCTGGGAAGCGGCTTCGGATGAAGCAGTTCATTCACCGATGTCTCCAGCGACAGCCCGATATGAAAACCATTGATCTCTTCTTTCGCTTTCGCACTCCTCGCCGAATCAAATGCAAACAATTCTTTCAAAACCATTTTATTACTACCCGCGTTCAGAGTAAGTGTAGTCGGCTCCTGCTGTTTATGAAAGATGGCAGGCAGATTGCTCAGCGAGCCGCTCATATGAAAATCAGACTGGCCCACATGAAATGATAGTGTATCGAGTTTCACAAAGCCATTTTTCATATTGGCATGCATGTCGAGGTGCTCAATGATGTAAGGATAGGAGGGAATACGGAAACTCAGATTAGTGACTGTTAGCTCACTTTGTATACCACCGGTCAGTTTGTCGATCGTTTGCTCCGGCAGACTGATATCTACCAACTCCTTGAAATCCATTTTCAGACTGATATGACCTGTTACTCGCTGCAGATCCTTTATACCCAGGAAGCCGCCGATAAATTCAAGTTCCAGTTCTGAATTGACCCGCATGGATATTTTTGGATCTGTAAAATCGCGGAGAACCAGGTTCCCTTTGAAAATTCCTTTGTCCGGCCGCGCATTAAAATCCAGCAGGCGCAGCTCAGAGGTTTGCAAAGACTGACCCGCACCATTTGTATAGAATCCTTTAAATGACAGGGAATCCAGTTTCCTCCTGGAGTCAGTATTATGAAGCCAGCCGTTTTTACAGGAGAAAGAAATATCAATCCGCGGAAGCTTTTTGCCTTTCAGTTTTCCTTTCACTGTTCCCTTAAAGTCCAGGTGCCCGTCGTATTTAAAATGCTTTAGTTCCTTCGCCAGATTTTCCGGAGCAAAGGCAAACAATTGTCTGAAATCCGTTTTATCTCCTGAAAATTGGAGATCCACCAGGTTGTCGTGCAGCAGGTCGGCAGTTCCTGTAATATTAAACATGGCATCTTCCAGTTTCAGTTTGCCCTGTTGCAACGCCAGCATCCCGTTCGCTTTATAGTAGGATAATGTAATGTCTGTTTCCAAACGTTTATGTCTTAACAGGGAACTATCACCCGGCCAGATATAATCCACCAGCATGGCGGCCTGCAGATCAGCATCCAGCTGAAGACTGTCACTGCGGAAGGAAGACTGTATTCTGTCGATATGTGTATGAACCTGTTCACGACTTTGTTTGTCAAAAAAAGAAATATCCATGTTTTTTAAAACCAGTTTCTTCAGGACCAGGTCGAGTGCCTTTGTGGTATCGATGGTTGATGTATCCTGGCTCAGATGGATTGCGTCCATCAGATTGAGCCTGCCATTATCTTTTATGATATCTATGCAACCATTTTTCAGGAAGATCACTTTTGCGTGATATTGCTGTTTCAGAATATCTGTCAGATTGAAACCGACATAAATTTTTTCTGCTTCAAATATGGTCTTACCCGTCGTGTCTTTGTCTGCAAAAAACCGCACATTTTTGACCGCGATCGATATATAAGGATAATTTTGAAAAACTGAAATATCACTGCCTCCCACGACGAGTTCACCGGGAAGTTTTTTATTCAGTTCGCCAACGGCCAGTCTTACCAGGCGCTGTTGCTGGTTATATAAAATGGCTGCCGCCGCAAACACCAGGATGATAAGGGAAATGACGGGTAGGATCAGGAACCGGAAGATTATTTTCCGCAGTCGGGTTTTCATTGGATTTTATTTGACGGCCGGCTATTTCCGCGGGCGGAATGGCCCTGTAAAATAGTCAGCCGTACCTTATAAAACAACCAGTTACGGGATTTATTGCATGATGGGAGACATTGATTCTAACTTGTGTAATATATTGATAATAAAGTAATTATGCCGGCATCCTCCATATTATATTCACTTGAAGTATTGGGTAATTTTAATGGCCATATCTCACCTTATCAATGCCAGGCGATGCCCCCACCTGTAATGGCTCCTGTTTACATGCGCGCTAAGTCAAAAGAAAATTCTAATTTTCTCAATCGTTAAATACAAAACATCCAATCATGAGCGATAAGGAACGATCTGTTAGTTTGGGCACCGTGGTTGCTTTCGGATTTATCATTTTAGGTATTTTGAATTTATTCGGCGCGTTGCACTACAAAAAGTCGTCACCCATTTCGACAACCAGAACACCGGCTATTTTGTTCATGGTAACCGGACTGATCATTCTCATTGTAAAAGCGATCAGGAAGTCAGGAGAGCAGTGAACAAATTGACAGATGGCAGGCCTCGGGAACTCCTTTCTGTTCTCAATTACGAGCGAAAAAATTATTATATTACAGTAAGAAAAATGCAAATCTGACGATATGAAATTTGCTTTATTAACCGTAACATATGGTGGATTGTTTTACAAAGGGAAGTCCTTGTCTTTGGAAGATCAGATTCACCGGGCCAAAGAATTTGGATTTGATGCCCTGGCTGTGGAAACCAAACGACCGGTTGCTTCTCCACTGGATTTGAATAAAACCGATCGGACACGAATAAAAAATCTGGCTGCTGACGAGGGTATCACATTGTGTGCGGTTGAAAGTATGTCGAATTTTGCAGGGAAGCATATGGAAGAAAGGGAGAACAATCTGGCCATGATGCGCTATGTGCTGGAAATGGCCAAGGACCTGGGAGTCGATCTGGTAAAAGTTTTTGCGGCCTGGCCCGGACTGATCAATGATGAAGAGGATATAGCCCTGTATGGTCAATTTGAAAGAGGCAATTATTATAAACGGTTATGGCCGGCCGAACTAAGAAAATGGAATCACTGTGTGGAAGGAATACGGGAAGTGGCCGATATCGCTTCTGATATGGGGATTACCCTGGCATTGCAGAATCATGCACCGGTATTATCAAAAGGATACGAGGATACGCTGACCATGATGCAGGAAATTGACCGCCGTAACGTAAAGCTTTGTATTGATGTGCCCTTATTCTACGAGCGCCAGAGCGATGAATATATTCGTGAAGCAGTAGAGAAATGCCAGGGACAAATCGTGCACACGCATTATGGGGCCTGGAATTTTAGCCAGAAAAAAAATGGTGAGATTATACAGGATCCTTCTCCTTCTACCGGCGATCTGATCAATTACCAGGCTTACATTGAAGCTTTATATCATGCCGGTTATACGGGTTATCTCACATCAGAATATTGTTTGCCGGTGATCAGGAATCATCAACTGGCGGGCATCGAAGAAGTGGATCATGCTACGCGTATTTCCCTTCAATACATGAAACAACTGGTACAGCAGGCCGTGTTGGCTTAGCGATTATCCATAAAACAACCATGCTTCGATACGCGAAGACCCGCCTCAGCATCATGATGTTTTTGCAATTCTTTATCTGGGGAGCATGGTATGCCACGGGTGGAAATTATATGAAGAGTCATGGCATGGGCGATGTGATCTATCTGGCTTATATGACGAGCGCCATCGGCGCCATTGTTTCCCCGTTTTTTCTTGGCATGATCGCCGACCGGTTTTTCCCTGTTCAGAAAGTACTTGGATGGATGCATATCCTGAGTGGCATATTTGTTTTTTGTGCACCATTCTTTGCCGAAGGAAATTTTATATCAACTCCTTTATTTCTTGGGTTCCTTTTATTGCATATGCTTTGTTATATGCCAACGGTAAACCTCGCGGCGGCTACCGCATTTCATTTGCTGGACAACCGCGAAAAACAATTTCCGATCATCCGATTATTCGGAACGATCGGATGGATCGCTGCCGGCTTCGTGGTGAGTAAACTTCTTCAGGGTGATGCCACGGCCACGCCTATGCGCATTTCAGGAATCGGCGGACTCCTGATGGGTTTATATTGTTTTACACTGCCGCATATTCCCCCGGCAGGTGCGGGCAAAAAAATGTCTTTCCGCGACGTGATCGGTGCAGATGCCTTTGCAAAATTGAAATCAGGGCCCTTCATCATTTTTATCATCAGCCTGCTGCTGATCAGTGTGCCCTTTGCGGCTTATTTTTCTTATGTGCCGGTATTCCTGCAATCCGCTCATATTACAAACCCTGCATTCAAAATGACATTCGGGCAAATGTCCGAGATCCTCTTTTTACTGATATTGCCCTGGTTCTTTGCACGATTCGGTCTCAAATGGGTTTTACTCACGGGCATGCTGGCCTGGGTCTGCCGCTACGCGTTATTTGCATGGGCCGCACCGGATGCCATTGGATGGATGATCATGGCCGGCATTGTTTTACATGGCTGCTGTTATGATTTTGTTTATGTAGCCGGACAGATATATATCGATAAAAAAGCCACGCCCGAAATCCGCGCACAGGCGCAGGGCCTTTTTGTGCTGGTCTCTTATGGGGTGGGGCAGGGACTGGGAACACTGGCCGCAGGCTGGATCTTCAACAACATCATGGGTAATGGCTCTTCCCTTCAGCAATGGCAGCATTTCTGGACCATTCCAATGTACTTTGCCATAGTTGTTACCGTGTTATTTATAGTCGGATTCAGAGAGGAAAAAAATTAGGGCCAAGGCGTAAGGCGAAGGCGTAAGGCCAGTAAATCAGTTTCCCAGCCATATAGAGTTCTGACTAAGAAACTGATCACTAAAGCACTAACGTTACGCGTTACGCGTTAAGCGTTACGCTTACTTTATGAGCTTGTACCAGCGGACAGTTGGAGGGCTATCCACCCCGGCATCTGTCATTATTTTTTTCAACTCAGGGCTGGAGGATCTTGCTTTCGCCTTTGCCATATCGCTGACTTCGAATAAAATGGATACAGTGTTGGAATCATTGAGATTACGGGCGATACCTCGAGTTATTAATCCATTGGCTCTTCTTACAGAATCGCCTTCAGCATCAAAAGCCTTCATCCAGGTGCCGAAATCTTTTACATGATGGGTGATCGCCATACCGTCGAGGTATTGCACGGGGTTATCGTTGCCGGTCACGAATTCTGCAAATGTAAATCCGGGAGGGTTCATGACACCTGCCTTCTTCATAGTTTCTTTCGCGCCGGGCAGGGCATAAAAAGCTTTCGCTTTTTCTTCGTCTTGTATTTTGTCGACAACAAAAACAGTGTTGGAATCTTTTGCATCACGACCAATTACATAGTGGGTAATTCCATAAGTGTTACGGAGCGAGTCCCGGTTAAAATATTCTGTTTCCGCTTTTCCGAAATTTTTCACTTTTTGCTGCACGATAACGACTTTGAATGGAGTAAACACCGGTTTCACTTCAGCAGGAGCAACCGCCGCCGCAGTATCAGTTTTTTGATCTTCTTTAGCCGGGCCATTATTGCAGGCAAATAGGAGGGCCACTATCAGGACTAGAGGCGTTTTTTTCATTTTGTATTGTTTTAAATGAGTAATTACAATTTTTAGGCCGCAATGGCGACGTTCGTTTGAGTAGGGTGGGACTATCGAAAAAATGGATCAGAAAACTACCAAATTATCAGAGAGAAACAAAAAAGAATTGTACAATATTCATTTTTCTACTTCATTGAATGTCTATCGCCCGGGCTTCGTATGCACTTAGTCCCGTCTCATCAGGATGCGTTGAGGTAAAAGGATTTATCCAGGAAGGTTTTATGAAGTATTCTAAGGAGCAAGAGCCCCGCCTATTCCATCTCCTGTACGTAATATAAAATCGCAACGGTGGTCTCCGTTAATATCGCCACATTGCAGCGTGTTACTATAAAAAGGAGCCATTAATCCCGGATAATCATTGAAGTCCGAATGGTACCAGATCATATCATCCTGAAAGGCGTGGCCATTGGATAGCAGGACATGTATTCCATCCTTAGACTTTGCAATGATATCTGCCTTTCCGTCTCCATTGACATCACCGAGACGGATCGCTCCATATTTACTCACATCATTGCCCCATCCACTTGCATCGGAAAATGAAGCAGACCATAAGGAGGCAGGTTGAAATCCATTTCCCTTTGATAAACTGACCAATATACCCTTAGGACCTCTTGCGATCAGATCAGCCATGCCATCACCATTCACGTCGGCCAGTTGAAAAGTTGAGCTGTATTTTGCGTCTTTCCATGCAATAGTACCCAGATCAGAAAATTCAGTAGTCCATATGCTTGGCGGCAGGAATGAACTGGATGAAGACAAGCTCACATATATTCCGCCGGGCCCTCTCGCCACAATATCTGCAAATCCGTCACCATTTACGTCTGCCGCGCAAATGGTTCCTGAATAACCTACCACTTTCTTCCATGGTTGTGTTGGATCATCAGAAAAATAATTTGTCCAGAGAGTTGATTGTTCAAAACCATTTCCTGTACTTAATGCTACCCGTATGCCATCCCGGCTTCTGATGATGAGATCGGCGTTGTGATCACCATTTACATCTGCCCACCTGATGGTGGAGCTGTATTCCTTTGCACCCCAGCCCTCCTTATCTGAAAACTCACGACTCCACACTTCTTCATTTGCAAATCCCAATCCTGTTGATAGCGCAACATGAATACCTTCTGCATTGCGGCCGATGATGTCGGCCTTCCCGTCTCCATTTACATCGGCCAGGCGTATCGACTGGAAATGTTTTGTGGCCCATTTTTGGTCTCCGGAAAATTCACCGGGCTGAACGAGATTTGATTCGGAAGGCGAAAATTCAAGCGTAGGTGAAACGAACACATATCCCCTGGACTTCAGAAGATTTACGATCATCTTTGTTTCCTCCAAAGCAAAATCCTTATCAACATAGGAATTGAAATCATGCATCTTAATAATGCCGCCGTCTCTTCTGTTAAACCTTTTTACATTGGTGGAATCGTGAACAAATTTATTCGCACATATAGTTGCAGACTCGTATTTTCTGTACAAATAATCTTCTGAATCAAAGGTCATACCGATAGGACCTCTCAGGTGATTTAATTCCGGATCAGAAAGTATACAGTCAGACACAGGCCGTGACCAGCTGAACCAGGGGGGAGTAAAATAACATAGATTATTAAGTATCAGAGGATCAATAGCCAACTGATTCTGCTTGATTTGATATATTCGATCCGGACAGGAAAGAGTCCTCAGGTCACGATGGTTAAGCGTGTGGTTGCCTATTCTCTGTCCATAATAAATGAGACTGTCCAATAAAGGATAGTGCATATATCCGCCTCCCGGTTCAGAATCTCCAACAACAAAAAAAGTAGCGCAAATATGTTCACTGTGAAGCCATTTCGCAAGATCCAGGGTTCCCGGGCCCGGACCATCATCATAGGTCAGGGAAATATAGCCCTTTGGTAATGTTATGTACAAAGGGGTTCCAAGCGAAACAGTTCCGTCTTTTGGAGATATATAGCTTGGCTTGCAGGAAACGAATAAGAGAGGAGTTAAGATAAGGCTGCGAATGACAAGTAAGGAACAGGGATACTGAACAGGTAATCTGGAAATTTTTATCATAGCAATACTTTTCAGGGGGCTTTGATTTTCACAGGATACTATCGAGTTCAGTCGACTTTTCCAATATTTCAAGCTTCCCAATAATAGTCCGGGCTAAAGATATTGTAAAAACCTGCAATATGTAAAATCCGGCAATAATAGTCTTCTATAATAGTCATCTAATTGAACGGTAGAAGGCCCGTCGGGGGATGAAATTCTATTTCATCACCGGCACGAAGACCTGGAAATCCACTGAAATGACCCTGAACTATACTGTAAAAAATAACCAAAGCTATACGCTTCCGAATGCGAGAGAAGAGGAAAGGTCGCGATAAGCATTGATTTGCTGTTGAAGTGTGGCAACGACCTGCTCTGCGGTGCCAATGGCATCTGCACCTGCAATAAAACGTCGCGGAGGCTTTTCCTGGTTCGAGATTTTAATCAATGCTTTGGCGAGTTTGGACGGGTCGCCGGTCTGCTGACCATTGTATCCCTTCCAAAACTGCATTTGCTGCACTCTGCGTTCATTGTAATCATCGATGGAATGCGTTGCAAAATTGGTTGACTCCTCTGTGAGAAGTTCTGTTCGAAAAAAACCGGGATTGACAATGGTGGTATTGATGCCGAATGGTTCGACCTCTGCCTGCAGCGACTGCATCCAGCCTTCCAGTCCGAACTTTGATGCGGCATATGCAGTGCCGAACTCAAATCCAATAAGTCCCGCAGTGGACGAAATGGAAATAATCTGACCCGAGCGCTGTTTGCGCATCACAGGCAGGACAGCACGGGTTACATTCATAGGACCGACCAGACTGGTCGACAATTGTCGTTCCATTTGTTCCTGAGACAGTTCCTCAAAATAGCCGGCATAAAAACTGGCAGCATTATTAACCAGCACATCGAGGTGTCCAAACTTCTCGACTGCAGCCTGAACAGCCGACTCTGCGTCGGAAGGTTTGGTGATGTCAAGCTTCACGACCAATAAATCTTCAGATTCACCCAGTGCCTGGATTATCTTATTTGTATTGCGGCCGGTGGCAACCACACTGTTACCAGCGGCCAGAGCAGCTTTCGCAATATCGACACCCATACCACGACCGGCTCCTGTGATGAGCCAAACTTTTTTGTTTTGCATACGCTTCTTTTATTTTCAATCAGGTTATAAAAGTCTTTCCGGCTATAGTTATGCCCGCCGCCTGACTTACCGTCTATTGCATAGGCTTTAAATCCTTTTAGCCTTAATTCGGCATTGAAATCTGAAGCAGTGGAGTCCGCTCGCTTATTCATATTCCAAAGTTAAGAAAATCGCATATCTGTATCGTTCCAGGTATTAAAACTCAACCGCTCCCCGGACATTTTATAAAAATAAATTTGTGAAACCGATTAGTTGCACATATGTTTGCAACCGAATGGTTTCTTAATAAATAATAAGCCCATGAGAAGAGATATTTTTCAAGCTATAGCTGACCCTACACGAAGGGCCATCATCGCTTTGATTGCAGTACAATCGATGACGCCCAATGCCATTGCCGAGCATTTTGATACCACCCGGCAAGCGGTTTCAAAGCATTTAAAAATACTCACTGAATGTGACCTGGTGAATCAGGAATACCAGGGAAGAGAAATTTATTATCAACTTGAAATTAATAAAATGAAAGAGATAGACAAATGGCTGGAACAATTCAGGAAGATTTGGGAGAAACGATTCGATCAGCTCGACAAATTATTATCAACCATAAAAAAACGAAAAAAATGAAAAACAATTTGCAATTTGATTTCATCGCAGATAAGGAAAAAAATACGCTGACGATCAGGCGTGAGTTTTTGGCCGGCCGGCAACTGGTTTGGGATTGTTATACCAAAAGAGAATTGCTTAACCGGTGGTTTGCTCCCAAACCGTTAACAACGAAAACAAAATCCATGGACTTTCGGGAGGGTGGACACTGGCACTATGCGATGGTAGAACCAGGCGGCACAGAATATTGGGGTTGGACAGAATACGTTAAAATAAAACCCATAGACTATTATACAACATTAGACGCTTTCTCTAATGCGGAAGGGGAAATAAACAAGGATATGCCCCGTGCAGACTGGCGGATTAATTTCACAGATAAGGGTAAAAATACTTTGGTAGAAACGATCGTAACCTATCAATCTCTTGCAGATTTGGAAAAAGTTATTCAGATGGGCATGGAACAGGGTATGATGGCCACCCTGGAAAAACTGGATGAATTATTGTTGAGCATAAATAAATAATCATTTGGCGATCAGATTTGATGAATAGGTGATTGAGTTTCCAAACCGGGCAGTCATTGTATCAAAACCGGGCAGGTTAAAGACAAAATATTGTTTTATTGAATTGATTCATAAGCATATAATTTTATGGCATTCTATTAGCGCGTCTCATTTATCAGAAATTGTTTTTATGCTTAAAAACTACTTCAAAACAGCACAGCGCAATTTTCAGCGACATAAGAATAACTCAGTTATCAATATCGCCGGTCTGATGGTTGGTTTTGCTGCTTTTTTTTTAATATTTCTGGTAATTAAATATGAGGAAAGCTTCGATGATTTTCATCCGGATAAAAATAATATCTATCGGGTTGTACGCACCGGCAAAAATATTGTTGCCAGGGAATACAGGGCAGGCGTTCCATTTCCCGTAACTCAGACTTTGCGTACGGAGGCCCCGCAGCTGAAAGATGTGGCGGCCATTTATTGCGGATACAATATACAGGTGGACGTAACCGCGGCGAACGGCTCTGCCTTAAATAAATTTAAGGAACCGAAAGTGTTTGTTGCCGAAACGCAATTTTTCAGGATATTCAACTTCCCCCTTGCGGAAGGTAATATGGCAACTGCATTGAACGGGCCCAATGCGGTATTACTGACAAAAGATATCGCTTCAAAATATTTCGGTAATTGGAAAACAGCCATTGGAAAAACACTGAAAGTATATGAATTAAATTTGAAGGTCACCGGCATATTGGAAAACCCTCCTCCTAACACAGATTTCCCGCTGGGTGTTGTTTTGTCCTACGAAAGTCTCGTCAATAAATCCATGTTGACAGACTGGGGAAGTATTTCAGATAATAATTATTGCCTTGTGCAGTTGAACAACAATGCTTCACCGGGCGAGTTTGATAAACTGCTTGCCCGGTTTGTTGATAAACATATTAAACCGGTGAATCCAAATTATGACTTATCTCTTCAGCGTTTTGGTGACATACATTTTGACGCGCGTTATGGAAATTTTAATGGTGTTACATTCAGCAGAGATCTTATTCTTGCGTTCAGCCTGATCGGATGGTTTTTGTTGATTATTGCCTGCGTAAACTTTATCAATCTGACTACCGCCCAGGCTGTAAACCGGGCAAGAGAAGTCGGCGTAAGGAAAGTACTCGGAAGCAGCCGGGCCCAACTGGTGTTGCAGTTTTTAGGAGAAACCGGTATCACTGTTTTAATTGCTTGGCTCTGCTCATTATTGGTCGTTTTTATCAGCATTCCTTTCATCAATAACCTGCTTGGGATTCATTTGTCGGAAAATATTTTATTCGGATCGGCATTTATGGGCTTTATGATTTTCATGGTGGTGCTGGTAACATTCTTATCGGGTTTCTATCCGGCTATGATTCTGTCAGAATTCAAATCGGCGGATGTTTTAAAAAGTGCCTTACTGAGTGGCAACCAAAAAGGTATTTCACTGAGGAGAGGCCTGGTAGTCTTTCAATTTGTTATTGCGCAGATGTTGATTATCGGCACTCTGATTATTGTAACACAAATGAATTATTTCCGCCAGGCAGATATGGGTTTTACAAAAAAAGCCATCATCAATGCAGGCATTCCCGGAGACAGCCTCAGCCGGACAAAGTTTAATTTACTAAAAGATGAGTTGAAAAAACTGCCGGGCATTGAGAGCGTGAGCATAAGCAGTTTTGCGCCTTCGGGAGGCGGTTGGTACACTGACCTGCGCCTTCCTTCCAACCATAATGTCAGCCCCGATATGATTGTGAGTATGAGGCCTGCAGACACCGCTTTTTTTAATTTATATCATTTAAAACTGGTAGCCGGAAGGATTTATTTTCCTTCGGATACCGTGCGTGAATTTGTGGTAAATGAAACCGTGGTAAAAAATCTGGGTATAAAAAATGCACAGGCTGCCATCGGCATAAAGATTAATATCGACGGAAATGTTTGCCCGATTGTTGGCGTGGTGAAAGATTTTCATGTCAATTCCCTCCGGGATGTCATCAATCCGGTGGTGTTAACGACCATAAAGGACGCTTATGGATTGACAAATATTAAAATCAATTTGAATAAGGCCGAATCTGTTATCCGGTCTATGCAGGATATCTGGAATTCAAATTTCCCGGATTATGTTTTTGAATATCATTTCCTGGACCAGTCCATTGAAGATTATTACATACAGGAAAACCAGCTTTCCCAACTATATAAAATATTCTCCGGCATCGCCATATTCATATCCTGTCTGGGTTTGTACGGATTGGTTGCCTTCATGGCGGTTCAGCGTAAAAAAGAAATCGGCATACGCAAAGTGCTTGGCGCCCCGGTTCGCGATATTGTGGTGATGTTGTCAAAAGAATTCACCATGCTTATTGTTGTGGCTTTTCTTATAGCATCGCCAGTTGCCTGGTATTACATGCATCAGTGGTTTCAGCAATATACTTATCGAATTACAATCGGTATATCGTTTTTCGCCGGAACTATTGTATGCTCATTGGTTATTGCGTGGATTACGGTGGGTTATACTGCAATAAAGGCAGCCATCGCGAATCCGGTGAAGTCATTACGGACTGAATGAATCTGAAACATTAAAATCGATATTTTTAGGGAACAAAACACTGGTATGGACCTTAAAGCCGTATTGCTTTCATTCGGACTATTGTCTTCCATCTATTGTCGCTGTCAGACTTCTATGTCCCCTGGCGCTGAACGGTTGTTAAACTATATCGAACAGCATATAACAGAAGTAGCGGAGGCCATGCCGGAGAACCGTTTCGATTTCACGCCCGATAGTCTGAATATTCCGGGCAGCCAATTTGGAGCCGTCCGCAGTTTCGCCGGACAAATCAAACATCTGGCGACGGACAACTTTTTCATATGGTCCGCAATCACCGGAGATGAATTACCACCGGGCATTGAGGACGTCAACGGGCCAGCCAACCTGAAGACAAAAGCTGCCATTCTTGCTTATCTGAAACAATCATTTGCTGTCGGGCATAAAGCGATCGCTACACTAACGACCAATAATGCCATGGACATGATTCCTTTCCGGGGAAATAAATTGCCGCGCGTGGATCTCGCTTTTTATGCGTTAACCCATGCTAACGAACATTATGGACAACTGGTTATTTATTTGCGGATGTGTGGCATTATACCTCCTGCCAGCAGACCCGGCAGACCGCAGTAATGGCGTTAAAGATTTCACCGTACCTGACATCGGGTACTAAGCATCCGGAATTTCCGGCTCTGTTAATTTTGCCAATTTCTCCAGTGATTCCTGCCAGCCTAAATAGCACATTTCTGCAGGAATAGCTGCGGGGATCCCCTCCTGTAATATTTTTATTTCGGTACCAACAATAACCTTTTTTAACCAAACGGAAGTAATCATTTCGCCCGGAAGGTTGGGGTCGTCAAATTGATCTGTGTATTTTAAAAACTCACCGGGTTTAATCTCGAGATATTTTCCGCCGAATGAATGGCTATGGCCAGTGGAAAAATTATGAAATGACATCTTATATGTTCCGCCAACCTGCGCCTTCATTTCATGCACAGTACAAAGGAATCCATACGGCGGCAGCCAGGATGCAAGTGCAGTAGGTTCAGTGAATGCACGAAATATCTTTTCAGGATTTGCTTTAAACACTCTGTGTAATGAAACGCTATTATCTGACATGTTAATCTTATTTAGTTCCCTACTCGTATGGCTTTTCGGTTTCGCCCGTTTAAGTGGTTGCTGCTCCCTATATATTTTTTATAAAATCATGCCTTTAGTTTGTCGGCAGAAGACTGATTGCAGGTCAAACGATCGGCTGATATTCGAGAATGAGAACGCCATCTGCGACATGCGAATGTTTGAGCACGAATTTCTTCAATTCGCGACTGTCATCGAAAAGCCTCAATCCACCACCGATCGAGAGCGGATATACCATCAGTCGCAACTCATCAATGAGGTCGTGGTGAAGCAGGGCCCTGACGAGGGTGGCGCTCCCATATACGAGGATATTACCACCTTCAGAGTTCTTCAGCGCCGCGACGTCTTTCGCCACGTCGCGAAGGATATGGCTGTTGTTCCACGCCACTTTTTGCAGGCTTCGGGACACGACATATTTTGGCATTTGATTGATGGGGTCGGCGAATTCGGCGCCGGTCTGGCCTGGCCAGTATGCAGCAAACGCTTCGAATGTCGTTTTACCCAATAACAGGGAATCCACGCTGGCAAGTTCATCCATCTTGTACTTCCCGGCTTCCGGGGAGCGATAACCCGTCTGCCAGCCCTCATGAGGATGATTGGTTTCTTTGCCACCGGGCGCCTCGATGACGCCATCGAGGGTGATGAATTCGGAAACGATAATTTTTCGCATGATTTTTTTTTGTAAAACTAGCGAACGTTGTATGATCAAATGGGGGAGAAGACGACATTAAGAGGGGCAAATGCGTCGATTGGATGAACTTTGCAATATCGCCATCGCGCCCTCCGGGTGATAGATGTATCTTTTGCTTGCTAAGCCTTCGAAAACCGGATCAGAAAAAGATTCTGAAACTATTTATCCGTTTCTGATATTGCAAAAAATTAGCTCCCTGGTTTATGCGAATAAAAGGAATAACCTACGACACCGGTTTTATAAATGCCGGAGCAAACACTAAAGAAAAATTTGAGTCATATGTGATTGCACGTGAAATGAACATTATAAAAAATGATTTGAATTGCAACGCTGTACGTATAACAGGTGGAGATGCAGACCGTCTGGAGATTGCTGGTAAACTTGCAGCCGGGGAGGGCCTCGAAGTGTGGTATTGTCCATTTACCTGCGGGCTTAGTATGGACGAACTGCTAAGCTTCCTGGTGGATAGTGCTGAACGGGCAGAAAATATAAGAAAAACAGGGGCCGAAGTAGTGTTTCTGACGGGATCAGAAGTTAGTTTATTTAATATCGGCTTTTTCGAGGGCGTAACATTGGCTGAACGGCTTGCACTGATCAGGGAGCCGGCAAAATTAAAAGAACAGATTCCGCAGGTTAGACTTCGGATGAAAGAGTTTCTTGCCAACACGGTCCGGTTGGTGCGTGAAAAGTTTAATGGTAAAATCAGTTATGCTTCTATCCCTTTTGAAGCTGTGGACTGGACTTTATTCGACTTTATAGCTACTGATGCAGGGCACAGATCCGCAGAAATAGCTCCCTATTTTCAGCAGGGTATCCGAAACCTCGTTAGCCAGGGTAAGCCTGTTGCTATTACCGAATTTGGCTGTTGCACATATCGTGGTGCCGGTGATAAAGGGGCCCGTGCTGACTGGATCATTGAGTGGGTTGACGGGAATGCGGATCGTTTAAACGGTATTTATATCCGGGACGAAAATGAGCAGGCTTCTTATATTTTGGAACTCCTTGAAATATTTGATGCTGAAAAAGTTGATGCTGTATTTGTAAATACATTTGTCCGGTACGATTTGCCTCACCGGGAAGATCCGATTGAAGATCTCGATCTGGCCAGCGGAGGAATTGTTAAAGTTTATACAGATTGTACCGGCAAAACTTTTCCGGACATGCCATGGGAACCAAAGGCTGCGTTCAGGGCGCTTTCGGCATACTACAATACGCACCGGAAATGATATGTTATACACTATTTGAACTTATTTTATTGGATCAGCGAAGTGTTTCCGCGAGTCAGTCAAAAATTAACGGTATAGTTATTAGCTCCGTACTTTGTGCATCTTATGGAATCAATTGTCATCGTACTGATTCCAACGCTGTTTCTTTTTGTCACGCTGATTTTAGTGTATAAATTTATGGCCGTTGGAACATCCAATTCTGTTTTGTAAATGTCCTGGGGTGATAATATTTCAAAAGGGAAAAAGGCGGCATTGTCTACAAAATAATATGATACCGAAAAGTATTGGAAGCTGTCATTTTGCACTCTGTTGAGCTTTATTTTCAGAGTAGTTTTTTGGTAAACATCAAGCCGTAGATTTGTAAAGCCATTAGAATTATAATTATACATTCTTTGATTACCTTTTCCGTTGTCTGGTAATGTCATATACAAATCATTATCAGCAACCCTTATACTGAGAAAATATCCCTGTGCAAATAACGTAGTATCGATATTTGATGAAAAATTGAACGTCCCGTCATTTTTCGTGTTTACAGACGAAATATTTTTATTGGTAAAAATTATTCCGGTGAATTTTAGCCAATCCAGGGAAATTGGAGCAACACCAGCGTTAGAATTTGATGCATTGTCAAAAAGATATCCGTTACTATTTATCACATCACAATTTCCGGTGCACACTGCAATCTGTTTTTTGCAGGAGACGCTTACGAATAGTAAAGAAATTAAAAAGTAATTCTTTGATCGTGCCATGGGTTCTGGTTAATATCAGGACGATGAAAATGCGCAGGGCGTTGCTTAGGATTTCCCAAACGGCCGTTTCTTTAATTTTCATAGCTAGTCCTGATCTCCCTTTTTCTTTACATCGATCGCTTCAGGATGCTGATCCGGACGGAAAGGATTATAGTAATATATGTTTGCCTTGTCGTATAATAACAGGTGAGCTTTTAATCTGGTATTAAACTGGTCATCATTCTTCGCCGAACCGGCAGTCCAGCCGGCTTCTGCAAGCGAAGACATTCTTGGGAATATTAGATATTGCAGTCTTTTCTTTGAGATAACGGTCTCCGTCCATAAATTCCCCTGCAGGCCGATTATGTTCGTTTTACCGGACACATCGGCTGCGATTGAATTTTCCGGGAAATGATAAAGATCCAGATAGGAATTGAATTTTGTCTTCTCCCATTTCCGGCCGGACCTATGTGTACTGTCCTGCACAAAATCAAGATAGAGTGGCAGGCGCGGACATAAAACCACCTGATAGCCTTTGGAAATGGCCTCGTTTAAACTTTCAGGATGATTCTGTCGCCACCAGCTAACATACGTTCTGCTTACCGGTAAATCTGCGGAAACGGCTTCGTCCCAGCACATGAGGTAATTACTGAATTTTAAAACACTGTCTGCCATTCTTCGCAGGAAATAATGTTCTACCTGCGTCAGATCAGTCATTTGATTTGCCGCCATTAATTTAGAAACGCCAGCATTGTTTTTCCATGCAGCAATACCAAAGGCAACTTCGTCGCCACCCAGATGAATTATTCCGGACGGAAACAGCGTTCTGATCTCCTTCAGAATATTGGTTAAGTAAGTGTATGTTTCGTCGTTCGCCGGATCAAAAGTAAAACCGGGATAATTGGGTGCATCGCCGCCAGAAAGGATCGGGTAAGCACGGGTTGCTGCAGTAGCATGTCCGGGCATATCTATTTCAGGTATGATGGTAATAAACCTGTCTTTTGCATAGTCAACGATTTCGCGGATGTCCTCCTGTGTATAATAAGTGGCACTCGCCAGCGAGTCTGTAAAATTCCCTTTGCCGCCAACAGAAGTTAATAAAGGATATTTTTTTATTTCTATCCTCCAGCCCTGCGAATCGCTTAAGTGCCAGTGAAAACGGTTCAGCTTATAGAAAGCCATCCAGTCCAGTAATTCTTTTACCGTTTGTTTTCCAAAAAAATGGCGCGACTCGTCCAGCATAAAACCTCTCCAGCCAAATCTCGGCTGATCATGAATAACCAAATGCGGCAATACCAGTTTATCATTTTGCAGGCTGGCTGATTTATACAGCTGTAACAAAGTGACCAGACCATTGAACAATCCCGCGGAATCCGCAGCCGTGATGGCCACCTGCTTTTCAAATGTTACCAATTCATAAGAACCGTAAACATCCGGAGAAGGCAGGATTTTCAGGTCAACAACCTGTTTTGGGCTATGGCTGTTTTTTTGTTGCAGGCCCATTTCTTCATTGAAAAAAAAAAGTAAACCGGACAGCTCTTTGTTATTTGTAAAAACCGGCGAATTATTCAGCACACAAGTTCCCTTCAATATTTCGACGTGGCTTGGGTAAGGTATGAGATTGATGTTCTGGGCGTTTGAATATCCGGCGCCTGATAACATAAGCGCTGCAATTACATACATTTTAAAAAGAAATTTATTCATCTGAATCATTTGATACCGGACAAGCGGTTATATAAATTATGTATTTTTTGATTTCTCAGATTGTTTTCTTCATCTATCGCGGCGGCATAAAGCAAATCCTGATTGAGTGTCCTGAACCTTTTATCTAACTCTGGCTCCAGATTCATCAGTGCTTTTAAACGGGTAAGGTAAATGGGTATTTTACTCCGGCTGAAGTTGTCGCTGTTCACTTCTTTTTCAATTTCCATGAAGTTGACGTAATACACCCTGATATCTGCCATTAATTGAAAATGACTGAATATTTTATTATTTTTTTTCGGCTGGAGTAAATGAAAAATTTCGGAGGCCTGACGAACGCTGTCCAGTAAGTCATTCACGGTGATGTGGCCGGGAGCGTTCACTTTGTCATCTGTAATCGTATAGGGTGCAATGAAAAGGGCTTTTTGAAATTGCTCCGACTGGGTTTTATCAAACCCAAATTCCGATCCGCAATAATCTTCTATAAACTGATCAGTATTGAGCGGATGATCGGAGTTTATCGCTTTTATATAAGCGCTGATCAAGATGTCGAAGCCGGTGATCGGGTAAACATGGCGCAGGGCATACAGCTCCACCAGATCGTCTTCAGACTCATAGGTGGGAGAGTACACCCCGGAGGTGGACCATGACGTCATCACGATTCCCTTATATCCGAGATTTCTGCAAACAGGTATAAAGTCCCGGATATTATTGAAATGGTATTGCCATCTTGTCAAAAAATAATTATCCGGCGAACTCCTGTTGGACGGAGCTCCCCAGATTTCATAACCACTTTTTACGAGTTGCTCATGCGCCCCGAACCTGTCCAGCGCCCAGCCATAATTCCAATCCACAAAAATGGTTTCTTTCGGAAGCAGGTTTATGTATTCAGGATACTTCAGGGCAATATCAGCCCAAAGCACGGGTCGCTTGCCCAGTAAGACGACTATATCGCAAAGCATTTTTATATGATCAAAATATAACCGTGATATTCCGATCTCCGCAGCCCTTTTTTTACATTTCTCGCAATGACCCAACAGATGCGTTTCGTCACCACCAATATGAAAATAGGGCGAGGGATGCATGGAGGCCATATCCTTAAACAGACGGGTGAACAACTCTTTATTTTTCTCCGGCTCACTGGGACATACCTGTGAAAAATCCTTATCATCTTCACGCAGCCGGGCGTATTTATAATTTCGCAGGATATATTCAACATGACCAAAGCTTTGCTGAAGAGGGATCACATCGACATGCAGGGTTTGACAATACTGTATAAAGTCTTTTACTTCCTGCCTGGTATAAGCAAACCGGTTGGGAATCAGGGGATCCTCCTGAAAAGGGTAGGTAGCTTCCCATTCCATGACCAGGGTATTTATTCCCTGTTTGCTTAATTCAAGGGTGAAGTTTTTAAGCGCCTGCATTTTCATCACCTGTATCCGGAGATCCAGGTGGAACCCACGGATATGAAAACCATCTTCAGGACCACCCGCTGTTGCCTGCGACGGGCGGCTAAAAAGAAGAAAAGCGATGAGCAATAATTGTCGTGCTCTCATTTGAAACTAGTTTTAAAATGGGGTAGCTTCCAGCTCTTTATTTTATATCCGTAAAAGGCGTAAAAAACAAGATACAGATAGCAGGGCAACAAAATCCAGTAACCCATTTGCAAACTATACTTATCTGCAAAGTAACCATACAATAAGGGAACGATGGCATTTCCGCTAAGCCCCATGATCAGTATGGAGGCACCCAGTTTCAGATGGGTGCCCAGTCTGTCTAATGCAAGCGGCCATATGCCTGCCCAGATCATTGAATTGGAAAATCCCAGAAGAACCAGAAACCAGATGGAAATATCAGCATGATGACCCAGAAAAAAACTATTCCCCCTGGCTGTTACAACCAGCAACGAAAGCATGACACCCAGTAAAGTACAAAACCTCAACGCATTCACCTGGGAAATGCGCCATGGGATCAGGGTAATGCCCAACAGATATCCGCATATCGTTGCAAAAAGTGTATAAGAAGGAAATACTTTGGCTTCCATCATAGAAATTCCCATCCCCTGCGCATAACTGATGATACTGTCGACGGCAAGAACCTGGGCGCCGACATGTAAAAATATCGCTACAGCACCCAGTATTAAGTGAGGGTAACTAAAAATATTATGCTGCATGGAATTGCTTAACGGAGCATCTTCATCCTTGAAATTCTCGATTTCGGGAAGGGGAGAGAACCGTACGGCAAAACCAAGAATGGTCAGCACGCTGCCGACGCAGGCGTAAGGTAAAATAACCCTCCGGATGAAAGCATCGAGTACTTTGTTTTTTTCAATCGCATCCATATGCTGAATACTTTGCAGCAGGGTATTGTCGCCGGGCCTGAGGATCGCTGCGGCCAGCAGAAGTGGAGCTATAATCCCCGCCGTCTTGTTACAAATACCCATAATGCTGATTCTTTGTGCTGCCCTGTTTTTTGCCCCGAGAATGGTGACGTAGGGATTGGCGGCCGTTTGAAGAACAGACAAACCAATTCCTATTAAAAACAATCCGCAAAGAAACAGGCCGTACGTGCGGGTTTGAGCAGCAGGAATAAAAACAAAGGCGCCTGCTGCCATGACCCAAAAACCGAGCATCATCCCTTTTTTAAATCCGATTTTTTTCAATAGGAAGGATGAAGGAACAGATATGACCAGATAGGAAATATAGAAAGCGAACGTTACCAGGTACGACTGAAAGTGTGTCAGCTCACAGGCAATTTTAAAATACGGAATCAGCATTGCGTTGATCCAGGTGGCAAAGCCAAATACAAAGAACATCATGCCGATAACAATGATTGGTATGATGTTTCTGTTCGGGATTTTTTGGCTCATCAATGTTTATAACTTAGATAATAAATCATCCTTATATAAATTAGCACACCTCCCGAAGTTATAAAAACCCAATCAGATTGGATTGTCAAAGCATTTAAAAGCCGCATCTGATTTTTCCAAATATTTACAGCTTTTCTTATCTTAGGACAGTAATTTATCTGCTATTTTGGATTCCTGCATAAATAACACAACATGAAAATTCCAGACATATGAATTCTTTTGACAGGTTAGTTTTTGATTATGTTTTCAGGTGGTTCAGCCGGTCCTATTACTTTTTTCACACAATCGAATTTATGGCGGCAGATAATCTGCTCAAGGGAGGTGTGGTTGCCGTCATATTCTGGTATTTATGGTTTAAAGCCGGTCCGGATAATCAGGCGAAGCGGGTACAATTAATTGCAACCCTGATATCCGTATTTTTTGTAATGATAATAACACTGAGCCTAGCTGGTTTAGTGCCGTTCAGGCAAAGACCTTTTTTAAATCCGGACTTAAAATTCAACTCTTTGATTCCGTTTAATGCAATGCTCACACAATTTAGTTCATTCCCCAGCGATCATGCTGCACTATTTACTTCGCTTGCAACCGGTTTTTATTTTGTATCACGAAAGACTGGAATCATAACATTTTTATTTGTTTTTATTTATATTTTATTTCCCAGATTGTACTTAGGGTATCATTACCCGACGGACGTTCTTGCCGGAACGGTTATTGGAGTTTCTGTTACAGCTTTCATCATTCGCTCGGATGCCATAAAGAATATTATTTCGAAAACGATTCTGCTTTTTTCAATAAATTATCCTGCATATTTTTACGCCTTTCTATTTGTAGTTACCTACCAGATTGCTGACTTATTTGGAGGGTGCAGGGAAATTATCAGTTATATACATAATCTGTATAAACACCAGTTCTAGAAAAAAACTGATCATACTAATTTTTCTGTAATCGCCGGATTTACCAATGCCGTGGTATTGTTTACTCCATATTTTCACAGACTGGCTGAAATATTCCTTTCCATTGCCACTGTTCTGATGGCCTCAATGATTTCGTGTTCTGCCGCATCTTTTAATACATAACCGCTGGTTCCATTTCTGCACGGCGCCGTAGAGCGCTACTAATCCTATTTATTGCCGGTATGCAGGCTGATTACGCGGGTTATTTGCCATTGGTCGTTATTGTGCCGCCAAATGACGATAAATTTGTCGGGCCTTGACATGCTGTTGTTTTCCGCATGATTAATGAACCGGTGAAGACCAATCTCGACGGCACCGAAATTTGGTATTTGATAAACTTCGATGCTTCCCTTTACCAACACACGGGTCACTTTGCCGCAGATATTCTCCTTAATCGCCGCTAATAGCATCTTTTTTGAGGTTTGTAGGCCGCTACCGTCATGATAAAATTCAATACTGTCGGCATAAATAGCGGCTTGTTTATCCATGTCGCAATCATTGTAGGCGTTAAAATAGACACTGTCCATATGGACAATGGTATTATACAGTTCCTGCGATTCGGGTTTGTAAACGTAGGAATCCTGACTTTGAGCGGATGCAGTGATCGAAGTAAGGAGGCTGATAAGCAGAGCTAAAAGTGTTAATGAGGCATTTTTTTTCATGATTCTTTTTTGAATCTCATTGCCGGTAATATGGCAATTGTATATTCGGTTACTTATCAAAGATATGGGGTCGTTTCCCGGAATATTAAAGTGTTGGCATAAAATTAGTTGGAACCGCTTTGAGACAATTACTTAAAGGCCCGTATTTGTTCGGGGACACGCCGACCTTTGCTTGAAAATCAGGTTCGGCAGCAGGGAAAACCAATGTACAAGAAAAGACACCACCTATAAATATGACAATGAAAGAAAATAAAAACGAGAAAAAATTGAATGACTCCATGCAAAGCCCTTTTGCTCAGACATACTTCCACGGCACAAAAGCAGACCTGAAAATGGGCGACTTTATCGAAATAGGTCTTAACTCAAACTATGGACAAAGAAAAAATGCTAAATATATTTATCTCACAGCCACATTGGATGCGGCTATTTGGGGAGCAGAACTTGCTCTGGGTGAAGGGCGTGAAAGAATATATCTGGTGGAACCAATGGGTCCAATTGAGGACGACCCCAATTTAACTGACAAAAAATTCCCGGGCAATCCATCAAAGTCTTATCGCTCAGCACATTCATTTAAGGTCGTTGGGGAAATTACTATTTGGCAGGGACACTCACCAGAACAAGTCAAAGCAATGAAGGACGGTATTGAGCGGGCAAAGCAGCTTGGTATTGAGGCAATAGAAGACTGACCAAAAACGCACCGGGCCACTTATTGATGTTATCGTAGGCTCCCATCCATACTGCAAGAAACAACATTATAAATTCCAAAAGATATTCACCCCATTTCTTTTTATGAGTTACATGGTGAGGATGTTTGTGTACTTCCATTTTTTCGGTTTCCTGATTTGAGATTCCTGTGTCAGTCTCGTTAGTAGAAACAATTTCGCCCTGAAAAACTTTTCGATTGGGAATTTATCGGATCATCTAAAGCTTCTTCGTCTAAATATGTTTTGTTGGTGTCAAAGATTCCAGGCGGTTAACAATAGGTTAACAGAAAATCTTATCAGGTAATTTTAAAAAAATAATTTAAATTCGATTCAGAATAAATGTTGATCGGGTCATATCCATTTCCAGCTTTCCTTTTCAACGACTGTCAATTACGCTATCGCTCACCGTTCCTTATTGATAACTAATTTAACCCGCTGCAGTCTTCTTCCCCCAACCTCTTTACCATTTGAATATCAGGTATCGAATGTATCATATATCCCTTACCCTTTGGGAAGACATTCCTTACCTGGGAACTGGTAATTGAGATTGGAAATACTTCTACAAAGTCGCAAAAGTCAATTCAAAAAAATATTACAATGAAAATTATCATACAAAAATTCAATTTTCATTCTGGAGAAAATGCCATCACCTACACGAATAGTAGTGACATCGCTGAGGAAAAATTTTATAACCTGAAAGGTACAATAGAGCGGTAGGAGGAAAAGTTGGCACCTTGTTGCCGACTACTTAGGAATGTTCCCGGGAAAATGGAACTCATTTGACCTACCAATTTTCACCTGATGATTTTACAAAATGAGGCATATGCCCCAGACATTGATCTGGAGTCCACAACGGATCGGAAATTAAAATCATCTGATTTTAACGGTAACCCGGTGATCCCAACTTATTACGCGGCTTCGCGGACGCAGTAACATGTTTATAAAAAAAGTCGGTTCGTATTCAATTCATTTTTTCACCATTAAATAAAACAAAATGAAAACAAACGCAGATTTACAGAAAGACGTTCAGGATGCCATTAAATGGGAACCTTTACTGAATGCGGCTGAAATTGGGGTTATTGCCAAAGATGGGGTGGTGACCCTCACAGGTATTGTTGATAGTTATGCAAAGAAAATAGAAGCAGAAACGGCGGCCAAAAGCGTAGTGGGTGTTAAGGCCGTGGTCGAAAAAATCGAGGTTAAGTTTAGCAACACTTTTAAAAAATCTGATACCGACATTGCGAACGATGCTTTGAAAGGATTTAGATCGACATGGGACGTACCGGACGATAAAATTAAGATAACTGTCGAAAACGGGTGGGTAACCCTGGAAGGCGAAGTTCCGTGGAACTTTCAGCGCGTGGCGGCTAGAAATATTGTCAACAATCTGATAGGTGTAAAAGGAGTTACCAATAACATTAAAATTAAACCCAACATTCAGGACGCTATAGAACAGAGGGAGATCGAACATGCATTGGCAAGGAACTGGGCAGTTGACGATGAAGAAATCCATGTACATGTATCAGGCAGTAAAGTAAAACTGGACGGGGTAGTTCATTCATTTTTTCAAAAAGAAGAAGCCGCCAGAATTGCCTGGAACGCACCAGGTGTTTTGACGGTAGATAATGAATTGGTCATTGAATATAATTAATAATGAAAAGAAAAACGGAAGGTCAGTCTTCCGTTTTTCTTACGCAATGTAAAGGCTTTATATTGCCGAAAAATATTGCGGGTATTGGTGTGCCCCTGGGATTAGTTGGAGATTGCGCAATGGATTCAGGTGACAAAGTGATTTCAATAAATCTTTCCGGGGATCCTCCGCCTTCACCGGCGAAACGGTAAAATTCATCGAAAGGATTGGGGCCTGGTCTGGAATAGTATGATGGACGGAGGAGGTCTGTTGTTGAGCGATGAAGTGTGGATCAGTTGTTCAGTGGAACTAAAAAAATCAAAAACAGAAGATGTATTGGAAAGTTCGGAAATGTTCACCACCAACGCTAAAAATTAAAGTAACAATGAATAGAACCAATAGCAAATTATCCACGGCCATTTTAGTGTTGTGCATGGGCGCATGTATGATCTCCTTTTGGGGCTGCTCAGGATATGACAGCGGTGTTTCTAAAGAAATGCAGGCAAAGATTGATTCCATGACAAATGCTTTGAAGATCTATGCCGATGGAAGAGATACCCTTGAACAACATCTTATCAAATTCGACACGCTCGATTTTGTAATATTTTCGGGGCAGGATTGGGTTCGCTTTCACGAAACCCATTCAAATGATATTGTAGTGAACTGGCCGGACGGTCATCATACAAACGGACTTGCCAGACATATACAGGATATGATAGCCATGTTTGTTTACGCTCCGGATACACGGATCAAAGTGCATCCCATTCGGTTCGGAAACGGAACAGGTGAATGGACTTGTGTTACAGGTGTCATGGAAGGCACGTTTTCGAAGCCTATGCCTGTCGGAAATGGAAAATTCATAAAGCCAACAGGAAAATCATTTAAGATACCGATGTGTACCGTCGGTCACTGGAAAGATGGTTTAATGGTTGAGGAATCATTGTTCTGGGATAACCAGACCTATATGAATCAAATGGGTCTGGGTAAATAAAGTACTGAGTTTTTACCATAGAATTCAGAAAACCCCGTGTTAAGCGTTCGTGCCACCGTAAGTTAATCCTGCCTCAGTTATGCTTGCTTAGTTGACGGAGAAGACTTCTGTTGTCTGTTTGCACCCATTCCTCTGCGAGCCTGCCCTGATCGTCAAATCGGAAGATGTTTATTAGATCAAAGATTATATGTTGTCCGTTCGGTGGCAGAGTACCCTCAGGTGATTGCGTAAATTCTCTAACAAATTTACCCTCAATTCTTGTCTGACAAGTAACATAATTTCCTTCAGCGACAATGATGCCTCGCTTAATTGAGCGATCATCCAATGCCGCACGTACAGATTTAAAATAGTTTTTGAGGCTCGCATAGTCAATATCGACACCAGGGCTGTGAAAGCGAAAATTACGTGTGTCGAAAAATGAGTCAACCTCATCCTTATCATCGCCTAAAACAAAAAGTTCGCCCGCCTTGACTAACCGCGCTATAAGTTGATCGCGTGTTATTTTTTTCATTGTCTGTTTTTTCACAAAGTTAATTTACTGCCACACCTGCCGCAAGCCACTGGTTAGTGGCTGGGCTTTTCCATTAAGCAAATTTCCTAATTGCCTCGGAAGTCACGGGCGTAAAGAAATTTATTAAATTGCCATCCGGGTCACGAAACAGTAATGAACGATTTCCCCAAGGCATTGTTGTCGGCTTTTGAACAATATCGCTGGTTAAGTCTTTAATCCTTTCGTAATCGTCATCCACATTCTCAACAAGAAACTCTATGATTAAGCTTTTGTTATAGGATGGTTGAGCAACTCCTTCACCAAAGAAAGCTAGTGTTTTTGTACTTCCTATTGCCAGGGTGAAAGACTTTGTAACTATCTCTGCGAAGTCGTCTGTCGACCACTTAGCGGATAAAGTGGTGGCTTTTTCTAAAAATAGAACCAATTGCCTGATGTCAGCGGTGATAATTCTTAATGATACTACTTTCATATTTTATAACTTTAATTGTTTGACAATACAAAAGTAGAACGAGGTTATGACAAGGGTATGTCAGGGGTTTTGAAATTTTTCTCTTTACTATCTAAATATTCTTTTAGCGTTAGTTTGTGAGGTGCAAAATTTAAATTAAGAGGCTCAATTCTTGAAATTCTACTTAAACGAAACATCCTGTAATCCTTCCTTAATCTGCAATAAGCAATAAGTGTCCAACTTTCTTCCAGATTATAATACAACGCAAAAGGTTCTATTTTTCGTTCTGTTTTTTCGTCTTTATGTTCTGAATGATAAGTTATATTCAAAACTTTGAATGTTGTCAATGCATTTTGAATTAAAGTCAGGGAACTGCTCGAATCTGTATTTGGGGTGGCAGGACTGACGGCAATTCTTTTGGAAAGCAAATTGGCTTTCTCTCTTGTTGAATATAACAATACTGCTTTTATTTTATTTATCGCCTCAGTATATTCTTTAATGAGAGAACTATCTCTATTTTTTAGAACTAATTGTTCGACAGTGATTAAGGCATTTGCTTCACTTTCAGTGAACATAACCGGCGGAATTCTATAGCCTTCCATTAGTGAATATCCTTTTCCGTCTTCTGCAAATATTGGTACACCCGCCTGTTCCAATGCTTTTATATCTCTGTAAACTGTCCTAACACTTACTCCAAATTTTTCAGCAAGAGTTGTTGAAGTCAAAATTCTCTTTGTTTGAAGTTGGATTAAAATTGCGGTCAGTCGGGAAAACCTTTTTATATCGCTATCGTTCATTTTTTGCCAGACTTTGGTTTAGGGTAACTGTCTCTGCCTTGCCATTAACACATAACACTCAAATTTATACTATAAGACGCGGAGCCTGAAAAATAATGGTATTGACAATGTACTATTTTCGGTGCCAATTAAATTTTGTTAAGATCTCTGTCAGGAGATTCATTTTGCTACCTTGAAACTAAATTCAAAGCAAGGATGGTCATTTTTAGCCAAAAAAAGTAGTCCTGTAGCTAAATCATTTGATAATGACGCAATTGTTTGACTTACTTAATGAAGCTGAAAGACATTTGAAAGGAATCCGCTATTAGTGGAGGAGCACCCATCCATTACTAATCCATTGGACAGATCGCCGGCAGTTTGATTTACCAGATATGGATCCTTTTCTCTTCAGGTAAATACATGGAATCGCCTTGCTTTACCTGGAATGCCTCATAAAAATGTGGATTGTTCATCAACGGACCATTTACGCGCCATATCGGAGGAGAGTGTGGATTATTATTGATCCATAAACGCAGGAATTCATTTTTCATTTTTACACGCCAAATACGCGCAACAGAAATAAAGAACCGCTGGTCTGGTGTATAGCCGCCAATCTTAGTGGTGTCTTGTCCTTCTTTGGTCAGCTTAAAAGCATCATAAGCGATAGAAACGCCACCTACATCCGCGGCATTTTCACCAACGGTCATTGCGCCCTTAACGTGAACGGTATCAAGCACCACGAAAGTATTATAGAGGTCAATTACATTTTGGGTTCTTGCTTTGAACTTTGCATAGTCATCTTTTGTCCACCAGTTTTTTACGTTGCCTTCTTTGTCGAACTGGGCGCCCTGGTCGTCAAATGAATGTGTAATTTCATGACCGATTACCATGCCGATACCTCCGTAGTTGAATGCATCATCGGCATTATTGTCAAAATAGGGAGGTTGCAATATAGCCGCCGGAAAAACAATTTCATTGGCGTTTGGGTTGTAATAAGCAGTAACTGTTGAAGGTGTGGTGAGCCACTCGCTTCTATCCACCGGTTTGTTCAGTTTAGCCAGTTGAAACAAATAATGGTAAGATGAAGCCGATACGACATTTTCAAAATATTTATCTTTTACAATCATCACATTGCTATAGTCTCTCCACTTATCGGGATAGCCTATCTTCTTGGTGATGGCGAACAATTTTTCTTTGGATTTTAGTTTTGTACTATCGCTCATCCAGTCCAGCTTATCTATTCTTGCGGCTAATGCTTTTTGTAAATTATTTACCAGATCCAGCACACGTTTTTTTGCATCTTCTGTAAAATATTTTTTAACGTATAATTGTCCCAATGCCTCACCTAATAGCTGGTCTACCGAAGCCGCCATTATTTCACCACGCGTTTTTTGCACCGCCTGCCCGGAAATTACTTTATTAAACTCGAATGAAGCATCCACAAAAGGCTGGCTTAACTCATCTGCATAGTTACTAAGAGTGTAAGCCTTCAGGTAAATTTTCCATTTGTTGATCGGAATGGATTTCAGGGCGGTATTCAGCTTGTCGTAATATGCAGGCTGAGCCACATCGATAGAATCCGTTTTCGCACCCAAATCATTTAAAACATTCTGCCATCCAATATTTGGGTGTTTCTTTTCAAGCATTGAAACGGACATCTTATTATAATTTGCATTTACGTCGCGCAATTCAATATTTGTTCTGTGAGAACCAGCGAGTTGTTCGTCAATATTATAAACAATACCAGCATCTTTAGATGCTGTTGCCGTATCGCTTCCGGTAAGCTGAAATAGCCTGGTGAGGTATAATTTGTAGGCTTGCTGAATAGCCACGCTGGGTGCATCCGATTTGAAATAATAATCTCTCTCGGGTAGGCCGATACCCGTTTGATAGATATGTGCTATGTTCAGTTTGCTGTTTTTATTGTCCGGACCCACTCTAAAAGCCAAAAAAGAAGTATTGTTTAACCTGGCTTCTGTTGCAACAAATTTCATCAAAGAAGTAAGACTACTGATGCTGTCAATTCTGGCAAGCACTGGCTTAACAGGATCAAAGCTGCGTTGGTTAATCGTGGTTGTATCCATTCCCGAAGCATAAAAATCACCCAGCTTTTGTTCAATACTGCCTGCAGTATTATTGGCTTTTGAAACGCTATCCAGAATACCCTGCAATCGCAGGCGCTGAGGATAATTCATAAACATGTATGCACCCACACCAGATTGCGAAGGCGGTATTTGGGCCGTATCATACCAGATACGGTTAACATACATAAAAAAGTTGTTTTCAGGTTTGACCGAAGAATCGATTCCGGGGATGTCTGCCGTGGCAACTGTTTCTGGTTTGTTTTGGCAACCCGCCAGCAATAGCAATACGGCAAAAAGAAAAAGTAATATTTTCATATATGATGTCGAAGTTAGCTGTTATTGTGATTCAAGTTTCGCGGGTGCTGTTTTTTGCCAATTATTAATAACCCCAACATGATTATTGTAAAATCATTTTTTCGCATAAAGGTATTGGGGATTTAGTTTAATTTAGTAAGTTCTATCGTGTTATGAATTTAAAATTGGCTATGTATATCAATGCCGTGGAAACTGCTATAAAATACCTGGTGGCTTGGTTTGCCCCAAGTTCGCCCACCAGAAATTGTTGAAAACTATGAACAATGATATCTGAAGGCTTTGTTCAATTAATACAGCTTTTCCAGTAGTTGACGGGCCCTGATAAAAGGAATAATTATTATCAGCATATCCAGGTTAACAGAATAGTCTAATGGAAACGCAATCAGATCATTCGAAAAATAAAGAGTTATCTCTTACAGCAAAAGTGTGGCAAACCACCGCTATCATTTGCTTATTTATATCTTTTGTATTGATCCTTCGAGTCGCTTTTAACATATTGCTGATGGCATTGGCCGGAGCTTTAATAGCGGTGTATTTTCACGGACTTGCTGATATAATAGAAAGGCGATTAAAATTGGTCAGAAAGTTGGCAATTTTTTTATCCATTTTCGCAACGCTCGTTTTTCTTTGCCTGTTGATGTGGTTTATCGGGTCAAAAATCCAGGTTCAGGTTACTGAATTAAGCAATACGTTACCAAAAATTATTAGCTCGACGAAAGAAAGAATTTCACATACGCCTATTGGTCAAAAATTTCTTGATTATACTGCTGGAGATAATACTCAAAAAATATTTGACACAGCCACTACATTCTTCCGTACCAGCTTTGGCGTCGCAGGTGATCTTTATATTATAATATTTTTCGGCATTTATTTTACAGCAGACCCTTCATCTTACAGGAAGGGAATTCTTTATCTTATTCCGGTAAATAAAAAAGATGTTGCGAATTCTATTTTGAATCGAATCAGTATATCCTTAAAAGGCTGGTTAAAGAGTATTCTGGTTTCCATGGCGCTTATTTCAATTTTGGTAGCTGTTGGTTTATCTATTGTGGGACTGCCAGCCACTATCGTACTTGGATTGATCACCGGCTTACTGGAAATTGTCCCTAATTTCGGTCCTATCATCGCCATGATACCTGGTGTTTTGCTGGCCGTTATGATTAGTACAAAAACAGCAATCGTCGTTGCCATTGTTTATATTTCATGTCAAACCATTGTTGAAAGTATAATAACGCCTTTAGTACAAAAACGAATTATTCATCTGCCGCCTGCTCTTACTTTTATAAGTCAGTTAATAATGGGAACCTTATCGGGAGTAATTGGAATTATTTTGGCTGTACCCATTCTTTCCATTTTAATTATTTTAATAAACGAGTTATACGTCAAAAAAAACAATCCTGAATTAAACCATTTATAGATAATAAGGGCTGTTTGCCTTCAGTGGTTGTCTCCCATTCGATAGCTTTTTGTCCTGCCTCTGCCATAACCCCTCAGTAAATGCAATGACCTTAGTTTTTATTACTTTGGTTCTGAAATGGGTGAGACTCGGATTGTTGCTGAACATTAATAAATAAGACAAGTTATCTGGCAATCCCGACTGATAACCCGACTAGTTTGTTTTTTGTGTTGACGAGCCTGACCCAATATATGATCCAGCAAACCATTCCCGTAAGGACAAAAAGACTTCCGAACAATGCCAGGTATGCAGAAGAATGTCTGGTTGAATAATTTATAATAACGCCAGCCGTAGTTAATATGCAATATGCTATGCCGATGGTATAAGTTGGACTCTCGTCTGTTCCTATAATTTGTACTTGAGAATTATCAAGAATGGCCTCGCCCATTTTGGATGTCATTTCCTTTGATACTGAACGGGCGATCCGGGTAACGACAATAAATTGCCAAACCAAGCCGAAACCGGGGATAAGTTGTAACCATACCGAACCTGGAGACATTTCTCTATTCTCCGGGTTAATTACCTGTAATATTCTCTGTTGAGCAAGAAAGAAAAGTATGCCCGGAATTACGAAAGCCAGCAATAACGTTATTTGCAACATCTTTTTATTGAAAGTAATATAATTAATTCGTTCTTCTAAATAGGTGTTATCAATGATCATAAAAGTCAATACCCCTAAGGGTTTATGCTTAGTCGAACGATGAAGTTTTTTTAATAAAAGGAGTTTTTATCAATAAGACGAATTATTACATGAAATGTTCGCCAAGAAACTAAAATGCGATTTTTAGGTGTTAGTTTTACCTCAAGCCTTTGTCCCAATGAACTCGAAATGAAATAGGAAGTTTTTTTTATTGTTGTTTTTGCTGGCCTTAACCTGGACCATTCTAATTATAAGGCATGAGAAAATCAATATTACTTTTTTCAATTGTTATTAAGGCTCTATGCTTTGTGATGCTTTTTTCGGGGTGTAAAAAGGATTCTCCTGCGAAGCAGCCAGTGCCGGCAACGCAGGCCCCTTTAATTGTCGGTTTTTCTCCTGATATTGCTGGAATCGGATATACGGTAACCATAAATGGTTCGATTTTTATACCTGATACAAGTAAGGATATTGTATCGTTCAATGGCGTGCAATCCATCTGTACTTCGGCGACGAATACACAACTGACGGCTAATGTACCCATTGGAGCGGCGTCTGGTAATATTTCTGTAGTTACCAATAACCAAAAGAGTGTTTCATCATCAGCCCTTCAGATCAAGACTTTGACGGTAACCACTATTGCGGGTTCAGGAGAATTGGGTCATTTTGATGGCCCGGCTCTAATTGCATCATTCGGTAGTCCGGAGAACGCAATACCTGACAGAAAAGGGAATTATTATATTACGGACCCCTATAACCATAAGATAAGAAAATTAACCCCGGATGGAACGGTGAGTACGTACGCCGGCGGCAACTATGGGTTTACAAATGGAGATATAGGTACGGCACTATTTGGACAGCCTTATGACATCGCGTTCGATAAGGCAGGCAATATGTATGTGACAGATTATGCGGACAATAATATCCGTAAAATTACACCGGGAGGCATCGTAAGTACTTTTGCTGGAGACAGCCTGGGAAATTACGGATCTGTAGATGGCACGGGTAATAACGCGCGTTTTTTTTCGCCCGCGGGGATAGTCATTGACCGGAACGATAATATTTTTGTTGTTGACGTTTTCAATAGCTCAATCAGGAAAATAACACCGGCGGGTGTTGTAACTACATTGGCGGGCAGTGACTCCCCCGGTTTTGCTGACGGAACAGCATCGTCTGCCAGTTTTCAAAACCCTTATTATGTTGCTTTAGATTCCAATGACAATTTATATGTTGCTGATGATTTCAATGGCAGGATTCGTAAGGTTACTCAGACCGGAGTCGTCACTACTATTGCTAGCCTTAATCATCCCCTGGGAATAACAATTGATCGCGGAGGAGATATATGGGTCACTGACATTGATCAAAGAATAGATATGATAACGCCGGCAGGAATGTTGTACACCCTTGCTGGTAATCAGGCTGATCTTAAAACGGTAGATGGAGTAGGCATATATGCCAGTTTTGGAGGACCTCACGGCATCAAGATAGATTCCGGTGGCGCACTAATCGTTGTCGACAACAACACGAATAAAATCAGGAAAATTACTATTCAGTAATTTAGATCCATTATTACTTAATATGAATTTTGACATTTATCTGGAACAACCAGACAAATAGTTTCAAGATGGATTGGACAAATCCATTTGGCTACAACATACAAGTTCTCTTTGCCTGGGACTAAGTATATCTACTTAGATTGAGACTTACACAAAGAATTCGTAAGTTGTCTCATTTAACCCCCTCTGCTTATGACACCACGTAGTTTGTTTAACATCATCCTCAAAATCCTGGGAGTGTTCTTTATCAAAGATATTCTGGTTTCTTTATCACAGCTATTGGGTTTTGTTATGCAGTTTGGAAAACCTGAAGCGGTTTCAGAGTTGTCGTGGACAGTTTTAACTATAACTCTTGTTCTTGTCGTTGATGTATTCTTTTGTTATCTCTTGATCTTCAAAACAGAGTGGTTTATTAAGGTGCTTAAACTCGACCGTGGGTTTGACCAGGAGACGATTCCTATAAACATGCATCGGTCTACAATCTTGAGTATCTCCATTATGGTTTTCGGTGGATACCTTGTCACTAACGAAATCCCCAACTTTTGCAGACAGCTATTTCTATACATCCAGGAAAAGCGCATGACCCACGGTCAGACTAACCCTAAGTTAGACTACACAGTCATCGCGGGTTTCAAGATACTGGTGGGAGGTTTACTAATAGCTGAGCAAAGACCGTTGGTAAACCTGATCGAAAGGCAGAGAAAGAAATGATGGGGAGATGTACTCGGTTAATTGAGTTTATGGATCAAGATTGTTGATTTAAACAAGCAACATAACCAAATGATTATTTTAAAAGTTTTACTATTTAATTCGATTTGAAAGTGTAAATGCCGCTGAACGTTTCTGATTCTCTTTAGTCAATTTGAACTAATAATTTAATAGAAAAAATGTTAATTCTTAAGATGAATTCTTCAAATATTATCGGACGGCTTTTCGCTATCCCGATTTCGATAGCCCTATTATACCTCATAATTCATTACGGGTTAAATGAACATAGCAACGAACGTATTATATTATGCCTTCTATATTTTATAATCGCCGGAGTTCTGTTCTATTTGTTTACTGTGCTACTTAGCTTTTTAGGCGTTACAGGAGTTAAAGTGGAAATTGCATCCGGCGAAATCATTTTTATATCTGTTATCAAAACGGAAACAGTATCAGTTTATGATATTAAAAACTATTTTGAAACTATTCACAGAAATAGATGGCAGGGATTAATGCTTATTCTAAATTCAGGTAGAGAAATTCAACTAGCCGGTCAAAATCTCGAAGCTGTTTCTGATTTTAAGAATTATTTAATTGAAAAAGCAATTCCTTGTCTAGGAACAAAAAGTATGAAGTATCCTTTCAATTAAAGATTGGTAACAATATAAATTGTAATGTTGAATGACGCTGTTCACGGAGGGCTCCGAGATAGTGGAAGTTTACAGTAGTCTGTAAAATTGTAAATTTTTTACCAACTATGCTTTTAAAAATTGAAAGAGAAGTATGTTTAGCTAAATATCGGAATTTCCCCTTATGTCCCTATGATCCTAACTCAGATGAGGAAGTTTTTTACTATCCAAAAACTGTCAGTGGCGGATGGTATGACCTATATGCTAAAACCAAAAGAGAATTTTCTAAAATTCTTCAAATGGAATTTACAAAACTTGTTAAAGAATGCGGGTTTGAAAACCTCATTTTCTTTGGAGATAAACCGACGCCATGGATTACGAAATTGTCTTCAAAAAGAACTGATAACGCTTTTATAATAAAGGCTGTTCGATATTTTGAAGATAATAAACTGGGAAAAAAGTTTAATGGTGGCGTCCAGGTTGGTATTTCGGAATTACCAGAATTCATCAAGCATTTTTATTGCTTAACTAGAAGCGATGGTACTTTTGGTGGCTTCTATTTTTCTGACCCGGCTCAGAACATTCTTGGTTTTATTCATTACAGTGGTGAAGTACTATTTCAAACTTTAATTGAGGAGTTCGAAAGCAAATTTGTTAAGTCGATTAAAAAAACCGCATTTAAGCGAAATAACAGATAGGAATTTCGATTTTTCAGAAAAATCTCAGGTACAGTGCAATTACGGCCTAATGGTTTCCCCTTAGTTCTAAGTGAAAACTCTTACGCCCTTTTCGATCTGTTATTTTTTTCGAACTCTTCCTCATCAAGCTGTCGATATACTGGCGCAGGGCCTTATCCATCTTGAGGGCCAGAGAAGTGGTTTCTTTCCTCAATCGATTGGAACATAAGTGCTTTTGTTTTCGTGCTAAAGCTAACAATTCTTGTTTGCTTTAGGTATAAGGGTAAACACTTATCGTTGGACATTCATAGATCATTCCTCAAGTGTTCAAAAGAAGAGAGATTTTAACCTTTGAAGATCTTATGTATATTGGATAGACATAAGAGGTTCTATGAATGATCCATACGAGTGGTTAACTGATTTTTTTAGCAACAAGAGGGCTGGGTCTCGTTTGAGTCTGGAGTTTATGATTCCCAAAGTATTCGAACGATACTTTCTCTTTCATGTCAACTATGGTATAATAGATGCTTACCCCTTTGACAATCTTCCGGAGGAGGCCAGTGAGCAAGAACAGGAAAATCGTTACAAACTCGAGCAATCCTATGTGTTGTTGTTGAGAAACAGTAGAAATCCAGACAGTTTATTCAAACCAGTGTCTTTAAAAGAACTCGCTGTCCGCCTTAAAACTGAATACTTTGTAGACATGATAGATCACATAAAGTACTCATTAGGTATCAGTCCGCTTTGGGACAGAACCATTGAAAACTTAAAAAAGTTTATTGAACATACGAGAAAACAGGAGAGACTCTATTTGTACATAGCTGATTACTACAGGTATCCAAAAGCCTGGCCGGATAAAAGAGATGAAGAAACCAAAGAGAGAACCGAGATAGATGATATTCAAGAGTATATTAAATTCCAGGAGAAGTCTGGTATGGACGCTTGCAGTTATCTGTTTGGAAAAGAACATCCCTGGTGCTTAACGACTTTTGAGGATTTCCCTCACTTCATCCTGGGGTGTGACAACGAAACCGCTGCGCAACTCGCTTCAGTAGATGGTCTCGAATATTTCGAGATATCGGGAGAATGAAGTTATTCATAATCTGTGCTCTCTGAGTTGTTTTGATTGAGGAGTATTCACCTAACGTTGGAAACCTTAGTTATCAATTGCGTCTCGTTATGAAACCGAAGTTTTTCTTGTTTCTTGCCTCTTGTACTTGTAAATTTCTAAATTTGGATTATGTGGAAAAGATTTGTCTGCATTATATTATGCTATTTCAGTGTGACATTATGTTATTCGCAAAAAGAAGATACTTTTAATGGGAAAGGTCATGCAGTAGCTGTTTATACAAATCCTAGAAAAGATTCTTTGACCAAATTAAATTTCATTTTATTTGATTCTGTCATCGTGACTATGTATGGTCAGACTCGGTTGCGTATTAATTCGCTCGAACAACTTGGAATATATCTGGATCATAGTACTATCAAATTTGAAAACACGGACGTTATCATTATAACTACTCAAATGACCGACATGAAATTTTATGATCCTTTGAAGAATTTTATACAGAGATACAAGGTCCACTCCATTATTTCTAAATCAATTATACTCCAGGACCCGGGGTCTGCTAAATAATCCACTCTTTCTTCAAAGGACTCACACCCGCATCTGTTTCTAAACATCATCCCCAATGAAATTCTACTTACTGCGTGGTCGGATTTGTCGCGAAAACTCATAGGTGGATTTAGGACTTAAAGCGGACCGGACGGGACTCGAACCCGCGACCTCTGCCGTGACAGGGCAGCATTCTAACCAACTGAACTACCGATCCTTTTATTTGATGAAACTGCGGTTTTACGGCAGTTGTCCCTTCTGCGGAACCATCATGCTTCGTTTTTTCATCCGAAGGAGGGCAAAGATAACGGATTTCCATTTATTTAATCAAAACTTTCCCTGCCCTTTTTTCCCGAAGTTGCTATAAATCAAATAAATAGAAAAAGCGGAAATCAAAGGGTAAATATGCCCGTAAATTCTGCGCTTAATCAAAAGTGCGCTTTATGTCATAATCTTATTAGAAGCAGAAGCGAATCTAATACGAAGCTCAACAGGCACGTCCATGGCAAAAAACATATTTCGCGTTACATATAATTCCGGATTACTTTTTTCGTTCCTTTTTATTGAATTATGGCCAAAAGACTAACAAATAATGTAATTACCGGCAGCGACAAGAGATTGGGGATGTATTTTTATTATTCTACTTACTTCGGTCATAATATTATAAGGAGAACAACTTCGCTTACCGGAACCCGGGTGAAGACCGATAAGGCATTTAAAGGTTTTCGCGAAAGCAGCAACCGGATGAAGCAGGCTTCGCCCCTTGCCGCCTCATTGTATAAACTGATACCCGCAGAAAACAAACAATACGCCATCTATCGATTACTAACGAGTGAAGCCCTCAAGATGATCAAGGAAGGTTTGGATACTGAGATCATAGTAGAAAGCCTTAAAAGAATCTATATTGAGCCTTTAATGAATGAGGAAGGAAAACAATCGAATCGAAGGGAAAAAGGAAAACCCGAAAAAGATCATAATGAAAGAGGGCTTACAAGTTTCATACAATATCCCCAACTAAAGCTTTATAACCCCACAAGAATTAGAAAAATAAGACGCTATCGGTTGCTACAACAGGTTGGTCAAAAAACGGGATTTCAAACCGATCCGGAATTCTCAAGTCAGCAGGATAATAATACAACGGCACGAATGAAAATATTTTCGCTTGCCCGGGAAAAATGTAAACAGGCGCCAAATACAAAAGAAGAAAAGTTTCCGGAACTGGTCTACCTGTGTCGCTTACCCGAATGTAAAAATCTAAAAATCTGGATTCGTCCCTCTGACTTTCCAGCCATTACCGGTTAACCGGCTTTCTATCGTCGGAAACCAGTATAAAGGCTTAAAAATCCGTATATAACGCATAAATAACCTCCCGGAATTAAACTTTCCTATATTTTGCGCTTAGCTTAAATTTACAGCTTAAATACGCTTATGCCCTTGGATAAAAACCGTCAATTCCTCGATTTTGAAAAACCTATCAAAGAGCTCTTCGATGAGATAGAAAAACTCCGGCTGACGGCCGAAAAGACCAAGGTCAACCTTTCCGATTCCATCAATAAATTATACGACCAGGTTACCGAACGCAGACGTGATATCACGGCCAACCTTACTCCCTGGCAGAAAGTTCAACTGAGCCGCCATCCCGACCGACCCTATACGATGAAGTATATCGAGAAGATGACCGACAATTTTGTCGAACTATTCGGAGACCGGAACGTGAAGGACGATAAAGCCATGATCGGCGGACTTGCCCAGCTCGACGGAGAAACCATTATGGTCATCGGTCAGCAAAAAGGTACTAATACCAAGATGCGCCAGTATCGCAATTTCGGCATGGCCAATCCGGAAGGATATCGCAAAGCACTTCGCCTGATGCGGCTTGCGGAAAAATTCAATAAGCCCATCGTTACTTTAATCGATACACCTGGTGCATTCCCTGGCATGGAAGCTGAAGAACGCGGACAGGGTGAAGCCATCGCCCGTAATATCTATGAGATGATTCGGTTACGCGTACCTGTTATAGTGGTGATCATTGGGGAAGGAGCATCCGGCGGTGCTCTGGGCATCGGGGTAGGAGACAAGATTTTTATGCTCGAGAATTCCTGGTACACGGTGATATCACCGGAAAATTGTAGTTCCATCCTTTGGCGTAGCTGGGATCAGAAAGAAAAAGCGGCAGAAGAACTCCGTCTCACACCGGACAATATGTTTGGATTTGGGCTCATTGATGAAATTATTCCTGAACCGATCGGCGGCGCACATTGGGATTATAATGAAGCGGCCGCTCTGCTTAAGCCACGCATCGTTCAAACCATCAGGGAGCTGAAGAAATTTACTCCGGAAGAACGTATCAATAATCGCATCGAAAAATTTAATAAAATGGGTTTCTGGGATGAACATCCCGAACAGCCGGAACAGATTCCTCATAGCGAACCAGAACCAGAAGTCAATGAAATCATCCCCGCCAATCATGCGTAATCTTATCACTACTTTATCAGGTACCGGTGTCGCCCTGGTTACACCATTCAAAGCAGACTTGTCTGTCGATGAGCCAGCGCTGGCAAGGGTTATCGAACATGTGATCTCGGGAGGTGTCGAATATATTGTCACGCTGGGGACTACCGGCGAGACACCCACGATATCAAGAGAAGAAAAAATCCGCATTGCGCGTTACACGATCGAAGTGGTCAATCACCGGGTGCCGGTTGTGATCGGCGCCGGCGGAAGCGACACACGCGAAGTGATTCGTGAAATTGAGAAATTACCAACCGATCAGGCGGTGGCCATTTTGAGCGCCAGTCCGTATTACAGCAAACCCTCCCAGGAAGGTATTTACCAGCATTACAAAGCCATTGCATCTGCATCTCCCATACCGGTGTTATTATATAATGTACCGGGCAGAACCGCGCGTAATGTGGATGCCGGCACCGTCCTGCGTTTGTCTGAACTGTCCAATATTGCCGGTATTAAGGAAGCCGGCGGTGATATGGCGCAGTGTGCATTGATCCTGCGCGACCGGCCCAGTGATTTCCTGATCGTGAGTGGCGATGATGCCCTGGCTTTCCCGCAAATCGCAATGGGTATGGACGGCGTGATCAGCGTAGCAGCCAATAGTTATCCGCAGGCATTTTCCAATATGGTGCGCGCAGCTCTGAATGGTGATTTGAAAAAAGCAAAAAAAATAAACGACGGATTGATTGAAGGATATGAATTGCTTTTTGCCGAGAACAATCCGGCGGGTGTAAAAGCAGCCCTGGCAGAACTGGGTCTGATTGAAAATGTGGTTCGTCTTCCGTTGGTACCTCTAAGTAAAGTATATCACGATAAATTGCAGAAATACCTCTTGAGCCTAACGCCCAACGCGAAACGCTTAACGCCTTCTAATGCTTAAGGCGAAGGCTTTTTGTGAAAAAGTGATGTTATAAATTAATCTGTATATTCACTTCCATTCTTCCATACTTCCAGACTTCCATACTTAACAGATGTCCATTTTCCGGAGAAAATCTTTAGATAAAATTGTCAGAGATGCAGAAGCCGGGTTGGGTGACGCGCATGAACATAAGCTCAGGAAAGTTCTGGGCGTAAAGGACCTGACTTTCATGGGTGTCGCGGCTGTTATCGGCGCCGGCATTTTCTCTACGATCGGTACAGCTGCCTACCATGGCGGGCCGGGTGTTATTTTTCTCTTCCTGATTACAGCCGTCACCTGCGGGTTTACCGCACTCTGTTATGCAGAATTTGCTTCCCGCGTTCCGGTGGCCGGCAGCGCTTATACATATTCTTACGTGAGTTTTGGTGAAGTGATTGCATGGATCATCGGATGGGCACTGATCCTTGAGTACGCCATCGGGAATGTGGTAGTAGCGATTTCCTGGAGCGCTTATTTTAATAATATCCTCCGCAATATGGGCATTCACTTGCCTGACTGGCTGGCGATCGGATACCAGTCAGCGAAAATGACCTACCAGGCTGCATTGGAGGCCCATAAACCGGTTGCAGATATGGTGTTTCTGAATGCACCCGAGATCGCTGGCGTAAAATTTATCATCAACCTGCCGGCTTTTGTCATCGTAATGCTGATCACTGCACTCGCCTATATAGGCATCAATGAAAGCCGCAAGAGTGCGAATTTCATGGTGGGCCTCAAACTCGTTGTTCTTTGTTTTATCGCGGTCGTTGGATTTTATTTAATTTTTTCCACGGGTACAACAGGCAACTGGAAACCCTTTCTTCCGGAAGGTATGGCAGGCGTCATGCAAAGTGTTTCTTCTGTATTTTTTGCTTATATCGGTTTTGATGCGATCTCCACAACCGCAGAAGAGTGTCGTATGCCGCAAAGAGATCTGCCCAAGGGCATGATGTATTCTTTAATAATCTGCACCGTTATTTACGTAATCACGGCCCTGGTGATAACGGGTTTGGTGAATTACAAAGAATTTGAATTTGTTGCGGACCCATTAGCTTATGTTTTCGATAAGATCAATATGCATAAGATCGGATTTATCATCTCCATCAGTGCCGTGGTTGCTTCCACTTCTGTGATGCTTGTTTTCCAGATCGGCCAGCCCAGGATCTGGATGAGTATGAGTCGCGATGGGCTTCTTCCGAAACCATTTGGCCGTATCAGTCCGAGATTTAAAACACCCGGATTTTCAACCATTGTAACCGGATTATTTGTGGGCATACCGGTTTTGGTTGTGGATGACCGGTTGATGACGGATCTCACCAGCATCGGAACCCTGTTTGCTTTTGTGCTGGTATGCGGTGGTGTTTTATACCTGCCTAAACTAATCAAAGTTCCAGGGAAATTCAGCATTCCCTATCTGAATGGGAAATATATCATTCCGATCCTGCTGGCCATTTTTCTTCTTACCGCCAGGCATCGTATCGCGATGGCCTTTTCAAATATGACCGGAGAGTCTTACCAGGAGATATTATTCCTGTTGTTCATCGTTGCTGCATGCATCATTACGATATTCACATTTATCCGCAACTATTCGGTAATTCCCGTGCTGGGTGTTTTATGTTGTTTATATCTTATGATTGAAATCCCTGCAAAAAGCTGGATGGTATTCTTCATTTGGATGGGAGTGGGGCTCTCTATTTATATTTTATACGGGAGAAGGAAGAGTAAACTGGCCGACAGACCAAGTTGAATCACAAGTATGGAAGTATGGAAGAATGGAAGTATGGAAGTGTTAGTTTGAAAGTTAGTTATAGTAGTACTTCCATACTTCCATTCTTCCATACTTGTGCTTCATTTTTCGTTGATGGGAATATCGAAGCTCCCGGACATAATCCTGATGCGTGTTCCATCATCCGCAACAAATGCTCCGGAAAATTTTCCGACTACATGTTTTTCATCCGCAGTAATGATTTCGATTTTACAATTGTCGGCATAATAATTCACGAGCTTTTCAGACATATATGTTGCCTTTTTTTCTTCCTGCACCGTCAGCCTGGGTTTGTAATGCTGAATAACCGTAGTGCCCTTATCGGCCACGACGAAATCAAAAACTTCATGCGTCAGTGAGTTTGTAAAATTCACACGCACCAGATTGCCTTTTGGAATCAGACTCACCACATTTAAATGCAACGCCTTGATATTTTGTCCGTCCGTTTGCAGCATATTTTTTATACTGGTTTTTTTACCATTTATGGTATAAGAGACTGTCGCATTGCCGAAATAATTGCTGTCAGCCATTGCATTTGGGTAAAAAGCAATTTTTACACAAAAACCGGCAGACGGATGAATGACGATCGACAGTAAAACGAATAAAATGATTCGCATGAAAATGAGATTGTTGACTCATAGAGCTGCAAAATCTGTACCGTGGCGCAACTAGTATGGAAGAATGGAAGTATGGAAGATTGGAAGTGCAGTTGATTAGTTATCAGTACTTCCATACTTCCATACTTGCCCGCACTATTCAGAACGAAGGCTTGTAACCGGATTTGCAGCAGCCGCTTTGACAGCCAGCAGACTAACTGTTGCCAGCGCAATGATCATGGCGACGGCACCGGACAAAATGAATACCCACCAGCTCATGGGCAACCGATAAGCATAATCCTGCATCCAGAGATGAACGGTATACCAGGCCAGGGGCCAGGCGATCGCATTGGCAATGATGACCAGTTTAATAAAATGAGTGGACAGGAGAGATATAATACTTGACATCGAAGCGCCGAGCACCTTACGAACGCCGATTTCCTTTACCCTTCTTTCTGCAGAATAAGAAGCAAGTCCAAACAAACCCAAACATGAAATCAAAATAGCCAGAAAGGCCAGGATACCTACCATCTGAGTGATCTGCGCATCGGTGCGATACACTTCTTTAAAATGATCGTCGAGAAATTGATATTCGAAAGGACTTTCCGGGAAAATGCTTTTCCAGGTAGCCTGAATAAAGGAAATGGCTTTGGCTGCCTCAGGACCTTTAATTTTTACGGAAAGCGTACTGAATCCCCATTCTTTCTGATTGAAAAGAAACATCGTTTCAATTTTGTAATGGAGCGAATTGAAATTAAAATCTTTTGCAATACCCACGATATATCCAAGCGAATCAAAGCCGAAATGTTTTCCGATCAGCGAAGAGACCGGAGTTTTGGAGTTATCTTTTAACAGCTCATGCGCGAGGGCTTCATTGATGATGTATTCTTTTCCATTGTCCTGCTTTGCATTCGAAAAATTTCTTCCATAAGCAAGTTTAATCTTGTAGAGGTTTAAATAATCGGGGTCAACAATAAGCCGGGTTGAAGTTAAATTTCGCAGAGGTCCGTCACCGCGAAATTCAACACCCGATTGGTCCAGGTGGCTGCCGAGTTGATCCTGGGCGGCGGTAACCCCGGCGACGAGCGGACTGGCAGACAGTTCTTCCTTTAGCAAATCAAATTTGCGAAAAGTCATCTGGTCAAGCGGAATGGTGACCACCTGATCCCGTAAGAATCCGGGATCCCGATGCTGCATAAAATTGAACTGACGAAAAACGAAAATAGTTGAAATGATTAAAAAAATGGCACTAACAAACTGACCAACCACGAGTATATTGCGGAAACCTCCTTTTTTACCTCCATCCGATGCAGATCCTTTTAATACTTTTGAGGGCCGAAATGAGGACAGGTAGAAAGCCGGATAGATGCCGGAGATCAGACCGACTCCAATCGTTCCGATGATTACAGAAACAATTAATCCCGGATGTTCCAGCAATAACGGCCGAAGATTTCGTTGGCTCAGGCTGGCGATATAGGGAAGAATCAGAAAAACCATGAGCATTGCAAATATCAGGGCCAACAGAGACAGAAATACCGTCTCGCCCAGGAACTGTAAGCCCAATTGAAAACGCTGGGCGCCAATCGACTTCCGGATACCCACTTCCTTGGCTCTTTCTGAAGAACGGGCGGTAGAAAGGTTCACAAAATTAATACATGCGATCGCCAGTACTATGAGCGCGATGATCATAAATATATTGGTGTAGCTCTTGTCGAATTTCTGATAGTTAATGTAGTCAAGTCCGATATCAGCGGCATTTGCATGCACATCGCGAAAAGGAAGCAGGAATAATTCATAATATTTCCACCCCTGATTATCACCTGTCATATGTTTTTTAAGATAGTCAGGAAATTTTTTCTCCATAGCGGCCATATCGGTATGGGGAGCGAGTTCCAGATACGTGTTCAGCCAGTTGCCGCCCCAGTTTTTCATCCAGTCAGGCTTATAGACCGTATTGAAGGAAAACAGCGCGTCAAATTGAAACTGGGAATTGTCCGGAACATCCCGTAAAATTCCGGTAACTATAAAAGCAGAGGTGTCACCGCCGTAATGATAAACCGTTTTACCCATCGGATTTTCGTTGCCGAATAATTTGCGTGATGCTGATTCCGTTATCACGGCGCTATTTGGTTTGAGTAAGGCAGTCTGTCGGTTTCCCTTCAGCAATGGAAAATCGAACATGGAAAGAAAAGCGGTATCCACAAAAAAGATCTGCGGCAGGTAGATTCTTTTTTCCCAGAAAGTCATTTGGTAAATGCCATCCCAGCGTACCCGGCTATAATGCAAAACCTCCGGAAAATCCTCTTTTAGCGTAGGTCCCATAGGAAACATGGATAGCGCCACTTTTTGAGAAGACACCATGCCGGGGAATTTCTGAACCTCATTCAGCCGGTAAATATTTTTGCTGTGCATATTGTCAAAACTTCTTTCATAGTACACAAATAATGTAATGACAATGCAGGCCGCCATTCCAATCGCCAGCCCGACGATGTTAATGGCTGAATACAATTTGTGTTTACTCAGATTGCGCCAGGCGATCACCAGGTAATTATTTAACATAGCCTACTTTTTGAGTATGGAAGAATGGAAGTATGGAAGTATGTATGTTGGTCTCGAGTTGCCTTTCAGTCTTCCAGACGTCCATACTCTCAGCCCACAAGTAATACGCCAACCAAAGACGGCAATCTTATTTACCCACATACCAATGACTTCCATGAAACAAATCAATTTTAAGTTGTAATAAAAGCGGACACTTCTGTATCATAAGTGAACACATTTACCCCGACCTTAAAACGTATGGTTTGAAAATAGCAGAAGTTTAAGCTGGCATTTCCTTTGTACATTTTGGCAAAATCCCATAAGAAATGTTTAAAAGCTATATCAAAGTGGCCTGGAGAAACCTTTGGCGAAGTAAGGGCTTTTCCGCCATTAATATTATTGGCTTGGCAATAGGCATGGCAAGCGCAATTATCATTTTATTGTGGATACAAAATGAAGTGAGTTTTGACAGGTTCCATGAAAAGGGAAATCGCATATATGCAGTATGGAATCGCACAAAATTAGATGGTAAGGTTTCCAGCTTTATAAATACGCCTAAGCCCATGGCGCGAACACTTGAAAAAGATTTGCCGGAGGTGGAACAGGCCGCAAGGGTAAATTGGTCTGGCAGCCCGATATTCAGCATCGGAGATAAAAAATTATCCATCCGGGGCAATATGGTTGATTCAAACTTTTTGCAGGTATTCAGTTTCCCGCTGATTGAAGGCAACCCGGAAACTGTGCTGAATGATCCGTACAACATTGTCCTTACCAAACAGCTTGCTATAAAACTTTTTGGTAAAAATGAAGAGGCTGTCGGAAAAGTAATCAGGATTAACAACACTGATAATTTAATAGTCTCAGGTATTTTGAAAGATCTGCCTAACAACACCCAGTTCGATTTTGAATACTTAATGCCCTGGAGCTACCTGAGAAAAACAGGTGGCGATGATGATAACTGGGGCAATACCAGTACTACTACGTATGTCCTGCTGAAACCTAATGTGACACTCGCTTCCGTGGAGCCCAAAATAAAATGGCTGCAGCAAAAATATTATGACAAGGGAAAAGAGGCCGGCTGGCAATTGTTTTTATATCCAATCAGCCGTTGGCATTTATTCTCCAATTTTGAAAACGGCTATGAAAGCGATAGTGGCCGGATTACATTCGTGAAGTTATTTGCCATCATTGCGGTATTTATTTTAATGATTGCCTGTATCAACTTTGTAAATCTTTCCACCGCGAGAAGCGAAAAACGTGCAAAAGAAGTAGGCATTCGCAAAGTGGCAGGTGCGCAAAAACTCTCTTTGATCACACAATTTATCGGTGAAAGCATTTTTCTGGCGCTTATTGCAGGTATTATCGCCCTCCTGATCGTCCAGATCAGCCTGCCGGGTTTTAATCAGCTTACACAAAAGGAGTTGTTCATTCCGTTCCAGAGTTTTTATTTCTGGCTGGCAGCTATGGGTTTTATCATTTTTACCGGACTGTTGGCAGGAAGTTATCCTGCGTTTTTTCTTTCATCCTTTCAACCGGTAAAAGTTTTTAAAGGCAGTTTCAGGAAGACAAACGCACTCATAGCTCCCCGTAAAGTGCTGGTCGTATTGCAGTTTTCATTTGCCATTATACTGATTATTTGTACCATCATTGTAAAACAGCAAATTGATTATGCTAAAGACAGGCAAACAGGCTACGACAGGAATAGCCTGATATACTTTTACCTTAGTGATCCCATCGAAAAAAATTATTCGTCTTTAAAAAATGATTTATTGCAAACGGGCATTGCGCATTCTGTTACAAAAACCAGTGCACCGCTTACACAAAGCTGGAGTGACGGCTGGGGGCAGGAATGGGAGGGCAAAGACCCCAGCGACAAAACTGATTTCAGGAGATACAATGAAGATGGCGGCCTGGGCAAAACAGCCGGCTTACAATTTATAATGGGCCGTGACATTGATGTACAAAAATATCCGACCGATTCGCTGGCGATGATACTGAATGAATCTGCTCTGAAAGTGATGAAATTTAAAAACCCGATCGGACAGATTGTAAGAGACAACGGCAGGCAATGGCATGTGATCGGTGTGATAAAGGATTTCATACTGGAGTCTCCTTACCAGGAAATCAAACCCATGCTGATATACGGGCCAAAGAGCTGGTTTACTATCTTTCAAATAAAACTAAACGAGAAAAACGGCCTCGCACAAAACTTAAAAGCTACGGAAGCAATTATCAAGAAGTATGACCCGGCCTATCTTTTCATATGCAATTTTGTAGATAAAGATTATGCGATAAAATTTGAAGATGAAAAACGTGCGGGCATTTTAGCAGGTTTGTTTGCAGGACTTACTATATTTATCTCATGTCTGGGGTTATTCGGCCTAGCAACCTATATGGCGGAAGCAAGAAAAAAAGAGATAGGTGTAAGAAAAGTTTTAGGAGCAAGTGTTACGAATATCGCTGCATTGCTGTCAAAGGATTTTGTGATACTTGTAATTATTTCCATCATCATCGCATCTCCGGTTGCCTGGGTTGCCATGCACAAATGGATGGAAAGTTATTCTTACAGAATTAATATAAGTTGGGTTGTATTTATCGCATCGGGTCTGCTGGCAATATTAATAGCATTATTTACAGTCAGCTTTCAATCAATAAAAGCGGCGGTGGCAAATCCGGTTGATAGCTTGAGAACAGAATAGTCTGGAAGTCTGGAGGTCTGGAAGTCTGGAAGTGCTACTTTTACTAACTTTCAAACTAATACTTCCAGACTTCCAGACCTCCAGACTTCCATTCTTCCATACTAAAGTGAAAAAGTTTATGTTAAAAAGTTATCTGGTTTTCCTGATCGTTCTTTTCTTTATCCCGCGGCAGGCGCTCAGCCAGTTTTCAGAGAAAATCATTTTTAATAATAAGGATAGCGCGAATGATTATTATCTGGCAGTGCGTCCGCTGTCAGGTAATATCCAGGGTGTACAGGTTCTGCTGACCAGTTTTAATCCGCCCGAATTCGTGCTGGCGGAATCCAAATTGGCAAATGTTGCTTACGGTAACGACCTGCTGACCATTATTGCTTCATTGGACCAGAGCCTCTGTGCAGATTCTTCATCAATCGACCGCATAAACCAGATATTACAACATGTGATCACACATTATTCCGCTGACACATCCAAATTTGCTTTAGGAGGTTTTATGTATGCCGGGAATACGGCACTCCGTTACACAGAATTAAGTTATGAAAATCCGTCGCGGTTTCCGGTAGTTCCGAAAGCCGTATTTGCCATAAACTGTCCGGTGGATCTCGTGGGGCTCGCACGCTGGTGTGAGGCCGAAATAAAAAAGGATTATTATGCAGGGGATGTGGGAGATGCAAAGATTATTCTCGGTGCGCTTACAAAAAAATACGGATCCTATACTGAAAATGCTGAGAAATATAATCAATTGTCTCCATTTTCCAGGGATACACAGACGCCGGGCAATGAAAAATTCCTGAAGCATGTGGCTATGAGATTATATTTTGACTCCGATATCGAATGGCAATTACAGAATCGCCGCAACAGTTATTATGACACTTATATGCCGGACGCTTCAGAATTAGTAAATCGTTTGTTGCTTTCGGGTAACCCGGATGCAGAATTCGTTTCATCCAAACAACCCGGAATCAGAAGTAACGGATTGAGGACTCCGTATGCATGGTCTGTCGATGATGAATCGGATTGTATACAATGGATAAAAAAGAAATTAAAAATATTTAATCCGCAAACTTATTCGCCCATCTATCTGCTGCCCGTCCCTGCGAAATGGGATATAGAAAGATTTGCATTACCTCCTGGATTTGCGAAGAAAATTCCATTTAAAGGAGTAGAAGAACTCAGGTTTTTCCCTGGATGGGGTGATCCGAATAGTGAAGAGCATTGGTCATATCTCTTTTTATGGTCTTTAGATGGCGGGCCTGACGTTGATGCGCAGGTACTTCAGACTAATCTGACATTTTTATATTCCGGTCTGTTGGATAGAAATGTCGAACCCAGAAAAATACCGAAGGAAAAATTATTCCCTGTAGAAGTCAAAATTCAAAATGCTAAGACTTCTGCCGGAGATTTAAAAACCTTCGCGGGCACTGTTCATATGCTGAATTATATTAAACAGGAGCCGATGATTTTGAATGTAAAAATTCACGTAAAGGATTGTCCGGATAAAACACACAGCATCATATTATTTGAAATCTCGCCAAAATCATCGGATCATCCCAACTGGCAAAAACTGGATCAGTTGAACACTGATTTTAGGTGCAATAAGTAAGCTTAAAGCCTAAAACCGAATGTGTGAATATGGAGGTCAAAGTGTGTTAATTTTGTAGTTCAATAAATTGCTTTTTGCATAAAGCCCTGGTTTTAGGCTTTAGGGCTTTAGGCTTACAAGATGAAATTCGAAATCGGCGATAAAGTAACAGTGTTGCATTCCAACGAGGAAGGAGAGGTCGTGGAGATGATCAATGACAAAATGGTGCTGGTGGAAGTGCGCGGAGTAAGATTTCCGGCCTATATCGACCAGTTGGATTTCCCCTATTTCAAACGGTTTTCTGAAAAGAAAAATCTTCCGTTGAAAAAGGAAAAGACTTTTGTGGATCAGCTGCCCACGGATAAATCAAAAAAAACAAGCAACCCGCAGGATGGTTTCTGGCTGAGAATATTACCCGTGTCGGACGATGATGAATTCGGAGATGAAGTCGTCGAAAGCCTGAAGATTTATCTCGTGAATCATACGGAAAAAGGGTTGAGCTTTCATTATAAACTCAATTATGCCGGCAAACCCGATTTTAGTCTGAATAATGAAATTCCGGCATCGAAAGAGTTTTACCTGCATGATATTCCCTTCGAAAACCTGAATGATGCGCCTGTCTTTGAATTTGATTTCAGTTTGCTGCAGGCCGAAAAATCAAAAGCGCCGCATTTTGAAACATCGCTGAAATTAAAAGCGAAACAGGTCTTTTTGCGTATTGAGGAAATCAGGAAAAAGGGTGAAGCGAGTTTTGCATACAAGTTATTTGATCGATATCCGGACAAGGCTTTGGAAGAGGACAAACCGGAATACCAGGCGCCCGGCAGAAACGGAAATAAGATATACGATGCGAAGCATAGCCGCCAGCATCTGGAACCAGCGAAATATGAAGTGGATCTGCATATTGAGAAACTGACACCCGACTGGAGAAATCTCACCAATTTTGAAATGCTGACACTGCAGCTGAATACATTTGAAAAATACCTGGATCTCGCGATTGCGCATCATCAGCACAACCTGATTGTGATTCATGGAGTGGGTAAAGGCAAACTAAAGGATGAAATACATGAAATCCTGAATGCCCGCAGAGAAGTACGATCCTTCATCAACCAGTATGATCCGCGATACGGGTACGGCGCTACCGAAATATTCTTATAATATATGATTCACACATTTAAGTGTGGTGAATGTGGAAGCTTGCAAAATGTGCGAATGTGGAGGTTAAATTTGGAAACGATAGTTTGAGAATATAGTGCAATCTCCACATCCTTACATTGTCATTTCCTTTCTCCATTTTGAATTCCCACATTTCCCAGTCTCACCACATTCACCACACTTATACGGGTCTACCAGGATATTACTGTAAATTTGCGCCGGCTACCGGCCGGGCCATCGCTATCCCGCCTTCGGCGGGATGGAGGAAAGTCCGGACAGCAAAGAGCAATGTACCGGTTAAGAGCCGGGGTCATCACAGCAAGGGCTCCTGATACAGACAGTGCCACAGAAAATAACCATCCCGCCATCGGCGGGATAAGGGTGAAAACGTAGGGTAAGAGCCTACGGCTTCATACAGTGATGTATGTTGCGGGTAAACCTTGCATGCTGAAATGCCATGTAAATTACGCTTCGCGAAAGCGGGGTGAGCGGCTCGTTCATAAACAGCAATGTTTGCGTGATGGGTAGGCAGCTAGATCCTTTCAGTAATGAAAGGGCCAGATAAATGATGGCATTGGAACAGAATCCGGCTTATGAGCCGGTAGCCTTTTTTAAGCCTAAAGCCCAAGACTTCTTTTTGGAACCTTGAATTTCATTTCAAGATTTGACCTTAAAATTATTTTATTTGCAAATTTGAAAATTAGTTTTAGACTTTAGGCTTTGGGTTTAGGCCTGGAAAGCCGATGCCATTTTTTCGAGTAGCTGTGTCTCAATCATTTTCTGCGCAAGCAGCAGCATATTTTTATATGCTTTTGCACGTGAGATCCCGTGACCGATGATCACCGGTTTGTTAACACCGAGTACCGGCGTGCCGCCATAATCTTCGAAGTTGAAGCGGTCGAAATATTCGTTCTTGACTTTTTGACGATCCATGATGCCATGCAGGGATTCGGCCAGCTTGAGGATAATGTTTCCGGTAAACCCTTCGCATACCAGCACATCCGCATGATCGAGGAAAACATCTCTGCCTTCTACGTTACCGATAAAATGTATCTGGCTATTTTCTTTTAGCAAAGGATACGTTGCCTGCGCGAGCACGTTTCCCTTTCCTTCTTCTTCACCGATATTGAGCAGACCCACACGCGGTGTTTCAATACCCAGGATATATTTAGCGTAGAGTGAACCAAGCGTCGCAAACTGATTCAGGTGTTCGGCTTTGCAATCCGCATTGGCGCCCACATCGAGCAGCAGGCCCGTGGCTCCATTCTCCATCGGAACAATCGTCCCGATCGTGGGTCTTTGAATTCCTTCAATCGGTTTAATAGTATACAGCGAGCCGACCAGCATCGCACCGGTGTTTCCGGCGCTGATAAACGCGTCTATTTTACCGGCTGCAAGCAAACCAAAACCGACTGCAATGGATGAATCGGGCTTTCCCTTTAAAGCCTTTAAAGGATGCTCGTGCATGCCGATCACTTCCGTAGTCGGAATGATTCGGTATGCGCCGGCGGGAACCTCGTATTGGTTCAAAAGAGGTAAGAGCAGCTGCTCATCACCGATCAGCGATACAAGTGCAGGTTTTTTTTCTGATAAATAATCACGGATACCTTTTACCAGCTCATCCGGTGCAAAGTCTCCGCCCATCATATCTAATGCAATATTCATCCGCGTGATTACATTAAAAGTTGTGAAAAATTACTTTACGGTGCTTTCTCAACTACTACTTTGCCCTTGTAAAATAACTTTCCTTCACTTACATGTGCGCGGTGACGTACGTGCAGCTCGCCCGTAGCGGAATCCTTGCTCAGGGTCAGTTTAGAAGCCTTGTAATGCGTCCTTCTCTTTGCACTACGCTGCTGCGAGTGTCTCCTTTTGGGATTTGGCATGATCTCAATTATTAATTATTAAAGTTCCGGGTTGCGGAATTTTTCCAATCCTTTCCATAACGGGTTCTCGGCCTTAATCGCATTGGCATCCATCTTCTTTAACATGGCCAGCACTTCGGGATTACAATTCGGTCCGCCGATCTCATCTTCCTTGCACATCCTCTGATATGGGATGCTCAGGTTGATAAATTCGTAAATCCATTCTGCCAGGTGAAGATGGCTTTCAGTTCTGGATATATAATATACATCCGGATCTTCTTCTTCCTGGTTCATGATTTCCGGATCTTCCACCAGTTTCACAATCACCTGGAATTCATCCCAAAGTTCTAAAGGCAGGGGATTACCACAACGATCACAAAAAACATCCACGGTTCCGGTTACTTCAAACCGGAGTAACATAAACCCCTGGTTTTTTTCGAGGAAAAGCTTTACTTCCGCGTCACAATGCGTAAAATCCTGCTGCTGATATGCCTCAAAGAACCTGTCTGTAATTTTATAATCGTACGCATGAATACCGGGCTTTAGTCCCACAAACGCAAGTTCAAATTCTCTGCGGCTGTTCATGAGCACTTTTTTAAATAGTCGGCAAAGGTATGGCGTTTTAAGCACATTTTGCCTATCTTTTTTGCAGTTTTATGAGTTTATTTCCACTGTCTGTGAACAACTTAAGAAAATAAACCCCGGGCGTAAAAGGGGCAATATTTATCTGCTGAACATAACCCTGAACCGGATTGTCTATCAGTTTTCTGCCTAACAGGTCAAATATCTGTATTTCCCAGCAGAGCGAGGGCGTTTTTATGGTTATATCCCCGGTTGTCGGATTTGGATACACTTGTAACACCGTCGGAATCGGAGGCACGGGTGGAATCGGTGCGACGGGCGGGGCCGGTTCGTAGAATATCTTTCTTACAGGAGATACCACACTGTCCCCATTGCTATAGTAAAGTACCAGCATATAATAGTTGTTACCAGCCGTCAGTCGCTGATCCGTATATTGATAGGTTTGTACGGAATCAGTATGAGGAGCCGCAGGAACTTCCCCGATCTTATTAAAATGTAGACTATCGGTACTATTTCTGTTAAAATGTATACCATCTGTGCTTTTTTCTATAATATATTTCACCGACCCGACCTCCTGCCAGCTCGACCAGTTTAATAAAGCACTTGAATCAACCCGAGTGGCTGTGAAGTCCTGTAACCAGGCCGCCAGGGGATGATCCTGTAATTTTCCACCGCCATTGATCCAGAATTCCGAAAATCCCTTAACGGTTGTTTCTGCATAATAACCGTTGTCAAAAGGAATGATCTGAACTTCCTGCTGTGGTTTATGAAAGATATAATTTCCAGTCCGGTTGTTTTGCAGGCTGCTGTCTTCTTCAGAAATCCGACTGCTGCTGTATTGTGTGATGCCGGAAACATAGGCATCTTCCATATTTATGCAGGAGTCGCAACCTTTCGCCTGTATCAGCTGATTCGCTTCAGCATCCGTAAAGTAATAACGGACACGCACATCCGAAGATGCAGGATTCGCCGTTTGCACAACCCAGCTTCTGCTTCCATAATACTGGCCGGCTGTATCACGTATGGCGGAGGTATCCCTGTAAACAGTCAGCCTGGTGGTGCCCAGGTTTTGCCCGTTCGGCTGAATGGAAAATATCCGCTTGCCGTTTTCATCGAAGTCTATCCAGCTGTTGCCACTCACCGGTTGTGAAATCGTAGCGACCGGGCTGTCAGTAAATACAGGCGCTTTTTCAAACAGGTGCACGTCGTCGATGCCAATACCCTCATAATTGGTACCGGGATCAGAGTACATCACGATGCGGAACCTGATTTTGTTGCTGATAACGGGTATATCGTAACTCGAAACATGCCACATGGGATCTGATTTTTGCCATGCTTTCATGGCGGCATCATCATACCAGTTCACACCCGTGGCGGCATTTCCAAGGGTCGTCCAGACAGAATCATCCAGACTGTATTCGACCCAGTGATAATCACAATTACAGGCATCCTCGGTCTGGAAAATATGACTAAAGGATAGAACCGGATGCGTCAGGCTGGTTAAATCAAAACAGGGTGAATATAAAAACGAATACTCGTTATCGTTATAGTTCCCTGTCAGATTGGTGACCCAGGCATTCAATCCATTGGCCGCCTTATGAATAATCTTTTTCAAAGGTTTACCCCATTGCCAGCTGTCATTCTGACCCCCACTATACCAATAGCCATCATTATTTTCGAATCCTTCCAGATATGGATACTGATTGATCAGCGGTGTGGTTTGTATGGTATAATCTGATGAACTATCGTTATTCCTGTAATTATCAGTCGGATTGCTTACCCATGTCTTGACATGATATGTTTGATATACAGACATATCTGCAGTTTTTGTAAAGCTATATTGCAGGCTGTCCCTGGGGGCCAGCACAGGCACGATCTCCGTGACCGTATCCTGGTTTACTGCATAAGTTATGGGAATATTCCGGACCGTATCAGTTCCAAAATTCTTAATGGTAACGGTGATTTTTTCAGCATTACTCAGTGCGCAAATATTATTTAATAAGGGTTGAACCAGCGCGCGCATTGCTACATCATGCTGTGAATTGGTCAGTATAAAATCATCGAAACTGATTCCTCCGCCGGGCAGCGCAGAGGGATCTGAGGAAGCAGCGGGCGTTTTACCTTCGGACCCGCACTTAACCTGGAAGCTGCTGCTGATTGTTTGCGCGGGTGAAGCGGAAGCCAGCGTTCCCGTTACGTCGAGATTGAGTTTGACATATACTCCGGCCGGGTCCAGTGGATCACTCAGACTTTTAACGGGTATCCAGGCGGCCTGATCATTACCTCGTATCCAAATATAATTTCCGCCCAGTATCGGAACCGGAGTTTGCTTTTTAAAATATAAGTCGAGCCATATCTGATCGGAGGGTAAATAATTTGACAGATTAAATGTATTGACGAGAGAATCCGCCGCATTGGTACCTTGTTCGGCTACGTCCAGCAGCATACTGCGATTTCCGGTACGGGCGAATCCGCTGTTGAAAAAAGTATTCAGTCTGCCATTGGAAGATGAGCTGGCGAAGTCCGCGCGGTCAAGACTGTCCAAACCCATTCGCCGGCTCTGATAGGATTGATCTGTTGCTGATTCAAATCCTTCGGTGAACGCAGGATTTAAAATGACCGGATCATTCCTCAATGTTCTTATGCTCGCGAACAAGCTGTCATTTCCCGGTATCGTATCTGACGCATAGTGTATCCATGTTTTGATATCGTATTTTCCAGCTGGCGTAAAATCATAGCTGTTGGCCGGAGAGAAAACGAATACCGTGGCTGAGCCCGCAGGTATTACTGTAGCCGAACTTTCTGTGACCGTTGGTCCTCCGTTCACCTGGTAAGTATAACTAATGGGAGAGGAAGTAGGCAGGCTGCCGGGATTCCTAACGTGAATGCTTATACGCTGTACGCCGGGCTGGGAACTGGTAAACTGTCTTCCGGTAGCGGGAACCAGCAGAGAGTCGAGTATCAGGTCGTTGTCGAGGACCATATCGGTGCAGGCACCCCCGTTGGGTATCGTATTCACACCCATGGCACGACGACCCGGATTTCCTGCATGAACCGCCCGTACTGAATACCAGTAACTGCTGTCTTTTTTTAATGGCGTCGCGAGCCAGGTAGTGTCGGTTGTATGGGCGATTATCTGCATGGTATCGCCGGATAATTTCATAATATCGTAAGAATCGGCACCTGTAATTGAATTCCAATTTAAACGGGCGTATCCCGGGCAGGTGTTCGTAACCGTTAGTAAGGGCTGGTTCAGAATGGTAAAAGGATAATCGCTGGTATCAGAATATCCGGCAATATTTCGCGTGATCCGGATCAGCGCCTGTGTACTGACAACAGACGGAACAGTCCATGTATATGAGCGTGCCTGGGCCGGGATCGCGTTATCTATTGTTGTCCAGCTGCCTCCTCCGTCCAGAGAGTATTCCAGTGTAAAACCATTGGGTTCACCACCATTCGCACTCCATCGGATATTTTCCTGTTGACCGGGCACCCAGGTTTCGGATCCAAAAGGATATTCCACGGTAACTGAGGCCGGCAACATTTCATAGGCGATATAAAAATTTTGAGGACCGGAGGGTATTGAACTGCTCTTTATTTGTAAAGTATAATTACCCGCAGGCGGATTATTAATTGATACCTGTTCAATATTGTTGGTATGATCAACTCCCTCTACGGCATTGTTATTCAGATTTGCAGGAGAAGGATCCAGTACCATGGGAAGATGTACCAAGCCGCCCGGTTCTGTAACTGTCAGATCCAGATCATTCACCAGCGCGCTGGTTGCCGAGGGAAGTGCAGGAGCATCCGGCCAATACAGTAACACTTTCAGCTGATTGGTTCCCGCAGGAACAGCAGGTATTGAGAAACTGCTCATGCCGCCATCGCTGATGGATCCGGTGAAGTAATGATTTTGTTCCAATGCCTCTACCGTGGTGCGCGCACTGACCATTCCAAATCCATAGGTAAAATCGGGTCCGGGATTTCCCAGATCCACTGCACTGTTAGTCACCAGTGCTTTCAGCAAAGCACCATCCGGATTCACGCCGCCATGCAATTGCTTGTACCTTTCCGTGATGAGTGCCAGAATACCGGTTGTGGTTGGACTGGACATACTCGTACCCGAAAGGGTGAGGTAATAATTGTTTACATCGGTGGATGTTATATTCACGCCTCCTGCAACGATCTCAGGTTTGATACGTCCGTCCAATGTTGGTCCCCGACTCGATGCATAACTAATGATATACGTTGAATTATCCATATTGCCGACGGACAAAATATTTTTAGCAGTTTGAAACCCTGATTTTATAGTGCCGAAAGAAGCCGGAAAAGGAGAGCAGGTCAGTGATCCGTCATTTCCGGCTGCAAATACGTGAAGAAGTTTTGGGTAGGCCAGTAACTGGGAATCCACATAATAACTTATCTCATTGTATTCCCCTTCGCCCGGACATCCGGCACTTCCATTATAATAGGAGTTATTGGTCAGGGGTATGTTATAATCAGCAACATAGGTAGGGCTATTCACAATTATGTTGCTGAAGTCATTGACCACGAGCCGGGCTCTGGGCGCCATTCCGGTATACAGCGGATTCAGGATCCCGCCACCAGCGATTGTACCGCTGGTATGCGTTCCATGATCATCTATCGGTTCATCCGTTCGCAGAATAAGTTTTCCCGACAAATCTATATGACTGGAAGGATCAGCGTTGTCACCGATTCCTATTACGAGATTCCTGCCGGTCAGATTTCTGCCAATAGTAGCTGAAAGTGATTGTACGCCATGAATAGCCCGGTTGTTATAATTCAATGGGACATCTTCCAGGTGAATGGGACTGATCGAACTGATAAAGGGAAGTAAAGCCAGCCTCCTGATTGTTTCAGGTGAACCTTGTATAAACCAGGTATTGGCTGGTTTTATTTTTGTTTCGATAATCGTTGCACCTGATTCTTTCAATGCCTGGCCGATCATATTTCTGTCTGCCGGAAAACAATTGACCGCAATCAAGTCTTTGGGACCCTTCGATTGCGCGGCATATTCCATGAGATGTGTATTCAGCTTCAAAGAAGACGGGATAGAATAAACATTTTGAATACCCAGTTCAGTCAGATTCCTGCTGTTAAATCCCTGCCGGCAGGTCGCCAGCCAGTTATTCCCGGATATCCATTGTTCCAACCGGATTCCGTGATCCAGCAATTCTTTTTTTTGATGCTGATCAACATGCCGGTTCAGCTGAATTACTACGAAATACTTTGAACCATACAGGGCGGACTGCCATGCGGGGTGATTGATCTTACGGAGAAGAAGGCTGTTTTCAGGGGCAATACGGCCATTCCTGAAAGCCGGTAATGGTTGAACAACCTGTGAAAACAGATCCGGCCCTATCAGACTAAACAAAAGGCAGGCAGTCAGGACTCGGAACATCGGTTAGGGATTTTGGCCCGTTGGTTAAAATTAACTATGAAATATCATAAAGGGCCAGAAACTAAACGTACGGCTGGTATGATTATTACGTACATAAGAAACTGGGGAGAAACCTAAGGGCATAATAGTCAAAATAATTTCGGGAATAGCGGGAATTCCTTTTATTTCGGTTGAAATTCAATTGAGAGCGGCTTTAAAGTACCTTCCTGCGAAATATTGGCTTGTTTAGATTTTACCTGGATTATTGAGTAGCGATAAGAACTTGAATACATTTTTGCATATCATTTACCGATTTGTCTTGTTTTGTTGTTTCCTTGGCTTTTTTTCTTTTGCAAAAGCCGGACATGTTAACGGTATCCTTATAACTTCTGATACCGTCCCTCAAAATCAGACACCCAAAAAGCGCAGCAATATTGCCCGTTATCTCAACATTATTACGGATCAGCAGCAAAGGGATTCTCTTTTTAAAGAACTAGCCCGGACGAATGCTCCGATACCTGTTTCCGACAGTACCATGTGGAAGAACAGGGAGCATGCTTTTGACGTTTATGGTGGAAAACAAATCCGTTATGTCTATTACAATCAGCTAAAAGTATTTGGTACCACGATTGAAGATACCACGGTGGTCAAATCAAAACTGATACGGTTTGCGAACAAACTGCACTACAATACCAGGACCTGGGCAATCAAACAAGCACTTTTTTTCCGTGAAGGCGATACCGTAAATGCCTATAAACTGGTGGACAATGAAAGATATCTCCGCCGCCTTCCCTTTATTCAGGATGCGAGAATTTATGTGATCAATAGTTATGAATCCAGTGATTCCATTGATATCGTCGTTTTAACTAAGGATGTATTCGAATATGGAGGTGCCATTTCATCTTTCAACAGCACATCAGCGGCTGCAAATATTTTTAATACGAACCTGCTCGGCGCAGCACAAAGGGTGACGGTCGGTTTCAGCTGGAATAATTCCTACACTCCGCAGTGGCGCACCGGTGCCAGCTATACGAAATATAATCTGGGTGGTTCATTTGCCGACGTTTCATTTGGGTACACGATGCTAAATGACAAGCCGAATACTGATAGCGGTCAATATGAAAATTCGGCTTATTTAATTATCAATCGTCCGCTGTACAGTACCTGGGCTACTTTAACCGGAGGACTCACTTTGTCAGCAAATAAGTCTGTGAACATATTCAGCTATCCCGATTCTGTTTACAGAAATTATAAATACAACCTGGTTGATATTTGGGGGGGCTATAATTTTACGAATCAATATAAAAAAACGGGTTATAATAGTAAGAGTCCTAATATGGGTATCGAGGGCAGAACTTTTAATATGAACTTCTCACAGAAACCGACTCAGGACACTTTGAAATATAATCCGAAATACAATTCGCATAATTTTGTGATGGGCCAGTTTGTTGTTTACCACCAGGACTTCTTTAAAACCAATTATTTTTTCGGTTTCGGGAGAACGGAAGATATTCCGATGGGATACACATACGCAGCGAGTTTTGCATACGACCGATGGGATACATTAAACCGGCCGTATACAGCCATACAGGCACAGAAATATTGGTTGCCGGGTAAAAATCTGATCAGTACAACGCTGGGATTTGGCGGTTTCTGGCACCACGGTCAATCGCAGGATGCCGTATTACATATTGCAACGGATTATTACAGTAATCTGTTCCGGTTGCAAGGACCGAAGCTGCGCGAATTTCTGCATGCAGATTACCTGATTTGTTTCAATCCGGTCATTTACAAGTATATGCCTCTTAGTATTAACCGGGAAAATGGTATTTATGGATACCGGAATACTTTATATAACAATTTTCAACGTCTGAATCTAAGTGCACAGACGAACTACTATAGTCCGATCAGCATATACGGTTTTAAATTTAACTTTTACATGCTTTTGCAGGCTTCTTTACTTTCGAGTTACGACCAGTCGGTTTTTAAAAGTCCTCTCTACACAGGGTTCACGCTGGGTTTCCAGATTAGAAATGAAAACCTTTCATTTAATACTCTGCAGATTTCGGCTACGTATATGCCCAATGTTGACCATACTTACAATTCTTATTACGGTCCGAAAACTTTTTTTGTGCAGATCACTTCCGTTACGGCATTTAACTTTCCCATCTTCGCGCTTACTCAGCCGACGCTTATTCAGTATCGCTAAGGCTAAGGCCCAAGGCTAAGGCTTTTTCAGGTGTGGTAAATGTGGGAGAGTACATTGTCATTTCCTTTTTCCATTTTGAATTCCTACATCCTTACGCTTCCATATTCACCACATTATACTTGGCCTTCGCCTTAAGCCTTAGCCTTCGCTTATTCCTCCGTCTTTTCTTCCAACGGATCACTATCCGATTTCCCTGGTTTAATAACGGGCAAGCATTTTGATAACATTATGCATGATTAATAATAATTCCCGAAGATTAATTTAATAAATTGCGTTAAGCCGTGAGCCTCAGCTTTAGCCTTGGCCTTCGGCTTTAGCCGTATAAAAAAAATTTTAAATAATGGAAACAGCAGAAAAAACAACCGTTGACCTGGAAACACTTTGTATCAATACAGTCAGGGTATTGGCGGCCGATGCAGTTCAGAAAGCCAATTCAGGCCATCCGGGTACTCCGATGGCACTCGCTCCGGCAGGACACCTGCTATGGACGAAAATCATGAATTATAGTCCGCAGAATTCAAACTGGCCCAATCGTGACCGCTTTATATTATCTGCGGGTCATGCCTGCATGCTCCAGTACAGTTATTTGTATCTGACGGGATATGATCTTACACTGAACGATCTGAAAAAATTCAGACAGCTGCACAGTAAAACACCGGGCCATCCGGAATATGGATTAACTGATGGCATCGAAGCCACTACCGGACCCCTTGGACAGGGATTCGCGAATGGAGTGGGAATGGGGATTGCTCAGAAATGGCTGGCTGACAGATATAACAAACCCGGATTTGACCTTTTTGATTATTCCATTTATGTTATCTGCAGTGATGGTGATATGATGGAAGGAATCAGCTCGGAAGCGGCCTCGATTGCGGGCAGCCTGAAATTGGGCAATCTGATATATATATATGACGATAATCACATCACTATAGAAGGGAACACGTCTATTACTTTTAATGAAGATC
>JABDFX010000005.1 GCA_013286315.1 Bacteroidota bacterium | reverse complement strand
GTCCTCTGAAAAAAGCATTCCGGTCAATCCTGTACTCAGCGCCTATATTGATAAATGGGAACAGACCGCCATAGGTAAAATCCACGCCGGCTTTTTTGTACTGTTCGTTGCTGTTATATCCGATATAAATTTCCGACTGAAAGGTATTCAGTACGTTTTGTCCCAACAGGGAAAGGGTATAGTCAGGATCGTTAATATAGGGTCGCCAGCTATGAAAGTTAAAAATATGGGTTCCGGCATTATAAGGCTTCAGATCAAAACTTGAATCCGGAATGGGGAAGGGAATCTGGAAAGGCGGATGATCAAGCGAATAAACCCTGTGTTTTTCTGAGGTATCCAATACATTCAAGTGAACGGGTTTTTCTTCAAAAGCACTTTTTGTATCTGCCAGCTGTAGCCTGAAACCCACGCTGGTAAAGCTATTCCAGGTTATTTTGTCGTCCGATGCCGACAACTGGTAGTTACCACCACTGGCGTCAGCCTTCAAACGGTATATATTTCCGTCGCGCAGGCAGAAGCCCTGATCCTGTCCTTCAAATGTGCGCGTGAAAAATATTTTATTATTTTTCGTCGAAACAAAACCAATCGGATCCATCGACCAGTCAACCAATACCTGTTGATTTCCTGATGGCAGACTGATTTGCATTAATGCCATCTGACCTCTGCTGTTTCGAACGGCAGAAATCAACAGATTATCAGCAAGAAATTTTGGATACGTATAAACCAACTTTTCCGGGTTGGGGACCCGTAATAAAAGTTTTCCCGAATCCAGGGTTAGAATATCCAGGGAGCTTCGCCCGGTGATAGTCATATTGACGGCTACAATTTGTGTCCCGTCGGTGGAAATATCGGGCGAAAAATATTTTGTTTTGGAAGTAAGTCTTTTGTCTTTCTTTGTATTCAGGTCCAATACACGAAGAACAGAGTAGTCCCGCCATCCCCAACGCAGGTCGGGTTCATAAGCCGTATATACCAGTTGGTGGTTTCTAAAAGAAAAGGCATCATCTATAGCCACTGCGCGGAATTTTAAACGCCTGAGTTTTGAATTTCCGGTTTCCTGTTCTACGAAAGAGGGCGGCAGATAATAACTACTGTTCACGAAGATCAGCCGGTTACTGTCCGTAAACTGAGGGAATAATTCATCTGCAACAAAATGACGGTTTGAATTTCCGAAGATGGCCTCCGGACTATGATATGCGTTGTCGGATAGTTGATCCTGAAAATAATCCAGGGCCCTCGTACGAAATGAATCAAACGAGATATTTGCATTTCTCTGAATGGATTTTTGCAGCGGGTAGAAAAGGCCTTTGAATGCTGCAGCCTCATCGGCAGTCCTGGCCCAGAAATCCTTCCCGTAAACATCTCTTCCGTAGGCGACCAGCATATAACCCAGAGGATAATGATCCGGAGTATAATCGCGGTATGAGCCGTTGCGGAGTTTCATCCATGAGTAATTCTTTTTTGAAACCCAGAGCGCCTCATATCCCGTAAGAAAAAAAGGAAGCCTTCCCCTGCCCTGCTGACTGACGAGCGTTTCCTGGTAAACAGCGTCTCCTTCAAAAAACCAGTTGGGAACGGCCACACTGTTCGCAAATGCGAGCCCATCCTGCCCGAATAAAAAATAAAAGGCCTTTGCCAGGCCGACGCGAAAATTATTGTATTGCTGAACGTGCCGGTATTCATGAATAGCAAGCATCTGGTTCCAGGGCAGACTGCCGAGCTCAAAACTATTCTGCGGGGGAGTGAGTTGAAAATCACTTCTGAAGGGTGCCAGTTGCACATAACCGTTCGGCACGATCGTCAGGTTATGAAACACAATTTCAACTTTGTTTTGCCGGCTTCCAATGGTCGGTAAAGTTGTCCTGCTCAATGCAGATACCAGGAAACCGACCTGCCTGGCCTCGGTTTCCAAACCCGGCGGGAAAATTATTTCTGCCGGAATGGTATTGACTGATTTCCATTTAACAGAGGGCGGCGTTCCACCAAAAATCTGAGCCCTTCCCTGTACGGTAATCAAGACTGCCAAAATGAAGCACAAATAAGAAAATCTGTTCATCAAAGTTTGATCTGGAACAAATATTGAAATTAGGCCATCAGGTTCATAGACGAACCATTATAATTCCTATAACTTCGAATTAACGCATGAAAGTAAAGTCGAATTTATTTTCCCTTTCCAGAAACCTGGATTCATTGCTGGCTGCTTTGATCGGGTTTTTCCTGATTCAGATTTTTTCCAGACACAGCGGTATCGGTGTATCACCGGATTCCGTAACCTATATAGCCGCCACCCGGCATATGGTGAACGGATTCGGATTTAAGTCATTCGATAATCTACCCGTCGTGGATTTTCCCTTTGCGTACCCGTTTTTTTTGTCAATCATTTCATTTTTATCGCGAATGGATCCCCTGCAATTCGGCCCCTGGCTGAACGGGATATTATTTGGTATTTTATTGTATGTATCCGGCGGCATTATGAATGGATTTCAAAAAACAACCGGATGGTATAAACGAATTTTACTTTTTTGTATTCTTTGCAGTCCGGCTCTGCAGGAAGTTTATTCCATGCTTTGGTCTGAAACTGTTTTTCTCATCCTGATTCTACTCTTTATCTTCAGTATAACCAATTATCTGACTTTTAAAACGAAGCGCTGGCTTTGGATTTCGGCAGGGATCTGCGCCATTACCTGTCTAACCCGGTATGCGGGTGTATTCCTTATGCTGACCGGTGGGACCATTCTTATTTTCAACAATGAAAATCCCCAGCTCAAACGAGTCATGGACTGTTTGATATTCGGTATCCTTTCCGTCCCACTGTTGCTGATCAATATTATTCGCAATTATTGGTTAACCGGATTGGCTACCGGAATACGACCCAAAAGTGAAGTCGGGCTGCTCAAGATTATGGAATATTTCGGGGACGTACTCTGTGACTGGTTATTGTTGAACAAAAGTCCAGGACTGGCCGTATTTCTGACGATCCTGGTTTTATTAATTTTTGCATTCATCATATTTATCAGGCGTTATAAACGGTCCGCAAACGGATTGGAATATGTCATTGCCGTCAGCGGAATGATCTATTCGTCATTCATGATTTATTCGTATAGTATTACCCGTTATGAACCCTTTACGAGCCGGTTGTTATCACCCATTTATCTTCTCCTCTTATGGTGCCTTAGTAGCTGGATACCTTCTTATATCGGCGAAAAATCTATCCGGGTGAAATGGGCCCTGGGAATTCCGGTTTTATTATTGACTGCCTGGTTCATAAACAAACAACTGGCAGCCGACTGGGAATATTATGATGGCGTCAAAGATGCGGGCATCCCCGGTTACCAGGAAGATCCCTTTACCCGGTCTGAGATTGTACAGTTTCTAAGAACAAATAAAAACATCTTTGACCCTCAGTCTCCCATTTATTCAAATGCCGGCGATGCAGTTTATTTTGTAACCGGCCAACCCGCACGGCAACTTCCGTTTATTGATTTTCCAACAAAAGTTGATGCGTATTATCATGGATATTACGACCATCGCCATGAATACCTGATCTGGTTTCAGAATGAAGAGAACCTGCAAATGCCCGCTCTCGATACCATTCTTAAACATAAAGACATGGTAGTCCTGAAACAAATGAAGGATGGAGCGGTTTATATCACGAGATAATTGTTAATTGTCAATTGTTAACTGTCAATGAAGCAATATTCCCTGCTCAATAACAATTAACAATTAACAATTGACAATTGACAATTATAATGGTCTCAACCATATATTCCGAAAACTAATCGGCTCACTCGCGTCGCCATGCGCCTGTAATTTGATCGGTGCAGGACCGTGTTTGGTATAGTGTGGGAAACCGATATACTCTGTGCCTCCGATTAAATGATAGTCGTTTTGTACCAGCACACCATTCAGAAAAACGGTAACCTGCCCTGGTGAGTTAAGGGTTCCATCTGCTTTGAAACGTGGAGCCTGCCATACGATTTCATAATTCTGCCATTCTCCCGGCTTGCGTGATGGATTAACGAGTGGAACGCCTTGCTTGTAAATACTTCCAACCTGCCCGTTTACATAAGTCGTGTTATTATAATTATCCAGTATCTGGAGCTCATACCCCACATCTGAGCCGCTGTCTGAAATACAGGCAAGAAAAACGCCACTGTTTCCACGGGCCTGGCCTGAACCGGCAATATTTTCCGGTATCCGGAATTCCAGATGCATTTGATAATCCTGAAAACGCTGACGCGTCATAATGCCTTTCGCTTTTTTATCAACGGTCACGATGTTGTCATGTACTTTCCAACCCGCTGCCTTCGTTGAATCAGGACCCTCTGCACGCCAGAGATCCAGGTTTTTACCATCAAATAAAATCAATGCATCCGATGGAGGTTCTGCATCGGTTTTACCAGGTGTAACTACGGGTGGTACGGGAATATAGATTTCTGTTACTGCGGCTCTCTCGCCCATTTCTTTATTTCTTTTAGCCCTGGCAAGGCTATCCGCAGACGATTGTGCAAATATTGAACAAACAACCATAATCAATGAAACGGACAGAATAAAACATTTTCTCCATGATGACAAAGCAATAACATGCATATTCAATTTTTTAAATTGAATTCAAGTTAGCAAAAATCCAGTGAAGGAGAAGCCATTTAAAGAAAGCGGTTATTCCTTTTCTATCGTAACGACTGCTGCGTATTCCTTGCGCAGGGAATCTTTGATATGTGTGGTATCCCTGGCTAGTGCGGGAAATTGAAAAAATACTTTGTAAGTGGAATCCACATGATAATAATGCGCTTTCAGGTTGAATCCGATTAGCTGGTTATAACGTCTCATGGCGCGCGGCTTATCTTCTGTAGACAAAATGATGAATTTATAGGGCGTTCCTTCATGCAGAGTGGCAACCGGAACCGGATTCGGCGTCTTCGCAGGTAAAATATTAACTGAATCCTTTCGGAGGGTATCTCGTTTAAGCGTATCAGCCGCAACCGGCACCTGTTGCTGAACGACGGTACTGGTATCCGGATTATTTTCGGAAACAGTCTGACCACTTTTTTTATACATCATCCATCCACCCAGCCCTATAATCACAAGAGCCGACAGGAACGCAAGTATTTTTAGTCCGGTTCTGTTTTGAACCGGCAAATTTTCAGACAGTTGCTTTTTATCTTTAGCGTATACTTTTTTCTTATCGTGATCAGCCGACGTGCTTGTTTCTTTAATCAGTGAATATTCTCCCGGACTGAAATCAAATTTGCCCGTTTTATTTTTAGTAATCGTTCCTATACCCTCCAGGTAAAATGGTTTACCGATATTCAGCATTTCCATTCCCAGGTTCAGATAAGAATCCAGGTCGGAGATTGCCAGTGGTTTGATTTTTCCTGTCTGTTCACAAATAAAGCTGATGAGTTCTTTATCCGCTGCAACTATATTTGCGTTTTGAAATTGAACCGCATTGGGTGTGGAATGCAGGTTGCGATCGTTTTCATCGGGAAGTATGACAGATTTGTCAAGGGTAAAATGACCTAAACCCGGAAGAGACATCTTCCGGTTAGTATACAAATACTGCACGAGCAACTGGGGTATCTTCAAAGTCCTGGATTTACCTTTTAAAAGTAATTAACGAACGTGAATCCGACTAAATAATTATGCGAAAATTAAAATAAAATATTGAAAATTAACCATATACCTGCCGAAACCTCCAATTTTGTTCAATATTTGTGTTCGTGGTCAATTTAAACCGATTAAACAATGCTCAGTGACCAGGAAGAAGCATTTATTATCTATTGGGCCGCAAACCGGGAAAAACAGAAACGAACTTTCCGGCAGTTCCTGCTTGGAATACCCTTGGCGCTGCTTTTTGTAATACCGATCACGCTGAATTTTTTTTCAGGCTGGTATAAAAGGGCGACCATGATGCGTGATACGCCGGACTTCAACCCCGGTGTTTTGTTACTGGCATTGATACTTATCGTGGTTTTCGTTGCCATTTTTTCCAGGAAATTTAAGTGGGAACAGAATGAACAGCGATATATCGAATTGCTGGCTAAGAAGGAAAGGCTTGAAAAATCCGAAAAAAAATAAACGGTGCAGCATTTCAGACTATGGCACTGTCTTTATGTTCAAGGCTGACATTTTTATTCGAATTGCCGTAACCACACTACCTGCTAAACCTACCCTGGACATAAGTTCAGGGTTTTTTATTGTAATTTAGCCGAAACAAACTCCTTGCCGTACGAACCTATTTCAGTATTTGATATCTTCAAAATTGGGGTTGGTCCGTCCAGTTCTCATACGCTGGGCCCCTGGCGGGCGGGACAGGCTTTTATCAGGTCGCTGGATCGGAAGGGAATACTGAAAGATCTTGAACATCTGCGCGTTTTATTGTACGGCTCCCTTGCAAAAACCGGAAAAGGGCACGGAACCGATATTGCCATTCAGCTGGGCCTGGCTGGTTATGATCCCGTTGGAATTGATACCTCGACGATTCCGTCTGTTGTTGAGCGGATTCAAAAAGAAAAAACACTTGCGCCGGGGCTCCCGGTCACTTTTGATCCTTCAGAGGATATTGAATTCCTTGTAAAGGAATCCCTGCCCTATCATCCCAATGCGCTTAGCTTCCTGGCCGATTTTCATACACATGAACCCATTGCAGAAACCTATTATTCCATAGGCGGCGGTTTTATCGAGCAGGAAAAAGGGGCATTTGCGGAAAAAAAAACTGTACAGCTGCCGTTCCCGATCGACACGGCTGGAAATTTACTGCACTGGTGTATGAAAACCGGGTTGACCATTCATGAAGTGGTCATGGAGAATGAATTGGTTTGGCGGGAAGAAGCGGAAGTAAAGAAACAACTTTCCAATATCTGGCGGGTGATGAAGGAATGTATATACAAGGGTTGTCATTCAGAGGGTGTTTTGCCAGGTGGTCTGCAGGTAAACCGCCGGGCTTCGGCACTCAATAAAAAACTACTGAAAGGGAAAAAATATTCAGATTACCAGGGATGGGTTGAAGCTATAAAATCGGGAGGCAGGGATTTTCAGTATATCCTGGATTGGGTAAGCTGTTTTGCTCTGGCTGTGAACGAAGAGAACGCGTCTTTCGGCAAAGTGGTCACGGCCCCAACCAATGGGGCTGCCGGTGTGATTCCGGCGGTATTGCAATATTTTATTTCTTTCACAGACGGTTTTACGGAAGAAAAAATCATTTCATTTCTGTTAACAGCTGCAGAGATTGGCAGCATATTTAAGAAAGGCGCAACACTCTCTGCAGCCATGGGAGGTTGTCAGGCAGAAATCGGTGTCTCTTCTGCCATGGCTGCAGGTGCATTAACAGAAAGCATGGGCGGAACACAGCGGCAGGCACTTATGGCTGCTGAGATCGCTATGGAGCACCACCTGGGTCTCACCTGCGACCCGATTGGCGGACTGGTACAAGTGCCCTGTATAGAAAGAAACACAATGGGAGCCATCAAAGCGATTACAGCTTCCCAACTCGCGCTGCAAAGTATGCCTGATTTTGCGAAAGTATCCCTGGACGCTGTCATCCGTACCATGTGGGACACGGCACTCGATATGAATAGTAAATACAAGGAAACTTCCGACGGGGGATTGGCAATACAGGTTCCTTTGAGTTTGCCCGAATGCTGATTTAAGCTTAAGGTGTAAAGCGCAAAGCTTATAGCATTACTATTGCATTCAGCCTAAAACAATAACTAATATTTGTATCGTTCAGAACTGTTGTTCAATCTCCTTTTTCCATTGGTTTTTTATATTTGCAAACTGAAAGAAAAAGGAATTTTTATAATAAATGATCAGTGCACAATATGGAATCAGTAACTCCCACGATGGAAGTCCGGCATTTATCAAAAGACGAGCTATGGCAGGTAAGGGAACTGGCGCTTCAGATATTTCCAATTACTTATCAGGAGATAGTTGAACCGGAACAGATTGATTATATGATGGACCTTTTTTATACTCCCGAAAATCTCAGGAAACAATATGAATCGGGTCAGGTTTTTATTATCATTTATTCAGAAGGCAAGGCTTCCGGTTATGCTTCTTATACGCCACTCAAAGAAAACGGGGAATATAAATTAAATAAGATCTACGTAGATACGCGTTTGCAGGGAAAGGGACTCGGAAGAATCCTGCTGAACGATGTAATCGCGCGTATAAGGAAAGCCGGTGGAAAATCTTTGCAGCTCAATGTGAATCGCTTTAATAAAGCCGTCGGTTTTTATAAATCGATGGGTTTTGTACTAAAGAAAGAAGAATTGCTGGATATTGGAAGAGGATATTTTATGGATGATTATGTTTTTGAGATGAGCCTTCTGAACGCGTAACGCCTAACGCGGAACGCCTAACGCTGTTCTGGTCTATGGTCAACGAAAAAAAACCGTCAACCGCCAACCGCCAACCGTCAACCGCCAACCGCCAACCGCCAACCATCACCCCGCCACAATCGGCACATCCACGACCTCCTTTCCCATCGCCGACTGCTTCATTTTATGCGTGAGCTCGTGACCGAAATATTTTTCAATGGCTCTTTCCATACCGTATATCAGTGGGGTCAACACAATCGCCATAATAAATTTATACGTGTAATTCATTATCCCGATGGCCAGGATCTGCTGCCAGCTTAATTTTCCGGCGAATGCGATAAATAACACGATATAACTGTCCACCAGTTGCGAAACGAGTGTCGATCCCGTGGCACGAAGCCAGACATGTTTTTCACCCGTCAGCTTTTTAATTTTGTGAAATATAGTCACATCAACGATCTGGCTGACAAGAAAAGCGACCAGGCTGCCGATAATGATTCGCATGCCCTGCCCGAAAACGCCATTGAAAGCCGCCTGCATGTCCGGAACTCCGCTGGTTTGATTACTCACCACCCAAAAGGCAGCAGGCGATGTATTCATAGCCATAAAGAACATGAGATAGGCATATGAGATCAATGCAACAGCTATATAGGAAATCCTTCTGATGGCTTTGGGACCATAGAATTCATTTATGATATCCGTCATTACAAATTCCAGGGGCCATAACAGAACACCACAGGTAAGTGTAAACGAAAGTCCGGATTGCCCAAAGAGGGAAAAAGAAAATGGCTTGAATCCCAGGGTGCTTTCTAGAGAAAAGATTTTACCGCCGATACATTCTGCAATGAGCGCGTTGGCTACAAAAAAAGCTGTAAAAATAACAAAGAGTTTACTGGGTTTGTCATCCAGGATTTTTCGAATCATTTGATTAATAAGATTAATTGGATAGCCATGAACCCTCCGTTTATGATAATAAGGGAACGCGGAATGCCTTCTGTTCTTTTTTTATAAATGCGAAGAATAAACAGCCACAGATTCACAACGATATTCAGGACGATGGCAAGAAAAAATCCCATTACGATGATGAGAGAACTGATCCCCGGATCCGATTTCTCCGGATGCTTAAGCCATAATATGGCAAGAGCAAGCATGAAACATACGTTACAAATGAAAGCCGCGCGACATAGCATCCTTAACAAAGCCATAGTTCAAAAATCCAAATTTCTGCATAAAATAGCATTATTTTGCCTGATTAATCAGTTTCGGTAAATATGAATTCATCGCTTCTTAAGAAAGCCCTTCCGCATGTCATCGCAGTTGCTGTTTTTTGGATCGTTTCTGTTGCTTTTAATAAGACGGCACTGGAAGGAAAAGTGCTTCGGCAGTCCGATGTGCAGGGCTTCACAGGTATGGCCCAGCAGTCAATAGAGTTCAGACAAAAATATGGGCACTTTCCTCTGTGGACCGAATCCATGTTTGGCGGCATGCCCGGTTATAATATTGCTTTTGAAGGAACTTCAAAGATCAATATCAACTACTTGAACAATTTGTTTTTTGTGGGGCCACAGCCCATTTATTATTTCTTCATTGCCTGCATTTGTTTTTATATTCTGACGCAGGTTCTTGGACTGAGCCTGCTGATTTCTCTCCTGGGTTCAATCGCTTACGCATTTGCAACTTTTAATCCCATACTGGTTTCGGTTGGACATAATACAGAATTGATCGCCATTGGTTATTTGCCGGCCGTTATCGCCGGTGCCCTTCTGATTTTTCGTGGGAAATATTTGGGTGGAACAGCATTGATGACGGTTTTTTTCGGACTGGAGGTCAGTACCCAGCATTTACAGGTAGTTTATTACACGGGTATCATGATCGGTATCATTGCAATCGTTTATCTGATAACAAACCGGAAGGAGATAAAAGTCACACATGTTCTTGTAAGTTATTTACTAATCGCCTGCTCGCTTGTCATTGGGCTATTAAGTTATGCCTATACCCTCATGCCGACCAAGGAAGTTGCTGAGGAAACCATGCGCGGTGGAAAATCTCAACTGACGCCCATCGATAAAAAAAATAAAACAGAGGGAGGCCTCAATAAGGATTATGCATTTTCCTGGAGTTACGGTATCCAGGAAACGCTGACTCTGTTTGTTCCCGGAATGCAGGGAGGCGGAGGCTCGGGAAAATTAATTACTGACAATTCAAAGTTTGCCGATAAATTAATGGAAGCCGGTATACCCGAGGATAATGCGCTGGCCCTGGCAAATGGCTATGCATATTGGGGAGAACAGCCATTTACTTCAGGCCCCGTTTACCTGGGTGCGGTCATTTGCTTTTTATTTATTCTCGGAATGTTTTATGTGAAGAGCTGGCACAAATGGTGGATACTTTCTATTTGTGTCGTGGGGATTGTGATGGCATGGGGCAGACATTTCGCTTTTGTGAATTATTTTTTATTCGACAATCTGCCATTCTACAGTAAATTCCGCGCACCCTCTATGGCGCTTGTTATGCCACAACTGGGGTTTGCATTACTTGCTTCACTTGGATTACAGGAATTCATAAATTCTGTCGAAAGTAAGGAATTGGATTTTACAAAATTCAAAAAGGTATTATATACATCCGGCGGATTGATTTTGCTTAGCGTACTTATTTTATTTATGAGCGATTTTAAATCCGATAATGATGTCCGGATAAAGGATAAGTATGTATCGGATATTACCCGTCAGATGGGGCAGGGCAAACAGCCTACTGCTGAAATGCAGCAGCAGGCCATACAAACTGTGAATACCTGGATGTCTGCCCTGCGCGACGATCGAAAAAGTATTTTCGAGAAGGATTTATTGCGGAGTATCGTGTTGGTTGTTTTAGCCGCAGCATTCTGCTGGTTTTATTTTAAAGGGAAGTATAAACCGGTGATATTATTATCCGGGTTGCTCGTTCTGAGTTCCTTTGATATTCTGACCGAAGGGACTAAGTATCTGAGCGAGGATTCATATACCGAACCGGAAACGATCGAAGCGGCATTTGCCATGTCTGATGCGGACAAACGCATAAAAGCGGATCCGGAAAAAAACTTCAGGGTACTGGATATGAGCAGTGGTGATCCGTTCCAGGATGCCCATACATCTTATTTTCATAATTCGGTAGGTGGTTATCATCCGGCCAAGCTGGCTCTCTATAATGACATCATTGAGCACCAGCTAACCAAGGGCAATCAGCGCGTATACGATATGCTGAATACGAAATATATTATCAGGAAAACACAGGACGGACGGGACGAAGCTATGTTGAATCCCGGTGCTTATGGTTCCTGCTGGCTTGTATCTGATATTGTCTATGTAAAAAACGCTGACCAGGAAATGTCCGCTCTGGATAGTATCAACGTGCGGGATACAGCGATCGTTGAAGACATTTTTAAAGACCGGATTCCTTTTATGCCGGTGAAAGACAGTTCCGCCAGCATTCACCTGATTGAAAATCTAAATGACAAAATATCTTACCAGTTTAAATCAAAGACAAACCAGTTTGCCGTTTTCAGCGAAGTATATTATGACAAAGGCTGGAACGCTTTTATCGACGGGAAGCCCGCTCCATATTGTAAGGTGGATTATATATTACGGGGCATGGCGGTTCCCGCAGGTGATCATACCATTGAATTTCGTTTTGAACCCCGGTCCTATATCATGGGTAACCGTTTGAGTGTATGGGCATCGATCATCATTTATTTGTTGCTGATTGCGGCCACTTTGCAACTGTTCGGAATCTTAAGCCCTTTAAAAGCTAAAAGCTCAAAGCCTAAAGCCTAAAACCAGGAAAGTGTTTTAGTGGATTAATAATATTGTTATCACAATTCATAAGATTCTTCAGATATCACCAAAAAGTTTTAAGCTTTAGGCTTTAGGCCTTAGGCTTTACCAAATGAATATCATATCACTCGTTTCTTATCCCTTCCTCCCTGCAAGAACCGGGGGACAAAAAGGTATCGCCCTTTTTTATAAATATTTTTCCAGATACCATCAGTTGACCATTGTCACAACTGAAAAAAATCAACCGGCTTATGCGGAGGGATATGAATTGCTGAACATAATCGGCAACTCAAAACTTCGTTATATCAATCCCTTTATTTTTTTCAGGTTGCGGGATCTTATACGTCAAAAAAAAGCAACGCACCTCATCCTGGAACATCCCTATTACGGCTGGCTGGGTATCCTTTTGAAAAGAGCCTGTGGCATAAAACTCGTTGTTCATTCCCATAATATCGAGGGACTTCGATGGAAGGGACTGGGTAAATGGTGGTGGCGTATTTTATGGAACTATGAAAAAATAACGCATCAACAGGCGGATTATAATTTTTTTATTCAGGAAGAAGATAGAAAATACGCGATCGACACATTTCATCTGGATGCAAAAAAATGCCTCAGTGTTAGTTTCGGAACGGAAATAAAAGAACCTCCATCTGCGGAGAGTCATGAATCTGCTTTCCGGATTTTACAAAAGGAATTGCAAATCCGGAATAACCTGCCATTATTATTATTTAATGGTTCATTTCAATATAAACCCAACCGCGATGCCCTGGATAATCTCCTGTTTAAAGTAAACCCTATATTGCAAAAAAAGGAAATCCCTTATTTAATTTTGATTATTGGTCTTCATATCCCTGAGACTATTAAAAGTATTTCCTATCCCAATGTTATGATATTGGGATTTGTTGAAAATCTCGAACTCTATCTCACAGGTTGTGATGTATTTCTGAATCCTGTACAATCCGGAGGCGGTATAAAAACAAAACTGGTGGAAGCGTTGGCATTTAACCTGAATGCCGTATCGACTGAAAATGGAGCGATCGGTATTGATCCTGCGCTTTGCAATGGCAAAATGATCTTATGCCCTGATAACAACTGGAATTTATTTACAGAAGCAATCGCACGGGCCATCCATTTGAAAACGACTATGCCGCCTGTTTTCTACGAACAATTTTATTGGGGAAATATTACGAAGCGCGCAGCGGATTTTATTTCGGTGGCGGTTGACGGTTGACGGTATCGTTATACGCATATCTGTTTACATTAAATTATTCGTCAGCCCAAATAAAAATGGTGTAAAGCATAGTATAACCTACACCATACACCATAATAAATTAAAATAGCTTTAAGCGTTACGCGTTGAGCTTTTAATCACCATTTATCCACTTCTTCCAAATGATCCGTACCGGAAGAAGTTGGCTGCGCTGTTACTGTGACCGCTTCTGCTTTAACAGGTTCCGGTTCAGAAACATTCACAACAGGATCGAGAGGGGACTCAACATGTTCATGGATTTCAGGCTGTCCCTCTCCATTTTCCGGTACCTGGTCATGATTAAATGCATCAAAATCAAAGTCGGGCATCAGATCGGTCTTAACATAATCAACTGCTTCAGTAAGTGCCTTTATAAATTTATTGAAGTCTTCCTTGTACAGGAAGATTTTATGCCGGTCATATCCATCTTCATTAAATTTCTTACGGCTTTCAGTAATCGTCAGATAATAATCATTGCCTCGTGTAGCCCGTACATCAAAAAAATAAGTCCTCCGCTTACCGGCCCTGATTCGTTTGCTATACACGCTTTCCATTCTTTTGTCATTGTTCTCGTACGCCACGTTCGTTGTTTTAGGTAAAAAAAATAAAGCAAGCCCATACAAATATAATATTGTTATGGAACTGGCAAAAAATTCCCCATTTTGTGTAACACTGCGTGTTTTTACGCAAATCAGGTCAGTCGCGGGTTTGAAGCTCCTCTCCTGTTTTCTGCTGCTGTTCGTACAGTCGGGTGTAATGTCCATTCCTGGTCAGCAGTTCTTCATGGGTGCCTATTTCTACCACCCTTCCCTGATCAAGAACTACAATACGGTCAAATTCAAAGAGAGAGAAGATCCGGTGGGTAATGATAAAAGCCGTTTTATTCTGAAGATAGCTATACAGATTGCTGATAATTTCCTTTTCCGTCCGGGCATCTACTGCGCTGAGACAGTCATCGAAAATGACGATTTCATGATTCCCGGCCAATGCCCTGGCGATAGATATTCTTTGTTTCTGTCCCCCGCTCAAAGTGACACCCCTTTCGCCGACCATCGTATCATAACCGGAGGAAAACTGCAGAATTTCTTTGTCAATACTTGCATATTCTGCTGCCTTTTTCGCTTCCGTTGAGGATTTATTTTCCAGTCCGAAAAGGATGTTTCCGGTTACGGTATCACTGAAAAGGAAAACATCCTGAGGAACATATCCTATCTGGTTCCTGAAATCCGGCAGGTCGAGCGTCCGGATATCCTTTCTATCCATGAGTATGGTTCCGTGGGTTGGATCGTAAAAACGCAGAATTAACTGGGCCAGCGTTGTTTTACCACTGCCCGTTCTTCCTATAACGGCAATTTTTTCTCCTTTGCGCACTTGCAGGTTAAAATCCTTTATTGCATGAATTCCGGTATGCGGATAGATAAAATCTACATGCTCAAAGGATATGTTTCCGGTAAGCGGCAATTTGACCGGATGCCTGATATCCTGAATGACCGGTTTTGTTTCCAGAAATTCGTTGAGTCTTTTCTGGGAAGCAGAAGCACGCTGGATCATACTGGCCACCCATCCGATAGCACTGACGGGAAACGTCAGCATCGTAATATAAATGACGAATTCTGTGATGGTACCCAGGTCCGTCTGGTGTGTGCCATGGATCACATAAAAACCGCCAATCATGATGGTTAAAAGGGTGCTCAAACCAATGATCAGGCCCATGGAAGGAAAATAAATGGCCTCCACTTTGGCCAGACTGATCGCGTTTTTCCTATAGTCTTCGCTGTTAGCACTGAAAAAACGAAGCATGGCGGATTCCTGTACAAAGGATTTAATAACCCGTATGCCGCTATAGGATTCCTGCGCATTGGTTGTCAGTTTACTCAGTAATGCCTGGATCCTTTCGCTTTTTCTGTGAATCAGATTATTGACCATGTAAATCGTCACTGCCAGAATGGGTAGTGGCGCAAGCACGTAGAAAGTAAGCAATGCATCCTTTCGGATCATAAAATAAAGACTGAAACCAATGGTTGCCAGAAGGTTTGCGAGATACATTATAGCCGGTCCGGTGTACATTCTCACGCGACTAACATCTTCTGCCATCCGGCTCATGAGGTCGCCTGTGCTATGAGACTTATAAAAAGAAGTGTCCAACTGTTGGTAGTGTTGGTAAATTTCATTTTTCTGATCGAATTCAATATGGCGGCTCATGACGATCAGGGTTTGTCGCATGAAGAACATAAAAATACCTCCCAGTATTGCCAGCAACAATAAGGTGAGTCCGGAAATAGCCACTTTATGTTTAAAACTCTGATCGGTGGAATTTAAACTGCGGATGAATTTTTTTACGAGAATATCATAATTAGCTGTATCAGATCTCTGTGTTCTGGCAATATTGACCTGCGTTGCGGCGGAAACGGGATGCGGTGATTTTGCATGTACCTGTGCAGTCAGTTCTTTCTCCACAGTATTCACAACATATCCGGTAACCTGAGGAGCCAGAATGCGGAAGTAATTGGAGAGGATCACAAAAAGGAGGCCCAGCAATAGCCTCCATTTATATTTCCAGAAGTATTTATTGACAGCCTTTAAATATCTCAAACGCCCCTAAGTTTGATTTAGTGCAAATTTATGATTGTTATGCCTAAAGCGTAAAGCGTAACGCTTAAAGCCTTGTAATATAAGTTTGATAAGGAAAATACTGATGATGAACGGTTTTAAAAACTAAAGCACAAAGCTTTCGGTGTTACGCGTCAGGCTTTGTGCTCCGGAAGTTAATCGCCAACGACTATGCTCTTCAATTAACAATTGACAATTAACAATTGACCATTATACTAGACAGCTTCTTCTTTTACACCATATGGAGTAGTTACCAGTAAATGACCCTGCAGGTATTTCTCTGCATGCTGACTGGCATCAAGTCCCTCCTCTTCTTCTGTTTTGCTTACACGGATTGGAAGGATCAGGTTGATAAATTTGAAAATTAAGAAGGACATGCAAAAGCTGAACGGCACAACTACTAACAAGGCTTTAACCTGTGTCCAGAAAAATGCCGGATTTCCATAGAACCAGCCGTCAGCACCGGCTGGGTTGACAGTTTTTGTAGCGAAAATACCGGTCATCAGCATGCCGACCATACCGCCAATACCGTGACAGGGGAACACATCCAGGGTGTCATCCAGTTTGGTTTTCGAACGCCAGTATACGGCAGTGTTTGATATAACAGCTGCAACCACACCGATGAAAATACTTTGCGGAATGGCGACAAAACCAGCTGCCGGCGTTATGGCTACAAGGCCCACAACCGCTCCGATACAGAATCCAAGTACAGATGGTTTTTTGCCTTTGATAACATCGAAAAACATCCAGGACAGGCCCGCCGCACCAGCGGCAGTATTTGTAGTAGCAAATGCTGAAACAGAAAGCGCGCTGGCGGCTCCAGCGGATCCGGCATTAAATCCAAACCAGCCAAACCAGAGAAGACCAGTGCCAATCAATACATAAGGGATATTAGCGGGTGGAATTTCTATATGGTCAATATGACTTCTGCGTTGTTTCAAAACAATGGCGCCCGCTAAGGCTGCACAACCGGCCGAAATATGAACCACGGTTCCTCCGGCAAAATCCAGAGCTCCCCATTTGGCCAGAATTCCATCGGGGTGCCAACTCCAATGCGCTAGCGGAGCATATACAAGAAGACTGAATAAGAGCACAAACAGAACGAAAGAAGTAAACTTAATACGTTCGGCAACGGCTCCCACGACCAATCCCGGCGTAATGATCGCAAACATCAATTGGAATAAAGCAAATAGCGTTAGTGGAACCGTTGGCATAAAAACCCATGGTTTTCCGGAGTTAACACCTTTAAACATAAAATGGGTCATCGGATCACCAATCAATCCCAGACCCTTTACGTCCGGTCCGAAACAAAGACTGTATCCAACTACAATCCACAGAACAGAAACAATGCCTGCGGCGATCAGACTTTTGATCATAGTCGAAATCACATTTTTCCGGTTCACCATCCCGCCATAGAAAAAAGCCAGTCCGGGGGTCATTAAAAATACAAGGGCTGTGGCAACAATGATCCAGGCAATATCCGCCCCATTGTATTTGCCCTCATCAAAATTTGACAAAGAAGGTACAAATAGAGCCAATAAGGAAATCAGAACGAGGAGGATAAACGGAGCCGCCGTTTTTAATGTGACTTTGTTCATACTGAAAATAGTTTTAGTAAATGAGATGTTAACGATGACTAAAATCAGTTGTAAATTAAAACAAAATCGTATTAAAAGTTACATTATAATAAAATTAATATGTATTATTTATAAATAATAGGGCGTTAATAAGATAAAATTTTATCATAAGTTCAGTTTCTTTAGCTCGTTTACCGCAAATCCGGCTGCCCGGGCCGTAAAAGCCATATATAAAATAGATGGACTTTGCATGCCCGTACTCGTCATACAGGCTCCGTCGGTCACAAAAACGTTCTTGCATTGGTGCAGCTGATTCCATTTATTCAGCATCGAGGTTTTGGGATCCTTTCCCATCCGGCAGCCACCCATTTCGTGAATATCCCTGCCGGGCGCCCAGTTTCGGTTTCTAACTACAACATCCCGGACTCCTCCATTTGCAAGGGTTTCAGCACCCTGCTCCATGAAATCTTTCGTTAATAATTCATCATTCCGGTCGTAGGCAACATCGGTAACCAGCAATGGTATACCCCATGGGTCTTTTTTATCCTTACTTAAATAAACCCGGTTGGATTCCTTGGGGATGGTTTCTCCCTGCATGTACATATAACAACCCCAATCGCCAGCCTCAGATAGTGCTTTTTTATAATCAGACCCGATTTCCGGTCCGTTCGTAGTGGCACCCCTGGTTCTGTAACAACCCATGAAAGCCATATAACCGCCCACGAAATCCATATCGTGCTTTTTGAAATTCCTGAAATTATTCATCATGGCTTCAGCCGGTTTTCTCCCATAATAATATACATCATGGTATCCCTCGATCCTGCCATTCATAGTACCCAGGTAGTTATGGTGACAAATATATTTCCCCAGAATGCCATGATCGTTTCCAAGACCATCCGGAAAACGATTGGAAGTGGAATTCAACAGAACCAGGTTGGTATTTAATGCGGATGCGTTCATGAAAATAATACGTGCAAAATAATCCGTTGTCTCATGACTAACGGCGTCGATTATGCGAACGCCGGTGGCCCTGTTTTTCTTTTCATCGTAGATAATGGAATGTACCACGCTGTGCGGACGAACGGTCAGGTTACCCGTGCGTGCTGCCCATGGTAACGTAGATGAATTGGAACTGAAATACCCGCCAAACGGGCAACCGCGCATGCAAAGGTCGCGTGCCTGGCATCGACCCCTTCCCTGTTTTAAATGGATTTCCCTGGCTTCCGTCAATTGTGCCCAGCGGCCATGAATCATCCGCCGGTCCGTATACCGCTCACTGATTTTTTTTGAAAGATCTTTTTCGACACAGTTGAATTCGAAGGGCGGCAGATATTCACCGTCGGGCATGGATTCCAAACCGTCTTTATTCCCGCAGATACCGGCGAATTTCTCCACATGAGAATACCAGGGTGCCATTTCATCATAACCAACAGGCCATTCAATACCATACCCATCACGGGCGGGAGAGATAAATTCATACGGGCTCCAGCGCGGGCAGGCCCTGCCCCAGATCAGCGATTTTCCACCAACCTGATAGCCCCTGATCCAGTCGAAGGGTTTTTCCTGCTCATAAGGATGATCTTTATCCCTGATAAAAAAATGCTGTGTGGATTCGCTAAAGCCCGCAGCCCGGGTGATCAATGGATTTTCTTTGATAAATTTTTCAGGCATTTCTCCCCTGTGAGGAAATTCCCAGGGAGCGAGCATGGCTGTAGGATAATCTTTCAGGTGTACCACGTCCCGGCCCCGTTCCAAAACAAGGGTTTTCAATCCAGCCTCACAAAGTTCCTTGGCAGCCCATCCGCCACTGATTCCGGAGCCCACCACGATGGCGTCATATGTGTTCAAATATTTCCTTTTTTTAATTCTGAAACCGCATGATCAACGGCCCTTGCCGTAAATGCCATAAAAGTCAGGGAAGGATTTTGGGTACTGGTTGAAACCATGGCAGCTCCGTCGGTTACAAATACATTCGGACAAAGATGAAACTGATTGTATTTATTCAGAAGCGATGTTTTAGGATCTTTCCCCATCCGGCATCCGCCCATTTCATGAATATCCAGGCCCGGCGCCTGTTTGCTGTCGTTTGCCTGAATGTCTTTACACCCAGCCAGCTCCAGCATTTCGGATGCCTGCTCTAAGTAGTCCTTCATCGATTTTACATCGTTCTCATCATAGTCCACAGAAAAAACCAGTTCAGGTATACCCCAGGCATCTTTCTTTTCCTCACTCAACCGCACATGATTGGCCTCCTTCGGAATCGTTTCGCCCTGCATCTGTGATGACACATACCAGCCCCCGGGTTCTGAAAGATTTTCTTTCAACGCGGCACCCATTTCTTCTTCAGCATGATATTTTCCACGTCCCCGGCCCGCGCCAAAAAATACCATATATCCCCGAAGGAAATCCATTTCCTGTTTATGCACATTCCTGAAGTTGGGCATCATGGGTTGTGTGGGCCTGCGGCCAAAATAATATTTATCCAGCGGACCGTCGAATGCAGCGTTTACACTTCCCCGGTAGTTATGGAAACAGATATATTTTCCCAGTAATCCGTTGTCATTTCCCAGACCGTTCGGAAACCGGCTAGAGACAGAATTCAGCAGGAGCAGATTTGAATTCAAAGTAGCTGCATTCACAAAAATGACTTTCGCATGATAAATAACTTCTTCTTTTGTATTGGCGTCGATTACGCGTACGCCGGTAGCTCTTTTTTTCTGCTCATCATAAATAATAGAATGCACTACGCTGAATGGCCTGATGGTCAGGTTACCCGTTTTCAGCGCCCAGGGTATGGTGGATGAATTGGAACTGAAATATCCGCCGAAGGGGCAGCCTCTTTCACATTCGCTGCGCGCCTGGCATGGATTTCTGCCTTGTTGTATATGTATCTCCCTGGGTTTGGTCAGATGGGCACATCGCCCCTGCACCACGTGCCGGTCTTTGTAATGTGCGTTGATTTTTCCGCTGATATCTGATTCAACGCAGTTCATTTCCCAGGCCGGCAGGAAGTCTCCATCCGGCAATGTATCCAGCCCGTCGAAATTACCACTGATCCCTGCAAAATGCTCCACATGACTGTACCAGGGCGCAAGTTCTTCGTAAGAAAGGGGCCATTCCACCGCGAATCCATCTCTTCCCGGACCCATAAAATCATATTTACTCCACCGCTGGGTTTGTCTGGCCCATAGAAGTGATTTTCCCCCGACCTGGTATCCCCTGATCCAGTCGAAGGGTTTTTCCTGCACGTAAGGGTGTTCAGTGTCCTTTACAAAAAAATGCTGTGAGGTTTCATTGAAGGCATAACAACGGTTGACTACCGGGTTATTTTCTGTTATTGAAAAAGGTAGTTTTTCGTGATGTGGAAAATCCCATGGATTCATGGTCGCTGTGGGATAGTCTTTCAGATGCACTACATTTCGACCCCTTTCCAATACCAGCGTTTTCAGTCCGTGATCACAAAATTCTTTGGCGGCCCAGCCGCCGCTGATTCCCGATCCGATGACGATGGCGTCAAAGGTATTTTGAAAAGCAGCTTTATTATTAATTTGAAGGGTATCTCCCGGCATGGCAATCGTTTAATTCTTTGAAGTTAAATGCAAAAACAACCCGGAAAAATTAAATGAATAATTTTTATTATTATACTAAATAAACCTATCTATGCACCGGAACTTCATAAATCGCATATGAAATCATGGCCCGAATAGTGCTCTGCGTAGACGACGACCCGGACGACCGGGAATTGATTAGAAATGCAATTTTTAAGGTAGACCCTTCCTATACCGTTGCTCACGCCACGAACGGTAAAGAGGCCCTGCAATACCTTACAAGGGCTGAGGAATCCGATCTGCCCTGCCTGGTAATACTGGATATCAACATGCCGGTGATGGATGGCAAGCAAACCCTCATTGAAATAAAAAGGAACGACAAATGGAACCAGATGCCTATTGTAGTGTTCAGCACTTCCGCCCATCCGTCAGATTTAGTCTTCTGTCAACAGTTTGGTGTTGAGCTGGTTACCAAACCGGCCAACTTCAATCAGATTACCCTGGAAGCGGAAAGGCTGCTTCAGCACTGTGCCGAATAATAACGTTCCTTAAAGTCTCTTAGCATACCATTTGCATAGCCGTTTGAAGTAACATTCAGACTATGGCACTCAGGGAGTATAATAAAAAACGCGTATTTAATAAGACCCCCGAACCCAGGGGCGGAAAACCTGCAAAAGACGCATTGCATTTTGTAGTACAAAAACACGATGCCACCCGGCTGCACTATGATTTCCGCCTGGAAATGAAGGGTGTTTTAAAAAGCTGGGCTATCCCCAAAGGCCCTTCACTGAATCCGGATGACAGAAGGCTGGCGATGATGGTGGAAGACCATCCTTACGACTATAAGGACTTCGAAGGCATCATTCCGGAAGGTAATTACGGAGCGGGCACCGTGATCGTATGGGATGAAGGAACTTACGAAACACTTGAACCGAAAAAATCAATAAAAGAAGAAGAAAAATCATTGCTGGCCCAGTTGAAATCGGGATCCCTCAAATTCCGGCTTTTTGGGAAAAAATTGAAAGGGGAATTTGCACTTGTACATATAAAGAATAATAATGGCAGCGGAGAAAACGCCTGGTTATTGATTAAGCATCGGGATGATTTTGCTTCAACAACTGACATATCAAAAAAAGCAAAATCAGTACTGTCTGATAAATCAATTGCTCAGATGGGAAAAGATAAAAACGCGGATCAATGGATTTCTAAACCAAAGAATAAAAGTTCTTCTAAATCCAAAAAAACCCAATAACCTGCCTTATTCAAAATGAATAAAAGGTAATTCAACAATAAATTCTGCCCCCAGGTTGGGTTTACCACTGGCTTTCAAAAATCCCTGGTGACGATTTACAATCTTCTTGCATAAAGAAAGTCCAAGCCCTGTGCCTTCATAATCATCCCGGGCATTCAGCCGGGTAAACGTATGAAATATCCTTTCGGCGTATTTGGAATCAAAGCCAATCCCGTTGTCGATCACGCGGAATTGTGCATAATCCTTATGGTCGACCACAATCGACTTATAATGAATCCGGATTTGCGGTGTTATGTCTGTTCTTGAAAACTTAAGTGCATTGGAAATAAGGTTGTAAAAAAGCTGATAAATTAAAATTGGATATCCCGGGATTTTCGGTAACGGGTCCATTTGCACAACGGCCTTCCTTTTCTGAATAACCAACTCGAGATCTGTTTCAATCGAATGGAGAATTTCATTCAGATCCAATTCTTCAATTCCCTGCTGATATCCGTCCAGGGCAGCATAGCTCAGAACACCTTCCATCATCAGTAACATCCTTTCTGTGGCACTTTGTATTTTTGACAAATACAATTTGGCGTTGTCGTTGAACGATGAATTAAATTCTTCCTGTAATAAATTGCTGAATATTTTTATTTTCCGGATCGGTTCTTTCAAATCGTGACTGGCCACATGGGCGAACTGCTGTAGATCATCGTTGGATCTTTCCAATTGTTCTGTGCGTTTTTTTACGAGGAACTCCAGCCTTTCTTCACTTTGTCGTAACATGGCCTCCGCTAATTTCTGTTCATGGATATCCGTAAAGGCACCCACCCATTTAACGATTTCATTTTTTTCTGAACGGATCATTTCGCCGTGAACATGAAACCATCGGAATTCGCCATCCCGTCCTTTTAAACGGGCTTCCGCCTTATAAGTAGTGCCGGTTTTTTTACTTTTCCCCCAGATCTGGTTCAAAACCTGACTATCCTCCGGGTGAACAATCAATGCCCAGGTTTTATCATCATATGGGTCCAGACCTGTATATTCTTTCCAGCGTTCCGAAACAAATTCCTGTTTGCCTTCTGTATCGGTAACCCAAACCAGTTGAGGAAGTGCCTGTGTGAGGTTACGGAAATGCTCTTCACTTTCTTTTAATTTTCTGGCTGCTATGATGACTGCCTCTGCCCTTCTACGCTCTTCTTCCATCGAATCGATCGCATTCAGCGCTCCGCTGATAATACCGGCAACCTGTTCCCCAAAGATTTGAAACTCGTCGTCATATTGTCTTCGGGCACTTAGTCCCACAAACAGAAATCCGTTCATCGTCCCTTTGTTCCCTCTCAAAGGAAGAAGCATTCCTTCGGTAGGTGATTCCGGCCAAAAGTTCACAGGTACCTGATCCATGAACGGACGAATGTCAGCGACATGTTTGGAAGACCCATTTTTAATCAGCTCCTGGATCGGTAGTTCCCCCACGCAAACTTCCGGTGAAGTACTGGCTACCGTCAGCGGATTTCTTTCATCAGACAGAGAATAGATAAAACAAAAAGGCAGATCGGCTGTATTGTTTTTCAGTAAACCGATCACTTTCTTATATACCTCATCCACAGAACTGGCCGAGCTGATCCTGCGTGAAAGTTTTTGTAACAATGATGCCCTGCGTTCATTGATCACGCGATAAGTTGTTTCAATCACTGCATTGAAAATACCATCCACTTTTCCGTCCTCTCCGTATACCGGAGTGAAAGTAAAATCAAAATAACATTCTTCCGTATAACCATGTCTTTGCATGGGTAAGAGGGCATCCTTTGAACCACCGGGCTCACCCACGAATGCTTTCGCAAACTGCGGCTCAATGTCGCTCCATATTTCCGGCCACACTTCCTTTGCCGGCCGGCCAAGCGCCCAGGGATGTTTATTACCCGGTATTGGTGACCAGGCATCGTTATACAATAAGCAAAGCTCTTTGCCCCAATAAAGCGCGATGGGGAAGTTTGAATTCAGGCAGATATTTAATGCAGAGCGTAAACTCTGTTTCCATTTGTCAACGGCACCAATAGATGTTTGCGACCAGTTGAAATGCCTGATACGCTCACTCATATCTCCATGACCGGACAAAAAAGCGGGAACCTGAAGTTTTGAATCTGAAACGGGAGTAAAATCCATATTTTTTTCGACGGTAGAGGGATTTAAATTAAGGAATTCGCGTGAATAAGCCTAATGCCTAAAGACCAAAGCCTAAAACTATTTGAAATTATAAATGTAATATTGAAAATTATTCATTATTGAATTTTAACATTGTTCTTGTTTTACACTTTGGGCTTTAGGCTTTGAGCGTAAAGAAAACGTGAACGCATGCGCAAAAGTTCATGGATATTACTACTACATTACATTCACACTTATTCAAATTTGTTTTAGGCTTTAGGCTTTAGGCCTTGAGCTTATTTAGGCTTTAAGCTTATCTAGAATTTGTAAGACAAACCAAATACAATTCCAAAATCGAAGTTACTTCCGCTTCCGGCAGGCGGATGACTGTCGAAATTCGTATACGGACTCAGATTCAGATAAAAATATCGGATCAGCTGCCATGAAAAATTGGTTGAACCATCATACCTGATACGGCCGTTCTGAGATATGCCGAAATATACGGTTTGTGTACTGCTGATTTGAATATCCGGATTACGAAATTGATAGAAATTAAACTGAAACATAACAGGAAGTTCAAATAGCAGGTCACTCGATACACCCTCTATGCTTTTTTCCTGAGAAAAAGTCATTCCGGTAGTTGCTAACAATCTCATATTCTTTTTAATAATGAGTTTGTTGCCAATGCCGAGCATAAATAAATACCTGCGGGAAATAGATAATTCCAGATTTCTTTGATATTGGGCCGCACCCGATATGAACCAGGTGGGTGTCAAATCATAAGAAGTGATGAAAATGACATTTTCATTGTCTCTTGAATACTTCCCAGAATCAATCGATCCAATACTGGTTACAGATAATTGGTAGTCAAATAATTGAGTTGCAAATTGTATTGAGGCGTTGAAATTAACCTGGCCAATATTACTGGATTTGGTAAAGCTCAGTCCCGCTGATATATTTCCGTTTAGTCGTTTGAGGATATTGTTATCTATCGAAGTAAGCTGGTATATCCTGGTAATATGAACCGGAAGAATATTTCCGTCATCCAAATGTATATCTACCCAGCCCTCCCTGTCGGATGTTCGCAGGGTGCCGTAATAGATTTTTTTTTCAATCGTTTCTATCTTGAAGCGCTCATGTATGATCAAAGTTTTAATTCTAAATAATTTTATATTTAACATTTTCAGATCAATATCATCTATCGAAATGGATCCCAGGCTTAACCTCTGAACTTCACCGATCAATACCCCTCCGTTAAAAAGTAAGATGGAATCTTTGGTCTGACAAAAAGATCGGGTACTGAAGCAAGATACAGCCAGAGTGAAAATAAATATGGTTCTGATCATGCGCCGTCTTTCTGATAAATTCATTATCAGCAAAAATACTTGGTTAATTGAAATAAATTTAGGCAATGAAACAGTTTATAGCCCATATTGCTTTAGTAGTGAGAGATTATGATGAAGCCATTGAATTTTATACAGGGAAACTCGAATTTATATTGGAGGAAGATACCATATTGTCAGAAACCAAGAGATGGGTGCTTGTCAGGCCACCTGGATACGGCCACTGCTCACTTCTGTTAGCCAAAGCCGCAAATTCTGAACAGGAGAACACCGTCGGTAATCAAACTGGCGGCCGCGTTTTTCTGTTTCTGTTTACCGACAATTTTGAACGCGATTATGAAAACATGTTGAGGAAGGGAATTCAATTTGTAAGGAGTCCGTCTAAAGAAGAATACGGTACCGTTGCTGTTTTTGAAGATCTGTATGGAAATCTTTGGGACCTGATCGAGCCCTCCGCTAAAAAATAAATGCAGTATTACTTCAGACTCATTACAAATTTTATGAGTTTCAATTTCCGTTTTGTATGGGGATAATACTTGAGATTGAGTTCAAACCAGTTGGGTTTCTGGTATATACTTTTAAAATGAGAAAAACAATCAAAGCCAGCCTTTCCATGATAACTGCCCATGCCGCTATTACCTACACCACCGAATGGTAACCGGCTGTTAGAAAAATGCATGACCGCATCATTCACAGCTCCCCCGCCAAAAGAAATCTCGCTGAGTATTTTCTTTCTGATGACATCATTATGAGTAAACAAATACAAAGAAAGCGGTTTGGATTTTGATTTGATGAAGTTAATGGCGCTGTTCAGGTCGTCGTAAGAAATAACAGGTAAAACGGGACCGAATATTTCTTCTTTCATGATCCTGTCTGTTGGCAAAACATTTGAAAGAACCGTAGGCGACATGGTACGTTGTTCTTTGTCTGTCTGACCACCAAGATATATTGTACCCTCATCAACCAGCCCCTTTAGTCTGTCCAGATTTTTTTCATTGATGATTTGAACATAATTACCATTCAACAGGGAATAATCAGAATGCTGAATTTCAAGTTTTAGTTTTTCCAGCAATTCCTTTTCTACGCTTTGATGAACCAGAATATAGTCAGGAGCTACGCAGGTTTGTCCGGCATTCAGGAATTTTGCCCAGACCAGTCTCCGGGCAGCCATGTTGAGGTTAGCGTCTTTCTCGATGATTGCCGGACTCTTGCCACCCAGTTCCAACGTTACAGGTGTCAAATGCTTTGCTGCAGCCTGGTATACAATTTTCCCTACGGAAGCACTTCCGGTAAAAAATATCTTGTCAAATTGATTTTCCAGCAACGCAGTTGTTTCATCAATTCCTCCTTCAACCACCGTCAGGAACGCAGGATCAAAATGGTCGTTGATTATATGGGCCAGTGCAGCGCTTGTATGCACTGTCATTTCGCTGGGTTTAAGTATAACGGTATTACCTGCCGCTATAGCAGAAATAAGAGGCGTTAGGGAAAGATTGATCGGATAATTCCATGCACCAATAACCAGGCATACACCCAGGGGTTCAGGAATGATATAACTGCTCCCGGGAAAATTGACCATATCGGTCCTGACCCTTTTTATCTTGGCCCAGCGTTTTAAATGACTGATGGCTATGTCGAGTTCATTATTGGGCACGGCGAATTCGGTCAGGTAAGTATCGAATCCTGATTTTCTGAAATCCGCATAAATAGCATCGTACAACAGTCTTTCATTTGATTTCAGCAGATCCCTTAATTTTTTTAGCTGTTGTATTCTGAATTCAACCGGCTTCGTGTAATTCAGATTAAAATATGCTCTTTGTTTATCAGGAATAGAGTTCATAAAACTTATTTTTTAAGCCCGATGAAGAGAAGTTGTCCGGTTTATTTTGTATACAAAAAACATAACCAGGGCTGACAAAAAAATCAAAACCAGGTAACTGTATGCCAGATTTTCTTCATCGCTGGCGGGGATGAAATAAACGATACCATAACTCAACAGGGACACGATGATATAATTGACTCCGCCTGAAAGTCCGCCGGCAATACCGGCATTCTTTGGAAACAGGCTCAGGCTATAGGAGAAATAGTTATTAAAAGTAAAACCGGCCGTCACGTGAATGATAAATGCGAAAAATATCAGGGTATATAAGTTCATCCGGAAGGTCAGACTCAGCAGCATGGCGCCTATAAAAATGATCTGCAGGAAAAGATTGATAAATAATTTTTTATAAAAGGGTTTTCGAATGGTTGCTTTGCCGGCAAAACCACCAACCATCCAGGCTGTACCCAGAATCAACGAACAATAACCGGCGGTGACGGGTGAAAAAGACAGGTGATGTTCAATAATAAATGGCCCGGTCATATTAAAAACCATCACCATCGAATAAGACAGCCCCAGCATAAGCAATCCAAGTGTGAAACTGGGCGTAGCCAGCATGTTTATATAGACTCCGGTGATTTTTTTGAAATTGAACACTGAGTATTCGACCAGTGTTTCCCCGCTGAAGATCAATTCCAGTAAGGCGATAACCAGTGCAAAAGCCGCCAGAAAATAAAAGTTGGACTGCCATCCGAATGCGGTTTCCAGGTAACCCCCCAAAAAAGGAGCGAATATGGGGCCCGTCGACCACACAATGGTAAACATGCTCAGGTAGCTCTTTAATTGATCACCGGAATACATATCTACGAAGAAGGCCCTTTTAGCTACGATGATCGCTGCCACCGTAATGCCATGAACTACCCTCATCGCATAAAAAAGATAGATATTCTGCGTTGTGGCAATGACCAGGCAGGATAAGGCGAATACAACAAGGGCCCATAATCCGATATGATAACGGCCAAAACTATCCAGCAGGCTGCCGATAAATAATTGGGAAATGCCATAGCTGACCAGAAAAATGGTAATGGTAGACTGCACCTGGATACTGCTGGCATGAAGGGATTGCCCCATCTGTGGCATGGAAGGAAGATAGATATCGACGGCAAAGCCGGATAGCGGAATCAGGGCAAATGCCAGTATGGTGGCTGTATACTGATATTCATCCCTGATCCGTTTAAGAGTTTCTGCCGGCATCCTTAGTTTTAAGTAATTGTAATTTATTACTTATTGGGCAATGAAGGTGAGAGTACCCGGGGATTGAATCACCAGTTTTCAAATTCTCCGGAATGCCGGTTGCCGGGAATACAGAATGTAACGGATCACCCGCTGTTAGGAATTTTTATTGTGCGATAACAATTGTTGAAATAATCATTGTAAAGGGTTGTCAATTCCGGATATTGGTTAATTTTAATTGGTGGGACTAATAATACTTGCAGTAACCATTGCCCTGCTGTACGCTTTTCGCAGGTTCAGACAATCGCGGCACAAATGACTCGTTCTGTAAGATCATGAAGCTGACTTCATTCTCTCTCTGAAAACAAACTGCGTACCCGGTAACTTCTATTGATAATTCTTTTGTTTACCGGACAATTTTACTTTTAATAATTAACATTAAAACAAATTTTATGACGCAGTCATTTCTAAAAACAATCAGGGAATCTATTAATTACTGGTGGCTGATTTTATTAAGCGGTGTATTGCTGATCGTTGTTGGTATTTGGGTCATTTCTTCGCCCATTGCGAGTTATTTATCCCTGAGCCTGCTGTTTGCCTGGGGTATCCTGCTCACGGGAATCTTTGAAATCATCTTTGCTGTTTCAAACCGTAAAGGCATGGATAGCTGGGGTTGGACTCTTGCCAGCGGCCTGCTCGATTTGGTGATAGGATTTTATCTTTTATCCTATCCCGCTATTACAATGACAGTATTACCTTTTATTTTAGGATTCTGGTTGTTATACAGAGGTGGTTCAGCTATTGGATCGGCTTTTGATATGAAAAGCTACGGTGATAAAAACTGGGGATGGTTCCTGTTTCTTGGAATCGCCATTATATTTTTTGGACTGATGGTTTTGATAAACCCGGTCTTCGGCGCAGCTAATATTATTATCTGGACAGGTTCGGCTTTTATCTTTTCCGGTATATTCAGGATTTACCTGTCTGTTAAACTCCGCAGACTGAAGAAGATGATCGCTCCAAAAGTATGAGTGGATTCATCAGCAAATGAATAAAAAATCTGCGGTGTTTTAGACAGGTCAATCCAATTTTTTAACCAACGGAATCTGAAGATTGGCCGGACGATTTTCTTCCTTATCAAAACCACGTCCGTCAACATTTCTTGCATTTTTATGCTTCAGGTTTCAATTTGTGATACCGGTAACATTCTGTTAAATGATCATTTACCATGCCGGCGGCCTGCATAAAGGCATAGCATATGGTTGAACCAACAAATTTGAATCCTTTTTCATATAGCGATTTACTCATCGCATCGGAGTGAATGGTTCGTGGAGGAATGTTTTTCATATCCTTCCAGCTATTTCTTATGGTTTTATGATTGGTGAACTGCCAAATATAGTTATCAAATGAGTTATGCTCTTTTTGGATCTCAATAAATTTCTTCGCATTATTTACTGTGGCATATATTTTTAATTTATTCCGAATAATGCCTGCATCATTTAAAAGCTTTTGAATTTTTTTATCAGAATAGCGGGCTACTTTCTCCGGTTCAAAATTGTCAAATGCATTTCTAAAGTTTTCCCGTTTATTTAATATCGTGCTCCAGCTTAATCCTGCCTGGAAAGAATCAAGCACAATAAATTCAAAAAGTTTTCTTTCATTATGAATAGGCACACCCCACTCTTCATCATGATATTTTATCATTAATTCAGATGAAAGACTCCACGGGCAACGAATGACCGTCTTAAGATCAGGCATCTATAATAGTTAGTTGTACTATGCGAAGTTGTCTGTTTTTTAGCTGTTTCCAAAACCTTTACTTAAGCAGCTTTCTGGATGACATTGGCCACCTCACTTGCATGACTTATTTATACGGCATGCTGACTCTGAAGCTTTGGCGCAAGCGTCCGAAGCCCACCTATAGAAAAGCCCACCTGCGCGAAAGCCTCGGTGGGCGAAGGCGGAGAGAGAGGGATTGGCCTTCGGCCATCCCTTAAGGGGAGGCTTCAAATAAAATAAAGCCGGCGCTTCGCGCCTTCCATTTTTATTCCCACTCACTTTTGAAAGTAAACTTTCAACGCTCGCGGAAATAAAAATGCCCCTTTCGGGGCTTTATTTTCTTTGGCGGAGAGAGAGGGATTCGAACCCCCGGAAGTTTGACCTTCAACGGTTTTCAAGACCGCCGCAATAGACCACTCTGCCATCTCTCCGGGCGCAAAATTAGGGCTTGGCCAATTATGGCAAAATATAATTGCTGTTTTGCTTAACTATTCTTTGTCTGTCAATCTTTTACCCGCGATGGGGGAACCGCATTTTAACAGCAAATCGTCTGGTTTGGTGTTCGGTAAAAGGTATCAAAGGTCTTGTCATAAGGTAACAATTAGACAGAAACATCTCAGGCGCATTTCAGACGAATCTCAGATGAATCCCAGACGACAGAAGACTTAAAAAGGCGTAAGATTACGTAAGATCAGATAATATTCGGGAGAAAGCTTCGTTATTCGGGAAAAAGGAATTATGGCCGAAGTCAAAGAAAACTTTGTTGTCCAGGGATCTTCAGGAAGGATCGGAAAACTGGTGGTGAATAAGATCATCAATGGGAAAACCTTTATCACAAAATACCCCGACCGCAGCAAAGTAATCTATACCAAAGAGCAAATCGAATTTAGGGAAATTTTTGCCAAAGCTGCAAGGTTTGCCAGTGAAATTGTAAACGATCCGGTTAAAAGTTCAACCTATCCCCGCCAGGGCCGGAAATCCATTTACCATTGTGCACTCTCCGATTATATGACAGAATATAAACGAAAAAAAGCAGAGGGATCGTCTGCCAATGCTGAATAATAATTAAACAGCCGCAACAGCTTCCTCCCCATAAAGCTGGTCACGGAAAGAGAGTGATGGTGAGGGAATGAGATCTCCCAGACCCAGTTGATTCCATTTTTTGTCAACCGCATCAATTGTTTTTTCATCAGCCACAATGATATTGGGCCAGTCCCGGTGAAAGTCATCAAGGGCCTCAGTTTTAGTAGTACCATCCAGGCCCATGCAGGCTATTATTTTTTCTCCTTTTCTTCCTTCAAATAAAAAGGAATCTCTTTTTGGATCGAGATTGTTACAGAATCGCCAGAGCGCAACCGGTAAATTGGATGGATCAATACTTTCATCTATATAGAGAATCAACTTTACCCCTGTATCAGTATATATTTTTTCCGCGAATGTCCGGTGCAGATCGCGCACCTGTCCCTTGCGTGATTTTAATACAGATATAATCAGACAGGGAATGCCTTTCTCCATTAACTGTCGGTTCATCGCTTTCATTTCGGGGAATGCATCAAGCCATCCATCGCCGGGAAGATGCATATGTTCCTGAGCAGCATATCGCTCGTCAATTTCTTCTTCGAATTTCTTTGTTCCGTCGATGCACATTTTTCCGCCGAATCCCAGTTTGCTGCAACTATGATCCAGCACATCCATCGGCCCCTGCGCAAAAGCGATATCTGTAGCAGGATTCAGATTTTTGAATACATATTTCGCCAGCGACAAATAATCTGTTATCGAAATGCCTTCATCTACCAGCACGAGTATTTTATTAAACATCATCTGACCGGCACCCCACATGGCACTCATCACCTTTTGTCCGTGCCCTGCAAATGTCTTATGTATCTGTGCGATCACCAGATTATGAAAAACACCTTCCACGGGCATTTCCATATCCACGATTTCGGGAATCATCATCATCTTCATCGGTGCAAGAAAAATTCTTTCTGTCGCTTTCCCCAGCCAGGCATCTTCCTGCGGTGGTATACCTACAATCGTTGCGGGGTAAATGGCATTTTTCTTATGGGTAATGGCGGTTACATGGAATGAGGGATACCAGTCCGGCAACGAATAATATCCTGTATGATCTCCGAAGGGGCCTTCCCAAACGGGCGCTTCTTCAGGATCCACATATCCTTCAATTACGATATCTGCATCAGCAGGTACTTCGAGTTCGGGTTGTGTGAGGCATCGAACAAGCTCCACTTTTTTCTTTCGTAAAAAACCGGCCAGCATATATTCATCCACATTGTCCGGCAATGGCGCAGTAGCCGCATAGGCATATACGGGATCGCCACCCATTGCAACGGCCACGGGCATACGCTTTTTTAATTTTTTATAGGCTTCAAAATGACGGGCACTCACTTTATGTTTATGCCAGTGCATACCTGTTAGCCTCTCGCCCATCAGCTGCATCCGGTACATGCCCACATTGCGGATACCGGTTTCCGGATCCTTAGTATGAATGACAGGCAACGTGATGAAAGGGCCTCCATCTTTCGGCCAGCAGGTAATGATGGGAAGTTTGTTCAGGTCGGGAGAATCCAGAATCACTTCCTGGCATTCACCCTTTCCACGTATGACTTTCGGCATCCAGGCGGCGAACTGGGTCAATTTTGGAAGCACACGAAGTTTGTCCAGGATAGATTCCTTAGGACCCGCCAGCATTTTAAAAAGGGATTCGATTTCTTTACTGATGTCATCAAGCCGGGATACACCCAGCGCGATGCACATTCTTTTTTCACTGCCATAGGCATTCATCAGTACCGGGAAATCATAACCGGTATTTTCGAAAAGAAGCGCTTTGTTTCTTGAAGCTGTTTTGCTGATCCGGTCGGTAATCTCAGCAATTTCCAATGTTGGATCGACATAGGTTTTTATTCTCATCAGTTCTCCCGCCGATTCCAACGCGCTCAGGAACTCACTTAAATTATTAAATGCCATCTTTATTGTTAGACAGCAAAATTAGCTAACAAATTTCATTGTACATTGGTCGGACAATCGGTCTTGCCCCTTCCGTATAATTTATAATTGATCAGCGCAATGCTAATCCGGATGCCGGTATAGTAATAAATATCGTAGCTTGTTGGACTGCCACGTTTAGTGCCCGCCACAGGATATGTTTGATCACCACCCTTCAATTCATTGGCACGGTAGGCCATTTCGACAGCGATAGGTCCCTTCGCGTTTAGCAATATGGTTTTGTCCACATAAAACGTGCTCACATCATCGATATAATCGGTAAAAGTTTTTCTAAACCCGATCTCCCATGCGAGTACGACACTCTCGCTCATCCTGAATTTAATTCCTCCGCCGTAGGGAATGGAAAATTGTGTTTCACTATAAGGTTTCTGACCAGGATACTGGGGCAGCCCCTCTCCCTCCGTGCTCAGTGGTCTGAGATACGTCTTCTGACCCAGCGTATCATAAGCGTACGGGTTATTGTGAAAAATTGCGATTCCCGCAAATAGAAACGGGGAGAATTTCTTTTGTGTGATATCAAAAAATGTGTATTCTCCCAGCAGGTTCCCTTCAGTAATATTATTTTGAAAACTCAGATTGCGAAATACGAGATCCGGTTTGTTATATTGATCCGACGCGCCCACTTTCATTATCATGATATTACTGATGACTGAAAAATTCCTTGTTATATCATATTGCACACCGGCACCAAAGGAAAAATAAGATTGATCGAATGTAAAAGTCTTGGACTGCAAATCTCCGGAATAGTTGGCCACGCCCCCGGTTAAATTGAGATGCCAGCGCTGGGCCTGCATGAATCCGGGAACCAGCAAAAGAGAAAAAAATAAAGATTTCATTCTTAAAAGATTTTCAACGGATCAAATCTTTCAAAGAACAAGGTTTTAAAACGGAAATTCGGAGGAAATTGGGAAAAATAGAATCAGACCGCTAACGCAAGTATTGCGCCATAAATTGGCGGGAAGCAGTTAAAAATACTTTGAATTATAGTTAAATACAAGCCAAAACGACTGATTTCCTTAATAAATCGTATTTTTTCAACTAATGCAAACGATTTCGCTGTTGATGAGAACTGGCCTACCCTTGTTGTTTTTGTGGATGCTCAGCCTGCCCGTTTTTTCCCAAAAAAAGAATGCGAAGTTCCTGATTCATATACATCATACGGTTGATCCGATCCGGATCGATGGCGTACTGGACGAAACTTCCTGGAAGCAGGCGGAATTGGCCAAGGATTTCTTTATGATCCTGCCCATGGATACATCCTTGGCCAATGTGAAGACGGAAGTACGCATGGCCTATGACAACAAGTATTTCTATTTGTCCGCCGTATGTTATGACGGAATGAAGGGTCCTTACATGGTGGAATCACTGCGACGGGATTTCAGTTTTAGTAAAAACGACAATTTTATTTTCTTCCTGGATACCTATGGGGATGAAACGAATGGTTTTACGTTTGGCACCAATGCCGCCGGTGCGCAATGGGATGGCACCATGTATGAGGGCGGGAAAGTGGATCTGAGCTGGGATAATATCTGGTATTCGAGTGTGAAGGGATATCCGGATAAATATATCCTGGAGATTGCCATTCCATTTAAAACCCTTCGTTATAAAAAAGCTTTGTCCACCTGGGGAATCAACCTCAGTCGTAATGATTTGAAGACTACGGAGAAATCCAGTTGGGCGCCTGTTCCGAGACAGTTTCCATCAGCATCTCTCGCTTATACAGGAGTCCTGCTCTGGGATTCGATTCCACCGGCACCCGGCACCAACGTGTCATTTATTCCCTACGTTCTTACCAGGGCAATCAAAACTTATGACAATACCCAACCCACACAATATAAGACCATGGTCGGCGGAGATGCAAAGGTTTCCATCACGTCGTCACTGAATCTGGATCTGACCGTCAATCCGGATTTCTCGCAGATAGAAGTAGACAAACAGGTGGTTGACCTGAGCCGTTATGAATTGTTCTACCCGGAAAAAAGACAGTTCTTCCTTGAAAACGGCGACCAGTTCAATAATTTCGGATACGCCGACATAAGGCCTTTTTTCTCCAGACGAATTGGTCTGGGAGTGCCAATAGAATTCGGTGCGAGGCTCAGTGGTAAACTGGATAAGAACTGGCGGATCGGCGCAATGGACATGCAAACCGGAACGGTGGATTCCATCGGTTTACCGCAGCAGAATTTCGCGGTGCTGGCACTGCAGCGAAAAGTTTTCTCGCGATCGAATATTGGATTTTTATGGGTCAATAAACAATCCATTGATTATGATCCCATGAAAGATTCTGTACATCCGCATTATACGACATACAACAGGACTTTCGGATTGGAATATAACCTGGCTTCTGTCAACAATTTCTGGACAGGCAAGCAACTGATCATGAAGTCATTTACTCCGGGATCAATCGGGAATGATTGGGTAGCGGCAGGCAACCTGCAATATTCAGGTAAAAAATGGCTGATCAACGGAGCCTATCAATATATCGGCAACAATTACAAAGCAGAAGCCGGATATGTACCGCGAACAGGATATATCCGGTTTTATCCACAGGCATCCTATTATATTTTCCCCAGCCAGGGTGCAATATTAAGTCACGGTCCGCAATGGTTTTCAAATTTCTACTATAATGAAAAATTTAAAACAACAGACAACGAGAACATTGTCGACTGGCTTATTACATTCCGTAACAAAGCGACACTGACCCTGGTTACCCAACAGGACTATGTGCAACTCCAGGCGCCTTTTGATCCGACCAACACGGGCATCGGTTACCTGCCCACCGGATCAATTCATAAATGGTATACAGGTGGAGTGGATTTCTTTTCCAAACCACAAAGCGTCTTTACTTATGATTTTTCGGTTAGGTATGGTGGTTATTATGCGCAGGGAAACAAATTATCCATTCTGACCGATGTGGGATTGAGGATTCAGCCCTATGTGAACATCACCCTCACGACTTCCTATAACGTGCTCGATCTTCCGCAGCCCTGGGGAAATACAAGATTCTTATTGGTCGGTCCGCGTATCGACATTACTTTTACAAATACCATTTATTTTACTGCCTATGTCCAGTATAATGAACAGATAAAAAATATGAATATTAATACGCGCCTGCAATGGCGGTATAAACCGGCTTCCGATTTTTTCCTGGTATATACGGATAATTATTATACCAATCCGTTTTCGGTACGTACCAGGGCAGTAGTGTTGAAATTGAACTACTGGCTGAATATGTAATAAGCTCAAAGCGGAACGCGTAACGCTTAAAGCCTTTATTGAAAAAGCTATTATGAAAATATATCTTTTGTGGATTCTAATTGGGCTGACGACCTTTATCAGTGGTTGTGAAACCAAATCTGGAATCAGCCAGCTTTGGTTCTATACTTACAGCAGTGATCCCGACCCGGATAAGAATTCCCTGACGCCTGCGAATTTTCTTGAATTAAGGGAAGACAAAACCTTCACCTCTGATCTCGGTAAATTTCAAACCGGCCATTGGGATTTTAAGGATCAGCAATTGTTTTTGCATGCAGACAATGGCGAAATCAATATTCTGCTCGTTAATTTCCTGAAGTCAAAAGAAATGCAGGTTCAGACCGGAAAATCAAATGCCGCTAATTTTGACGGACTGCCTGTACCCGAAATCGTAAAGGATCCATTCTCCAGGCCAAATAATATATGGCGAAAAACAGCAACTGCAAAAGAAACGGACGAACAGTTAAAAAGCCGGTTGAGAAATCACTGCACATTTTGGGTCAGTTATTTTAACTGGGCGCTCGAGAATGAATTAACAACCGTGGACGTCAGGAGTACAGCATCGCCCATCAAAATCTATGGTAACGGATTTACGATAAAATCATATAGTAATTTACCGGAAATATGGAAGGGATATTTTTATGACAGTGCGGATTGTGCCAGAGCGACGACGATCCTTGAAAATATCGTAAGAACCCATACGATTGCATGGCCACATACGGATAATAAATATAAAATGTTTATTTCTGCTTTTCAACAAATGCAACACTTGCTAAGATAATTTTCACATTCTGGTACTGGTTTTAGGCTTTGGGCTTTGAGCTTTAGGCTTAGAAGACTTCTCCGAGATTTACAAAGAACCCGCTGGATCCCTGGGTTCCCCAGGCATAGTCGAGGGCGATATTTGTTTTTGAAAATTTATTCAGCATGATCCGGATGCCCAGACCTGCCCCGGGCGATATGACTTCATATTTTCCGCCCGGCACATCTGAAAACGACTCGGCATTTGCAAATACAACGCCTCCAAATAATCCATTCCGCGAAATGGTGAAACGATATTCCGCTTCCTGATCAATCATATTCGGACTTCTGAACCTTCCCTGGATATATCCCCTTCCGGTATTGCTGAATTCGTCCCAAGCTGTGCTGGGTAATAGCAAATAAGGTGGTTTACCACCCAACGTAAACCAGTTATAGCTCCAGAAAGCCAGGATGTTCCGGGAATTATCAGGAAATTTAATATAGCCCCTGAATTCGAGCAATAATGATTGCCAGTTGGCATCACTTCCCATGAAAGTAAATTTTGGCTGAAAAAGGATATTGGCAAATATGCCCTTTTGGGGATTGATCGGATTTCTTCTTGAGTCATACTTCAGAATGAATGAAAGACCGGACGCTTTTTCGGTATTGGACAGACCGTATTGCTGAAAGTCGGTACCACGATCAGTCGGTGGATTTACTTCGGTGATATTCCAGAAATAGTCAAAATCATATCCAAGTCCGGCATACAGATCCGTGCCTATTTTTTTGAGAACCGCCTGGTGCAGTTTTATATAAGAATAATCAACATTATAAGAACTATCCTGTTGCGTGTGACCACCCAGTCCAAATGTTGGCGAAGGATATTTCAGATAACGCCAGTCAGTGAGAATATTATATTCATTATTCTTCGTCCATATACTGGACGCAATGGGGAAAATAATCTGGCTTTTACTCGTGTATGCGATGCTGGTGACAACGGTCGAAACGTTTTCCGATTCATGATTGTGTGCGCTGGTAAAAAAAGCAGCGTTGGCGCTGATGACTCCTGCGAATCCGGTTTGTAGTGTATATCCCACGGCCGGGAATGCGCTGAAATGAACCCTGCCTTTTTTATTGACCACTACGTCTTCCCGGTACACAGAATTTTTATCAACAATTCTCTGTCCGATATCAATCAGATCAATTTGTTTAACACCCGGATTAATCGTTGTGTCCGGTACAACCTGAGCCAATAAAAAAGCCGTGGGAGATAGAAAAACCAGTAAAAGAAAATATTTAACCATCAGCACCCAGTTCCTAAGCATGAAGATATCCATGCAATACATTAGAATTAGAATTACGGAAATCAGAAGGGCTGAATTAACGAATCGTTAATATTCTTTAACAATTATAAGATGAACGCTGAGCGAACAACGCCAAACCTGTCTTTATTTCAAGCCCACTCGTTATCTGCCAACCGCCAACCGTCAACCGTCAACCATCAACCGCCAACCGTCTATAAAAGGGCCGAAGGCAAAAAACAGGAGAAACAAAAGCCATGATGGAAAAGGGCAAAGCTTCTATGTAAAAATTTCTACAACCTTATAAAATCCTGATTTTAAAAATATCGTACCAAAATGAAATTTTTGTTTTTCATTAAGGATTGCTAAATGTCGGGAATAAAATTGGCATGGTTTTTCCCTTAGTCTAAATAATCCTCCCACTAAGAAAGACACTTATATAAATCGCTAACCCCGAATCGTAGGATTTTTCGTTAAACCTCAAAATTTATTTAAAATGAAGAAAGTTTTATTTGCGGCCTTCGCAGGCCTGTGTGTTGCGTCGTCTCTTATGGGAACTACTGCCACTAAAACAAAACATGTAGTGGCATTTACCGCGATGGATACCGTTCCAAAGCCGGATTCACCCAAGTATGCTATGATTCTGGATACCGTTCCAAAAAAACCGGATTCACCCAAGTATGCTATGATTTTGGATACGGTTCCAAAAAAACCGGATTCACCCAAGTATGCTATGATACTGGATACAGTTCCTAAAAAAGATACTTCAAAATATGCAAGCGTTGCGCACTATGTAATGGACACAGTTCCAAAACATGATACGTCAAAACTGGCAGGTTACGTTGCGATGAAATAACGGTAAGACAGCTGGGTGTCAACTGAATCAACGATGGAGATATATCTGTCGTTGATTTTGTTATTTTAACAACTCATGCACGGTGGTGAATTTCCCAGTTCTTCCTGAAGGCGGAAGGATTTTCACCGACGATTTTATTGAATAATTTATTGAAATAGGAAATGCTTTCAAATCCCACAGCATAGCAGGTTTCAGTTACATTCTGATCCTGCATCAGCAGATTCTTTGCACGTTCGATCCGGTACTGATTTACAAAATCGGTAAAGGTCATATGGGTCTGTCTCTTAAAATATCTGCAGAAGGCCGGCGTTGTCAGATGCACTTTGGCAGCAACCTTATTTACATCAGGCCGTTCATCATAATGCGCGTCTATATATTCGTATATCGCGCCCATCCTGATTTTATCTTTTAAAATAAAAGCCGAACTGGATAAATCATTATTTAAAATATTTCGCTGTTTGGTATCAGCCAGTATTTTAAAAATGCTGATGAGTTCAATCAGTTGATCAAACGCACTGAGGCCCTCCAGTTGTTTTAATTTTTCGGAGACGATCTTTTTTGTTTCTCCATAAAATGCAATCCCGTAATCGGCATCCTTAAATAGCTTATGAATCGCTGCGAGTTCAGGGGCAATAGAAATAGCGGTTCCCAGGAAATCGGTTTTCAATTGAATGACGATCTGGTGATATTCACTTCTTAACCGGTAGTCAAAATTCAGGTGCGGCAGGTTACCACCGATGAATACCAGATCGCTGTATGTATAGCCCGAAATATGGGTTCCTACATGACGAATGCCTGCATCCGCTTCTACATATACCAATTCTATCTGCGGATGGTAATGCCATAAAAACGTGTTCTTTAACCGGGGAGAAAATATCTTAAATGACTTCCCCGGTTCGAATATGATCTTTTCCAGCTGTATCTCATTCATGTCTTGAATTATGTAATAATCTCCTATTAAGATAGTAATTAAGTCAATACAGAGCAAATTCTTGTCAATAGATGGTAAGCAACGAAGATTACCTCATGATAGCTTTGTGTTATTAAATCAATGTATATGATGCAAAAAACGATGGCTCCCGCCCCGCCTACCATGGCTCATAAGGATATTCCCGGAAATCCTTCTACTGCAAAATCAAGTCAGATTAAATTAAACGACCGCAGTAACGGTCAGCCTCTTCGTTTACTTAGCGAGGATGACTGGGCTTTCTGGGTTAAGAATGGATATGTCATCATCCATAATGCCGTGCCACGGGAACAGGTGAAAAAACTGGCCGATTATCTCTGGGAATATGAGGATAAAAATCCCGATGATATGGAGAGCTGGTATAAAAGGCCCAATGTAAAAATGGAAATGAAAGAATTAAATAATACCGGCATGGTGGAAATCTATAATCATCAGTATATGTGGGATAACCGGCAATTCCCCAAAGTGCACCAGGCATTCGCCGATGTCTGGGGCACAGAAAAACTTTGGGTTACTATTGACCGCGCAAACCTGAATTTTCCCCTGAGGCCCGGATTTGAATACAAAGGCTTTATTCATTGGGATTATGATCCCGACACAAAACCTCAAAATGTACAGGGTGTGCTGGCATTGGCAGATCAGACAGATGAAAACATGGGCGGCTTTCAATGTATTCCTGAATTATACAGGACCTATGATACCTGGAAACTCACACAGCCGGAAGACAGGGATCACTACAAACCCGACACTACAGGATTTAAACTGGAAAAAGTGAAACTCGAAGCCGGTGACTTATTAATCTTTAACAGTCTGGAACCACATGGCATCAGGGCCAATACCAGCAAGGATAAAGTCCGGATCGCTCAATATATCGCCATGATGCCTGCACAGGAAGACAACGAAGAACTCGTGCAATGGCGGATCAGCAGTTGGAAAAACAGGGACGCAATGCAGGGGTATGCGTTTCCGGGTGATCCGCTGGAAAGAGAAAAAAAGAATCCGGTAGCTGAACTTTCGCCACTAGGGAAGAAATTGCTGGGACTTGAAAAATGGTGAGCATTTATTGAAGAAATAATTCCGGAAGAATGACTCGGGAATAAAAACACTATTCTGAATCCCCGGTTTTTTTTCCCAGGTTGTTATGCAACAGTTCAGCCAGCGAGTCGGTCCTTTGATAAATGTCCAATAATTCTTTTCTGTTCAGCACCCTTAAAAGTACATTGTTGTCAAATTCGATATTTTTCAATATTGCATTCATGTCTTTCTGCGTCATGGAGCTGACCTGACTTCTCATCTCATCCAGTGGGAACTGTTTCAAAAAATAAGCTCCCGAAAGAGTAATGGCAGTTTGCCGTTCGGCATCCTGGACCTCTTTGATATGCTGGGTTTCACTATAATAAGCAAACAACAGGTTTTTTAATTGAATGTCTTTGATCAGGTGCAGGTTTCCGGAACTTTTCAGTTCAGTAAAACTGGCATCGCTGGTAATAAAATTGGGCCGGCCGAGGATAGCGCGAACATCTTCATGGACCTGGTTTGGCGGGATATTTTTATTGTCAGGAGATCTTGTATAATCTAATAATTCGTTTCCTCTTTGAAGCAATGCATTTGTTCCGGTGATGGCCAGACTAAGCGATTTCAAATCTGTTCCGACATCTGACTGCAGGTTTTTCAGATAGATCTGTTCCAGATGATTTTCCCTGCTGTTATCCCGCCATTCTTCCAAGGCCAGTGTAATGGAAATTCCCAAAATGATGACAATGATTTCAATCAGATAAGCGGGCCACATTTCTTTTATCAGGCCTGAAACCGTTTGTTTTTTATGAGTAACAGCGGAAGGCTGGACGACGGCTTGTTCTTCCGCGGGTTCATTTTCCGATATCTTTTCTTCCATAAGTCTTAACCAGGACATTTTTTTGATTTCAATTTGAATATGTAGCCTGAGGGTTCAAATTACCAAGAATTGTGAAATAGCGAAGTATTTATTCAGACAATCTCTTTACGGTAAGGAACGGAGGACTGTGCACCCATTCTCGTAACAGAAATGGAAGCGGCCTGCACGGCGAATCGTATAGCTTTTTCCCAGCCCATATTTTCGGTTATGGCCACCGTTATGGCGCCATTAAATGTATCGCCCGCCGCGGTTGAATCGATTGACTTCACTACCGGTGCGTTAACCTTTATTTTCGAATGGCCATTCTGAAAAAAAGCCCCCTCCCGACCCATGGTGATAATCACATTCTCTACCCCTCTTTTTAGAAAAACATCTGCAGCCGCTGAGGCGGTTAATTCGTCTTTTACCTGTATACCGGTTAAATGTAATGCTTCGGTTTCATTGGGTGTTATCAGGTACAATCCCTTCAATAACTCGTCGTTTAATTTTTGAGTGGGCGCCGGATTGAGTATTAGTTTCTGCTTATTTGCTTTCGCCAGTTTTGCGATATGACTTATTGTTTCAAACGGGATTTCCAGCTGCAGCAGGATGACAACAGCATCACGGAGGTTTTCCACTTTTTCAATATCTGCCGGCACTAGCGTCGCATTCGCACCGGGAGCGACCACGATACAATTCTCCCCCATTGCATTTACGATGATCAGCGCGGTTCCGGAAGGGTTGCTTTCATCAAAGAAAACATAGTTTGTATTGATATTTTCTTTTTTTAATCCCTCCAGCGTTTGTTTGCCAAAAATATCATTGCCCAGTTTGGTGACCAGCGTTACATTTCCGCCAAGTCTCGCAGCGGCAACAGCCTGGTTTGCTCCTTTGCCCCCGGCATTCATAAAGAAAACGCCTCCTAATTTTGTTTCTCCGGGTAAGGGTAGTTCATCCGTTTTAACCACCATATCAGTATTGGAACTGCCTATAACCAATATTTCATTCATGAGTGTATAAATGAAGTTCGTATCAATTTAATGCATTTTTGACCAAAGCAGCTGTCGATATAAAAACTACATTTATAGAAGGGAACGTCGCTCATGGGAAACAGATTATTACATACCGCCTTAAGTCAGAAAATTCTTCCTGCGGTAACTTTTTCTTCAGCAGATGAAGTTTTACCGGTTGCCGAAGCCATGCTTCGTGGTGGATTGCGGGTAATGGAAGTCACTTTTCGTACAACAGCTGCGGCGGAGGCAATCACTATCATCAGAAAAAATTTGCCTGAGATGTATCTGGGTGCAGGCACATTGCTATCCGTTACTCAATTAAAACAGGCCCGGGACGCAGGTGCCCAATTTGGTCTGGCCCCGGGATTCAATCCCACAGTTTGTAAAAACGCTTTGGAGAACCATTTTCCTTTTATACCGGGTGTTATGACACCATCTGAAATTGAATCGGCCGCCGAAATGGGATTTGAGATATTAAAATTATTTCCGGCATCACAATTGGGTGGCGTGCATTTTTTAAGGACAATCCAGGATCCTTACCAGTCATTGCAAACATTGTTTATACCGATGGGTGGAGTATCCCTCCATAATATGAACGAATACCTGCATCTGAAAAATGTGATCGCCGTGGGTGGTTCCTGGCTGACCAAAGGGGAATTCATAAGAGATGGTCAACTTGATAAAATAACCGAATCAGTAAAGGAAGCATTGCTAAAAATTAAACAACAACTCCCGGACACATAATATTATTCATGGATAAATTTCTGAGTTGTGATTGGGGTACGTCAACCTTCAGACTTCGGTTAGTGGATGCCGTTAAATGCGAAACGACTGCCGAGCTCAAAACAAACGATGGAATTGCGGAAATTCATCAACAATGGCTGGCAACAGGCAGACCGGAAACTGAAAGAATAGATTTCTTCCGGAGAAAATTAGATGATGCCATCAACCGGTTATCGGGTGACTTCGCGAAAAATATCCCGGTCATTCTTTCCGGGATGGCTTCTTCAAGTATCGGACTGACAGAGCTCCCCTATCAGGAATTCCCTTTCAGCTGGGACCTGGCGAAATTCCCGGTCAGAAAAATAAATGAAAATGAAAAATTTTCACATCCTTTATATTTAGTGTCCGGATTTAAGACAAATCAGGATGTGATGCGCGGCGAAGAGAGCCTGTTGCTGGGATGTGATATAACTGATAATGAAGAAAAAATATTTATTTTCCCGGGCACCCATTCCAAACATATGTTTGTAAAAAATAAATCGGGTATAGATTTTAGAACTTACATGACAGGTGAAATATTTAACCTGTTGGCAGAGAAAAGTATATTGCGCCACGCGGTGCAAAAAGGGACAGACGAAAAATCTTTTTCGGATGGCTTTAAGGCAGGATTAGATGGCAATCTGTTACATCAAGCTTTTATGGTCCGTACAAGGCAATTACTGAATCATGCGAACCCGGTGAACGGTTATCAGTTTCTGAGTGGTCTGTTGATTGGTGCAGAACTTGGGCAGCTGAAAGGAACTCATTGCCCCGTGTATGTAGTATGCAGTGAACATGTAAAGCAGGCTTATCTTACAGGTCTGGAATTAATGGAATTGGGCGGAGAGATATTTTATTTGAACGCCGATGAAATACTATTGAGGGCCCATTGTAAAATAGCGGATCAGTTTTTTAAAACAATATAGTATATGAAAAATAAACATTTGCCATTGGTTGTCATTTTTATCGTTTTGATGGCCGCCTGTAACAGTCATTCTGCCGGAACCGAAAAAAAAGATTCGGTTGTCTCAGTGCCTGCCGCGAACGCTCCAAAGCATATCAGTATCCTGGATGCGGAAGGAATGAACCTGTTGGATTCCAATGCCACAATAGAAGTAATAGCAGAGGGATATAAATGGACTGAAGGTCCTGTGTATGTCAGTGACAGCGATTATCTGTTGTTTTCCGATGTTCCTGCCAACAGGATTTATAAATGGAAGCAGGGAAAAGGCGCAGGTGTTTACCTGGAACCTTCCGGGTATACGGGCACTATTCCTAAAGAAAAAGAACCGGGATCTAATGGCCTGGTGATTGACAAGAAAGGAAAACTCGTTTTATGTCAACAGGGTAACCGGCAGATCGGGCGGATGAAATCTTCACTAAACGACCCCAGGGCCGTCTTTGATGTCATTGTATCTGATTATCAGGGTAAAAAATTTAACAGCCCCAATGATGCTGTATATGCGGCCAATGGAAATTTATATTTTACTGATCCGCCCTATGGTTTGGAAAAGGGAATAAAAGATAGTACAAAGGAAATTCCCTTTCAGGGAATCTATCTCGTAAAACCCGGTGGTAAGGCATTGCTTTTTACCGATAAAGTTTCTTATCCGAACGGCATTGCACTTTCACCTGATAACAAAATTCTCTATATATCTAACTCGGATAGTGATAATAAGGAATGGACGAAATATGAACTAAATGATCAGGGATTGATAGCAAAAGCAACTGTCTTTTATCATGTGTCTGCCGAAGAAGGAAAACTACCCGGCAATCCGGATGGAATGAAAGTAAATGCGCGGGGGTATATTTTTGCAACGGGACCTGGTGGCATTTGGGTATTTAATCCGGCGGGAAAAGTGTTGGCCAGAATATATACCGGAGAGCTGACTGCCAATTGTTTTATAGACCAGGTGCACAATATGCTTTACATGACCTGTAAATCCTATGTCATGAGGGTAAAACTGAAACCGGAATAATAAACTTTTTATTTCATTGAATCCATCTCGAGGTGATGCTGTATGTGCCTTTAGCCAGCGGCGTTTCTGGGTTAGAAAAATGCCTTGAACCTAAAGCCATAATTGAATAGGTGTTCGGTAAATATTTACTATTGTTGACGACCTTTAACACGACGCTCACTTTAATTTGACTTTGATAATCTAAATTTTTAATTCTTTAAATCCAACAAGGATATGACTTCCGAGACAATCACATTTATCGCTAATATCGCGCTTGCCTTATCGGCCATCATTGCATTGGTGTTTGGCATTGTGCAAGTTAAGTCTGCAACACGCGATCGTCAGGAGAGACTTACACTCGAGGCGCTGCGTAATTTCAATACTCGTGAATTTTCTGAACTCATGAATTATGTTAGTGCGCACGATATACCTCCTACACACGAAGATTGGCAAAAACTTCCTGCCCACGAAGGGATCATTATTACCCAATTTGCACAGGAAATGGAATCGCTTGGCATTCTGGTAGCTGAACGGCTTATAAATATTGACCTCGTAGATAAAACTATTGGTTCATTGGTTTCGATTGCATGGGAAAAATATAATGCAATGATTCAGGATTCACGTAAGAAACGTCCTGACCCTTTTCTGTGTGAGTATTTTCAATGGCTGGCTGAACGAATAGATGAAAGAATGCGTAATGCTCCCCGCAAGCCATTCTATTTAGAATAGCAACATCTTCGTGGCTAACAACAGTTTAGCGGGAAATAAGAAAGGACAAAGAAGAATTAAATCAACTTTGTCCTGTGAAGTCGGGACGATCCCCGTCTTTGTCGGGACCGCCTCTCGGTTTCGGAAATGTGGGTTAATACACAATCTGGCAGTTTAATGAAAAAGTCTTCGCTAAGCGAAGACTTTTTCATTATGACGACCCCGTCTTTGTCGGGACGACTGGATTCGAACCAGCGGCCTCTTGCACCCCATGCAAACGCGCTACCGGGCTGCGCTACGTCCCGAACTCAAAGCAAATTGTTATCTGTTAAGTATCGGCTTATACCTCTTTTTTTTAATTTTCAACTCTAATCTGACTGCTTCTAACCTAGAATTACATTCAAAGGAAACAATCAAATTCCATGGTTTTCCTTTTGACGTAAAATTGGTTCCTCTGGTATTGTGCCGAAGTATCCTCTTCTGTAAATCACTCGTACTACCAACATAGTACTTTTCTAACGATTTACTAAAAAGAATATATATGTAAAACATCTTCTCAATTCAGCGGCCTTCCCGCCTTAGGCGGGACGCGCTACCGGGCTGCGCTACGTCCCGAACTCAAAGCAAATTATTATCTGTTAAGTATCGGCTTATACCTCTTTTTTTAATTTTCAACTCTAATCTGACTGTTTCTAACCTAGAATTACATTCAAAGGAAACAATCAAATTCCATGGTTTTCCTTTTGACGTAAAATTGGTTCCTCTGGTATTGTGCCGAAGTATCCTCTTCTGTAAATCACTCGTACTACCAACATAGTACTTTTCTAACGATTTACTAAAAAGAATATATATGTAAAACATCTTCTCAATTCAGCGGCCTTCCCACCTTAGGCGGGACGCGCTACCGGGCTGCGCTACGTCCCGAGATTAAGCAACTTACCATCGCAGGTTCTCCGGACTAAGTTCCATTGGCCTGTTCTGAGTCCCACTTTCCATCTTGGCGGGATGCAAATTTAGGATAAAAACCCATTGCCCGAAAATGGATTCATCCGTATACCTTATCTTCGCGCAATTCCTTATAGATGAAGCTGCTAATCAAACAGGCTTGCATTACTGACCCTCTCTCTTCCCATCACGGAACCATTCAGGATATTTTAATTGAAAACGGCACTATCCGTGAAATTGCGCCATCTGTTTCTGAAATGGCGGACAAGATAATCGATCATCAGGGACTTCAGGTGAGTCCGGGATGGGTTGATATTTTTTCCAATTTTGCCGACCCTGGATATGAATTTAAAGAAACGCTGGAAACAGGATCAGCAGCAGCAGCTGCAGGCGGTTTTACGGATGTTTTTCTCATCCCGGATACAAAACCGGTTACCGATGGGAAGTCACAGGTAGAGGTTATCCGGCATCGCAATAGTGTATTGCCCGTTACCATTCACGCCATCGGTGCCATTACAAAAAATTTAGACGGCCGGCATCTCGCTGAGATGTATGATATGCAAAACAGCGGCGCTGTTGCTTTTTCCGATGGTCTGCATCCGGTGCAATCCTCCGGGGTATTGGTAAAGGCGCTTCAATATATAAAAGCTTTCGACGGAGTGATTATTCAGATCCCGGATGATACCAGCATATCACCCAGCGGATTAATTCATGAAGGAATTATTTCCACCCAGCTTGGCCTTCCGGGGAAACCTATGATGTCGGAGGAACTCATCATTGCCCGTGATATAAAACTGGCCAGATACACGGATTCGCGGATTCATTTTACCGGTGTCACGTCTCCCAAATCAATTGAATATATACGCCGTGGGAAAGATTCCGGAATTCAGATTACATGTTCGGTAACACCTTATCATCTTTTTTTCAGTGATGAAGCACTGGTCGATTACGATACGAATCTGAAAGTATACCCACCCCTTCGTTCCAAAATAATTTCTGAGCAGTTAAAACAGGCCGTAATGGACGGCACGATTGACTGCATCGCGTCACATCATCTGCCGCATGAATATGACAGTAAGATACTGGAGTTCGAAAATGCGAAATTCGGAATGACCGGACTGGAAACTTCTTATGCCGTGGTCCAAACTTTATTGCCCGATTTATCAGCGGAGAGGATTTATGCATTATTCGGAGGAAACGCCCGCAGGATATTCAACCTTGACCCGTGCGTGATCGAAAAAGGTAATCAGTGCAACCTGACTCTTTTCGATATGGAATTGGATTGGACATATGACCTGGCAAAAACAGTTTCCAAATCGAGGAATTCGCCGTTTCATGGAATTCCTTTTAAGGGTAAGGCAATTGGAATTATTGCAAAAGGAAAACTTCACTTGAGTAATTAATCTATAAACAAAACACCTGTTATGGAAAAGAAATCATCTGATTATTTGGGTAAGGGTCTCATGCTTGCATTGGTATTGATCGTTGTCGATCTCATTGGAGGATTTGCCCATTTACGCTTCGAATCATGGTTCAAATGGATTTCAACCATTATTGCTATGGTCGCAATCATTGTTTTTTGTATTCAGTTTGGGACACGCCAGGTTGACGGCGTTACCTTTGGAAAAGTCTTCGGGTACGGTTTCAGGATATCTCTGATTGTTTCTGCCATCATGGTTGTTTACAACCTTCTTTCCATGTACGTCATATTCCCGGAACTCATCGATCAGATCCTCACAAAAACGAGAACTGATCTGCAAGCCGCCGGTAAATTGACAGACGACCAGATTGACAACCAGATCGCAATGACAAAAAAATTTATGCAACCGGGGATACTTTCGATATTTATTTTTCTGGTCACACTTTTTTTCAATACCATAGCGTCTTTGCTGGGCGCGGCTTTTGCCAAAAAAACCGAGCCCGATGTTTTCAAAAATAAATCCTAACCGGTTTTAAATTGTTCTAATGACCACGGTATCAAAATACAGGATTGGATTGCGCTACGGTTTCATTACCGGATTGTTATATTTTATTTTACTTTTTTGCCGGTATAAATTCTTTTCTTCCAATCCCCGTTACTTCGTAGTATGCGCGGTGGTATCCTATCTCATCATTTTAATGATGTATTTATTTACCGCCATCGCCAGAAAAAATGAGCTGGGAGGATACGCCGATCTGAAAGAAATATTTGCTTCTGTTTTTATTGTTATCCTGATTACCGAGCTGATATATATCATTTTCAATCTTGTATATTTTAAAATAGTGGATCCTGCTTTCTGGGAAAATTTCCAGGCGTCCACACGCATCAAACTGCAGATGGCTCACATTCCGCAAGGACAGATCGATCAGGAGATGAAAAGTTTTAAGGATATGGAGAATCAATCGGGCCCCGGTAATCTGATAAAAGGTTATGGTGTCAGTGTAGTCATTGATAGTGTTTTCGGATTGATCTTTGCAATTATTTTGCGAAAACAAAATCCGGCAATCAAGAAGTTTTTTGAAGGACCCAAGTAATCATGTGTATGGATATATCTGTCATCGTGCCGTTGTTAAATGAAGAAGAATCGCTTCCCGAGTTGGTGGCCTGGATAGGCCGTGTGATGGCTGCCAATCAGTTTGGCTATGAAGTGATTCTGGTGGATGATGGCAGTACTGATTCTTCCTGGTCGGTGATAGAATCACTGCATGAGCAAAACGATTGCATAAAGGGTATCCGTTTTCAAAGGAATTATGGTAAGTCCGCCGCTCTGAATGAGGGCTTCAGATCCTGCAAGGGAAGTGTTGTTATTACGATGGACGCAGATCTGCAGGACAGTCCCGATGAAATCCCCGCCCTTTATCAGATGATCACCAATGATGGATATGACCTGGTGAGCGGATGGAAAAAACTTCGCCATGATCCGCTCTCGAAAACATTGCCTTCCCGTTTTTTTAATTGGGTAACTTCCAAGGTATCGAAAATTGAATTGCATGATTTTAATTGCGGGCTGAAAGCCTACCAGAACCGGGTAGTAAAAAGTATTGAAGTATATGGTGAGATGCACAGGTATATTCCATTGATCGCCAAATGGTCCGGGTTTAAAAAAATTGGTGAGAAAGTAGTTCAGCATCATGCCAGGAAATATGGCGTCTCCAAGTTTGGTGTGGGTCGCCTGATTACCGGGGGGCTGGATCTCGCTTCGATTTTGTTTGTAGGCAAATATGGGAAGAGGCCCATGCATTTATTCGGGACCTGGGGCATGTCTTTCTTTATCATTGGTTTTTTGGTGTCATTTTATCTGTTATTATCGAAAATATTTTTTGATAGAACGGGTTTTACCCAACGTCCGCTTTTTTTTGTAGCATTGGTAGCCATGGTGATCGGCACACAACTTTTTGTAACGGGTTTCCTTGCAGAATTGATTTCCCGGAATGCTCCCAACCGAAATGCATACCTGGTTGAAAAGAGAGCAGGATTATGAAAGTAATTATTATCGGACCGGCCTGGCCCCTTCGTGGTGGTCTTGCAAGTTTTGACCAGCGGCTTTGCAAGGCCTTTATGGATGAAGGACATATCTGTTCCATCTATTCATTTTCATTACAATATCCGGGATTTCTTTTTCCGGGTAAAACACAGTTTTCTTCCGACCCGCCGCCCATGGGAATCGAAATACATCCTTCGATCAATTCTGTCAATCCGCTGAACTGGCTGGTGATTGGTAATCGTTTACAGGAGGAAGCTCCCGAACTGGTCGTGGTGAGATATTGGTTGCCGTTTATGGGCCCTGCACTGGGAACGATATTGAGAAGAATACGCAGGAATGGCAAGACAAAAATAGTTGCCATCACAGATAATGTGTTGCCCCATGAAAAAAGGACGGGTGACAAATCTTTTACCAGATATTTTCTGAAAAGTTGCGATGCCTTTATTACCATGAGCGATGCTGTCATGGATGATCTTCGGAAATTTGAAAAAACAAAACCAGCCAAAACAGTCATTCATCCACTCTATGATAATTTCGGAGAAATTATTTCAAAAGAGGAAGCCAGGAGGTTATTAAAAGAAAAGCTGGGCCTGTATATTGGTGAGCATGAGAAAATCCTGTTATTCTTTGGTTTCATCCGGAAATACAAAGGACTGGATATCCTGATCCGGGCGATGGCTGAGCCCGTGATCAGAGAATCGGGTATTCGTCTTTTGATTGCCGGGGAGTTTTATGAAAACAGCGAAATCTATAACAGGTTGATTAATGAGTTAAATATTTCAGAAAAATTGATTCTCAAAACGGATTTTATTCCCGATGGAGAAGTACAATATTATTTGTGTGCAGCAGACGCCGTTGTTCAACCCTACCGTCATGCTACGCAAAGTGGCGTAACCCCTCTTGCCTATCACTACGAAAAACCAATGATTGTTTCCAATGCGGGAAGTTTTTCGGAACAGGTCCTGCATGAACAAACCGGACTGGTTACAGAGGCCGATCCGGTACCTCTGGCAAAGACCATTATGCGATTCTACGAATTAGGAGAACAATATTTTATTCCTCATCTTCGTATGGAAAAGAAAAAATATTCCTGGAAAAACCTGGTAAATTCCATTCTCGATTTATCTAATGATATACAGAAGTAAAGCTCCTCTCCGCATCGGTCTGGCAGGTGGCGGTACGGACGTAAGTCCATACAGTGATCTTTATGGCGGCGCCATTCTCAATGCCACCGTTTCCCTCTATGCTTACGCGAATATTGAACTCCTTGAGGGGGAAGAAGTGCATTTTGAGTCCATCGACTATAAAACAAAGCAGATTATCCGGAAGGGATCACCTATCGAATTTAATGGTGTGCTTGATCTGCATAAAGGCGTTTACGAGCGCATCAGGAAGCAGTATACGGGTATGCCTGCAGGATTCAAACTGTCAACATTTGTTGATGCACCGGCAGGTTCAGGGTTGGGAACTTCTTCTACCCTGGTAGTCGCCATGGTGGGTGCTTTTGCAGAAATGTTGAAACTACCACTGGGCGAATATGATATTGCCCATCTCGCTTATGAAATAGAACGCAAGGATTTGAAAATGGCGGGTGGCAAACAGGATCAGTATGCAGCTACTTTTGGCGGCGTCAACTACATGGAGTTTTTTGACGATGAAAAAGTAATTGTCAATCCGCTTCGTGTGAAACAACAATATCTGTTTGAACTTGAAAACAATCTGTTGCTTTACTATACGGCTACCAGCCGGGAGTCTGCGAAGATCATAACACAACAAAGCCAGAATGTGGTGGATAAAAAGTCAGCCTCCATCGAGGCCATGCATCAGCTGAAACAACAATCGCAGAGAATGAAGGAAGCGTTGTTAAAAGGCAGACTGCACGAAATTGGTGAGATCCTGGATTTTGGCTTTCAACAAAAGCGCCGCATGGCAGAAGGTATTTCCAATGACCGTATGGAAGAAATTTACCTCGCTGCGAAATCGGCTGGCGCAACAGGGGGAAAGATTTCCGGTGCCGGTGGTGGTGGATTTATGATTTTTTATTGTCCGGGTAATACGAAGTTCCAGGTAATGGCCAAACTAAGTGAATTTGGTGGTCATTGCAAAACCTACCAGTTTGTGGATCATGGTCTGACCACATGGACTATTTAAATTTGACATATGATTGATCATATCAAAAAAATAATCAGCGCTTCGATAGTAGTTAAGCAAAAATTATTGCAGGATGAATCGATGTTAAAAACAACGAATGAGGTGGTGAACACGATCGTGAAATCCTTCAAATCGGGTAACCGTGTTTATTTTGCGGGAAATGGTGGCAGTGCAGCCGATGCACAACATTTAGCTGCCGAATTCTCCGGAAGATTTTATACAGATCGGCTGGCCCTGCCGGCAGAAGCACTTCACTGTAATACTTCTTATCTCACGGCGGTCGCCAATGACTATAGTTTTGATGAAGTATATGCCAGGTTGATCCGGGGTATTGCTCATCCGGGGGATGTACTTGTTGGGTTATCTACTTCCGGGAATTCCGGAAATATTATTAAAGCCTTTGAAGCGGCCAGACAAAAAAAAGTGATCACCATTGGATTTACGGGTGAAACCGGTGGGAAGCTTAAACCACTATCTGATTTTCTATTCAATATTCCCTCCACGGACACACCCAGGATCCAGGAGGCGCATATATTACTGGGGCATATTGTTTGTGAACTGGTCGAAAAAGAATTTTTTAAATCCTGATAAATTATGATTACAGAAGCAATTATTCTGGCGGGAGGTCTGGGAACGAGACTGCAATCTGTAATAGGTGATCTTCCTAAGTGTCTGGCTCCTGTGGCGGGCAGACCCTTCCTGTCTTATCTGCTGGACAGCTCAAAAAAACAGGGGATCAGGAAATTCGTTTTTGCGCTTGGACACAAGACAGATCAGATTGAGTCATTTGTGAAAAAATCACTGCCGGAGGGATCATATATTATTTCGACAGAAGAAGAACCATTGGGAACGGGCGGAGCTATTTATAAGGCTTGCGGCCGGGCTGAAGGACCGAATGTGATTGTATTAAACGCCGATACATACTTTGGTATTACTTATTCAAATCTTGCAATCATTCATGAACTCAGGAAAGCCGATTGCACATTGGCCTTAAAACCGATGAAGGCTTTTGACAGGTACGGCGCCGTGGAAATTGAAAAACAGACAGTCACCGGATTCGGTGAAAAAAAATATCACAAAGAAGGTCTTATTAACGGCGGCGTGTATGCGCTTTCTGTTTCGTCATTTCTTCATAAATCCTTTCCGGGCAAATTTTCCTTCGAGCGGGATTATTTAGAAAAGGACTACCGTAGCGGAAAATTCCTGGCGATGGTATCAAATGCTTACTTTGTCGATATCGGCATTCCCGAAGATTACCAGCAGGCACAGGAGGAGTTGATGGCATATATTGGTTGACGGTTTGTATAAATTCTCCATTACATGATTATATTTTCTAAAACAATTAAAATATTTTACACTAAGACATCTGCCAACTGTCATCCGCCAACCGCCAACCGCCAACCGTCAACCGTCAACTCTTATCGGCGTTCTAATCCAAATACCCATGTCATTTAACCTCTCTCTCATCGATCACAGCTGGACTTTATTTCTGGACCGGGATGGTGTCATTAATTATGAAATTCCGGGGACCTATGTAAGGAACTGGGCAGAATTTATCTTTTATTCCCAGGCGCCGGAAAATATTGCTTATTTCAATACCGTTTTTCAACGATTAATCCTGGCCACCAATCAGCGTGGCATTACCAGGGGCCTGATGACGCTGGAGGATTTGGAAGATATTCATCAAAAAATGATCAAAGGGATTGAAGCAAAAGCTGGTAGAATAGACCGGATTTATTATTGTGTGGATGCCGGGGAAGACAGCCCATGCAGGAAACCAAACCCTGGTATGGCTTTGCAGGCGGTTATGGATTTTCCCGAAATTGATCTGAATAAATCTCTCATGGTTGGAAACAACATCAGCGATATGCTATTTGGAAGGAATGCCGGTATGAAAACGGTATTTCTTAAAACCACCGATCCCGACCGGGAATTGCCTGATGTTCTCGTCGATCTCCATTTTAACAATTTGGATGAATTCGCTGCTGCCTTGAGAAAATCATAAAATTTTGAAAGTATTAGGGTTTGCCCCGGGAGTTGATGATCTTACTTGTAAATTGTGACGGATTTTCAAATGGTATCCATGACCCTGAAAAAGTACTTTTTTCTGCTACTCTCCTTTTTATGCCTGTACACCGTAGGGGCCCGGGGACAAGCCTCTGCCGTAAATCACATTTCGGCAAATGAATTGTTACAATTTGAAAAACAACAGGACTCCTTAAAATCTTTGGCGGATGATATCGTGAATGCGCCTGAACCGAACCAACGATTCCGTGCAGACAGTTCATTCATCCGGATACTGGTCAGATCATTAAAAATTCCGCATTCATTTTATTATCCGTTTGATTCTCTTCTTACAATTTCAAAATTATATGCACCGGACAGCAGTTTCAGGATATTCACCTGGCAAATAAAAAAAGATGTATATGTTTTTCTTCAAAGAGGAGCAATCCAGATGCGTACCTCAGACGGTTCTCTGAAACTGATTCCATTGCATGATGTTTCCATGTTCTCTAAAAAACCACAGGATTCGATACGTGGAGCGAATAACTGGATCGGCGCGATTTACTATCGTATTATCCAGAAGAATGTCAAAGGCAAAAATATTTATACCCTGCTTGGTTTTGACGACTTTACCATCAACAGCAATAAAAAATGGATGGAGGTACTCACATTTAACGAGCAGGGACAACCGGTATTTGGCGGACCTTATTTTTCGTTTAAGGATGATTCCGCCAAGGCTTCAAAAAAAGAAGTTGACCGTTTTTTTATAGAATATAAAAAGGAAGCCGTCACCACGTTCAATTACGATTCTTCCCTGAATATGATTGTTTACGACCATCTGGTTTCTGAAACGGATGAACCGAACCGTAAGGAAAGCTATGTGCCGGATGGTGATTATGAAGGATTCGTGTGGCGGAATGATCAGTGGCTGCACGTTAACAAAGTTTTCAATGCTACTTTACAGGAAGGTCAGTTTCCGGTGGAAAAGAAAATTTTGAATGATGCCGGTGATGTGGATGAAAACCTGTTGAAGCAGCCCCCGAAGAAGTAGTATGGAAGTATGGAAGAATGGAAGTATGGAAGTATAGTTTTTAAGTGTATTGCACTTCCATACTTCCATACTTCCATACTTCCATACTTGTGTTTTAGTTATTCATCCAATTTCAGGACGGCCAGAAAAGCTTCCTGTGGAATCTCCACATTTCCTACCTGGCGCATACGTTTCTTCCCTTCCTTTTGTTTCTCCAAAAGTTTTCTCTTGCGTGAGATATCACCTCCATAACATTTAGCTGTTACATCCTTACGCAAGGCACTGATCGTTTCCCTCGCAATCACTTTGGAACCGATGGCCGCCTGTATCGCGATCTGAAATTGCTGACGCGGTAAAAGCTCTTTCAATTTTTCACAAAGTTTGCGACCAAAATCCGCCGCCCTTGCACGATGTATCAATGCACTCAGCGCATCCACTTTTTCACCATTCAACAGGATATCCATTTTGGAAATATCTGCATCCCTGTATCCGATCGGGTGGTAATCAAAGGAGGCATATCCCCGGGTTTGGCTTTTTAATTTATCATAAAAGTCAAATACGATTTCCGTCAGTGGCAATTCAAAATGAAGCTCCACTCTTGTTGGCGTTAAATAATTCTGATTCAGCAGTATACCTCTCTTACCTAAACATAAAGTAATGATATTTCCTATGTATTCGGGCTTGGTAATAATCTGAGCCTGTATAAAAGGTTCTTCAATCCTGTCCGTTCTTGTCGGATCGGGCATTTCGGAGGGATTGTTCACCATAATGGTTTCATCCCTGGTTGTATGCGCGATGAAACTTACGTTGGGAACAGTCGTAATAACGGTCTGATTAAACTCTCTTTCCAGTCGTTCCTGGATGATCTCCATATGTAACATGCCCAGGAAACCGCAACGGAAACCAAATCCGAGTGCCTGGGAGGTTTCCAGCTCGTAAGTGAGAGAAGCATCATTAAGCTGAAGTTTGTCCATGCATTCACGCAGTTCTTCGAAATCCTCCGTAAGCACAGGATAAATGCCCGCGAAAACCATGGGCTTTACTTCCTGGAAACCCTGGATCATTTGCGGATTAGGATTTGAACTCAGTGTGATGGTATCCCCGACTTTTACTTCTTTGGCGTTTTTTATACCTGTAATGATATATCCGACATCTCCGGCGCTGACCTCGGGCCTGGGGGCCAGGCCCAGCTTCAGAATACCCACCTCATCAGCAAAGTATTCCTGCCCTGTTGAAACAAATTTTATTTTATCAGCTTTTTTCAAAACTCCATTCATGATCCGGTAGTAAACGATAATGCCGCGGAAAGAATTGAATACGCTGTCGAAAATAAGAGCCTGAAGCGGAATATTCGGATCGCCTACCGGAGCTGGTATCCGCTCTACAATGGCTTCCAGGATAGCATCCACGCCAACCCCGGTTCTGGCGCTTGCCAGCAGTATGGATTCTTTTTTACAGCCAATGAGGTCAATGATCTGATCGGTCACTTCCTCTACCATCGCACCATCCATGTCTATCTTATTAATCACCGGGATAATTTCCAGGTCGTTTTCAATGGCGAGGTAAAGATTTGAAATAGTCTGTGCCTGAATTCCCTGAGATGCATCAACCAGCAATAAAACACCCTCACAGGCTGCCAGCGCACGGCTTACTTCATAGCTAAAATCCACGTGACCCGGAGTATCAATGAGGTTTAAGATATAATCCTCATTATTCAACGTATAATTGATCTGAATGGCGTGACTTTTAATCGTGATACCCTTCTCCCGTTCAAGGTCCATATCGTCCAATACCTGCTCCTTCATTTCCCGGTCGCTGATAGTATGGGTGACTTGTAAAAGACGGTCGGCCAGGGTTGATTTTCCGTGATCAATATGAGCGATAATGCAGAAATTCCGAATATTCTTCATGGGGTTCCCTTCCATTTTTAAGAGCCGCGAAGGTACGTAAAAAACCCAAGGCTGAAGCCCTGGGTTTTAATGTGGTCCCGCACGTGCGGGACGGAATTGTGAATGGGTGGGAATGGGAAAATGGAGTTTGGAAATGACTGGTTATTTCTTGGTGTATGCTATTTCCATTCCCTTAAATTCCTGGCCCTTTTCGGTGAAATACATTTCCAAAACCTGGTGTGTATCATCCACGAATTTGAATACTTCCCTGGTGGGGATGTCTTTGCCGGTTATCGGGTCCGTGCTTTTCCCGTTCATGTTAATGGTTTTCGCATTTTCATCCCAGTTACCCTCCATATATATAATTCCGGTTCCCATATTATCCACCCAGCTGCTCACAAATATTTTTCTCGCATTGTCATATCCCGTGATTCCAATTCCTTCAAAGGGCATTCCCATCATCGATCCTTTATTCAGGCCCTGCAGATACCTGCCTCCGAGAATCATCTCATTATTCGTTTCCATTGTAGATGTTGTTGGCGGAGCACCCGGTTGCATCCACATAGTCACCGTACCCGTCCAGGCACCCACAGATTTGGCCATCATCTGTTGTATGGGCCCGGGCGTCATGTAATTCATAAACGCTTTCATATCTTCCTGTGACTGGGCGGAAAGATGAGCAGTGTTCAATATTCCGGCAAGCAGAATAAAAAAAAGATTTATTTTTTTCATAAATAAAATTTTAGAATTAAAAGGTAAGAAATATTCAAGGTCGTCCAATAAAATCACCCGTAATTTTACCTGATGGAATATTGTTTTCTGGGGAAATCAGATTTGCATGTCAGTCGCCTTGGTTTTGGATGTATGTCCCTGGATCCGAAAGATCCACAAGGAGTAAATATTTTACACAAGGCGTTGGATGCGGGCTTGAATTATTTTGATACTGCAGATTTGTATAATAAAGGACAAAATGAAATGATGCTGGGACTTGCCTTCCGGGATAAAAGAAAAGAGCTGATACTGGCCACAAAAGTCGGGAATCAATGGAGAAACGACGGATCAGGATGGGACTGGAATCCTTCAAAAAAATATATTCTGTCTTCCGTCGATCAGAGTCTTGAAAGATTACAAACAGATTATATTGATTTATACCAACTGCATGGTGGCACGATGGAAGATCCCATCGATGACGTGATCGAAGCATTTGAATGGCTGAAATCAGCTGGTAAAATCCGGTACTATGGCATTTCATCCATTCGCCCGAATGTAATCAGGGAATATGTAAAAAGATCTTCCATCACCAGCGTGATGATGCAGTACAGCCTGCTTGACCGACGGCCTGAAGAAGAGATGTTTTCTTTATTAAAGGACAACCGGATCGGTGTACTGGCAAGGGGCACTCTTGCCAAAGGACTTTTGATTTCAAAACCAGCTGAACACTATTTAAATTATTCTGCAGAACAGGTTGCAAAGGTGGCGGCGACAGTTAAATCGGTTTCCGGTAACAAGTCTGATGCATTCGAAACATCTGTTCATTTTGTTTTAAAAAATCCGGCTGTTTCTTCAGCTGTTATTGGAATACGAACGGAAGCACAATTGAAAGAGGCGCTGGCGATCCGGGAAGCCGGTTTGTTACGGGAAGATCAATTGGAAACACTGCGAAATATTCTGCCTGCCAATAAATATATTGACCACCGTTGATTATTTATTTTCGGGAACCGAACGATATATATTGACAATTTTCTTTCCGATCACTTCGTATGAAAATTGTTCCATCGCCTCATGACTTATTTGCCTGCGATCATAACTATTATAATTACGGATCATTTCTTTCATTGCAACCAGCAATTCAGTCTCTTTTCCAACATTTATTAATATTCCATTTTCCTTATTGATAATTTCGGGAATGCCACCCACTTTTGTTGCTATGACGGGAAGTCCGCTGCAGAGGGCTTCGAGAATGGCGCAGGGCATATTCTCATAAAAGCTAAACATGATCAGGGATGAAGATTTTCTAAGTTCGACTGCTACCTGATCATATGGAATCTCGCCTGTGCAATAAAGCTGATCCGGTCTGAGTCCGCTTGCCTTTATAAATTCAGACAATGAAGGGTTTACGGGCCCAACCAATTCCAGCGTTGCCGGTATATTCTGTTTTAATAATTCAATAAATGACCTAATAATTCCCTCCGGGTTTTTTGGGTATTGTAAAGAAGAAATATGAATGAATCGAAAAATAGTTGATTGCGCATTTTCAGAAGGATAAAATAAATCTGTATTTACAACATTGGGGATTTTTAGAAATGAAACAGGAATCCAGTTCCTTGATATTTCTTTTCCCAGGTCTTCACTGACCGGAAGAAAACGGGACGCATTTTTGATGATCAAACGGGTGACAGAACGGGTTAAATAAGATTTTTTGTATAAGCTGTCTCTGGAAACAGGATAATATCCCGACCAGTGTTCAGTCAGTATATAAGGAATCCCATGTCTCCACTTTAAATAAAGTGCGATCAGACCTGCTTTCAAAGCGACCTGGACATGAACCAGGTCAGGCAAGTCATGATTTTTTCGAAGTTGCTTTATAAATTCCAGATTACGGTTTAAGTAAGCTTTTAAGGATTTGAATCTTGATAAGACTGACTGGTCATTACCAGTGGACGAATAGTATAAGATATGTTCTTCCAGGTTTTGATTTACGTTGTGAACATCAGAATAGTCATTTCCAGGCAGAAGGGATTTCCGGTGATTCTTAACGACATACAATATTTTCAATGGCTGGTAGACGGAGACTGCTTCCGCTTCGCGCTTAATAAAATCTCCATTAAAGGGATCTGTCGAATTTGGATACCAACTTGTCAGCCATAGAATATTCCTCATGTGGTTGAGTTTTGGACAATGGAATTTTCGGGAGAAAATTCATCTTTCACAGATCCGATCGACTGACGTATCCTGAATAGATCTGATTTCCGGATGAGCAAAAATTCCTTCCATGAAACGACATTCTCTCTCCGGTACATATAAACAGTGTAACAATAGTAACTAAAATATCCCGCACTGCTGATAATGGGTGCGGCAATAATACCTGCACGGGGAAGCACAAACAAATCTCCTGCACATATAACAATCAGGGCCAGCATGGCTCCCCAAAGATTTATATCAATCCGGTTAGTCGCAGAAAACCATGCACTCAACGGATAATTCATCGTCATGCAAAGAATTCCCGGGATAAGTAATAGAAAAAGACGGTACATCAAATTGAAAGAAGCGCCAAAAAAGAATGGAATGATATACCACCCGGCAGCAAAGATCAGGAAACAAATTCCTGCATTAATCCAAAATAATACACGTATAACGGCTGTTAACTGGGCCTGTGATCCGGATTTCTCCTGAGAAGAAAAAAGGGGGAACAAAGAGGATCCAAGAATGGCAGGAAGAATTACAAGCATTTGAGCAATTTTGGAAGCCTGTATATAATTGCCCAGGTCCTTTTGGGAACAATAATATTCAACAAACCAATAGTCCATCCGGTTTACAAAAAAATAAACCAGGTTGGCAATAAGGGCAAAAAGTGAGTAACGGATAACCATTTTCAATATAGGGCGGTCGGGGAACATCTGGTTTCCGGAATAAGTATACTTCCTGAAAAAAAATACCCGTAAAAGCATACCCTGCAGAAAAAAACTAAAAAAGTATATCTCTATAAACTGTCTCCTGATGGTTGTGTTGTTCTTTTCTGCAATAAGAAAAACAATCAGGATCATATTTACCAGGAAAAGAATTTTATTGGGCAGTCCGAATTCTTTTTTTGCATAGAATAAGGCAGTGAAATAGGTTGTAAATAAAACGCCCAGAATAAAAAAGAAACTGGATACCAGAAATACGGGATTCTGCAGATAAACGGAATGTGTCAGACGAAGGACTAGTCCCCATCCTGCCACTGCAATCAAAGAGACACAGGTAGCCCAGACGAGACAAAAATTAGCCATCAGGGAAGCATCCAGTTTGCCAGACGCAACATAATAAGTGGCGCCGGACTCCAGGCTTATACTGGCAATCAGAAGCACCAGAGACAGGTTGGTGACTATATAAAAAATCTGTCCGCTTTTTTCAGCCGCAAAATAGCGGGCTATCCAGACATTTATGAGAAGAATTGAAAAGAAATACAAGCCACGCCATAACATGTGTTGAAGAACATGGCTGGAATTTTTTTTCATTACTATTTCAGTGCTTTTATGATTTCTATAAACTCCGTTGCATTCAGGGATGCGCCACCTACCAGTCCCCCATCAACATCCTTACTTCCAAAAATTTCTTTTGCATTGGCGGCTTTTACGCTTCCTCCATATAAGATGGAAATCTGATCAGCAATCGCGGCGTCGTATTGGTTCTTCAATGCGGAGCGTATAAAGGCGTGCATTTCCTGTGCCTGTGCGGTGCTCGCCGTTTTACCCGTTCCGATGGCCCAGATGGGTTCGTAAGCAATCACGACCTTCAGGATTTCTTCCCGGGTCAAATGGAATAACGATTCTCTCAATTGTCTTTCAACATAACTGTTTTGTTGATTTTGCTCCCTGGTTCCCAGTGCCTCTCCGCAACAAAAAATGGGGGTTATTCCATTGACCAGGCAAAGATTTAATTTGTCCGCCAGCATTAAATTGTTTTCTCCAAAATATTCGCGACGCTCGCTGTGACCAACCAGGCAAAAATTAACTTCAATGGATTTTAGCATCTCTGTTGAAACTTCACCGGTAAAAGCGCCCGATTTCCTGTCGGAACAATTTTGAGCGGAAATGAGAAAATTCTTCCGGTGCTGAACGGTGCCAATGGCCTTTTCCAGGTAAGGGAAAGGCACGGCGAACACAACCGAATGATTTTCCTTTAATGTTATATCTGCAGCAATGATGGTTTGCAATAAGGCAATTGCCTGCTGATAGGTCAGATTCATCTTCCAGTTTGCCGCAGCAATTTGTTTTCTCATGAAACTTTGTTTTGTTGATCGAAAATATTTTTCAATTGTCTTATTTCTTCATCACTTAACAGATGACCCTTCAGTTTTTTCCATTTGCTGATATGCAAGATGGCTTTCTCGAAATCATATACCTCATGCTCATATCCCCAGCTAAAGCTGGGAAGATAAGACGGTGTGGCTCCATTTCCAAATACGTGCGAAGCCGGACCTACAACGGTTCCGGTATTAAAGGATGTGTTGATTGCCGACCTTGAATAGTCACCCATCATCAGTCCGCATTTCAGCCCTGCGTTTATAGAAGTTTTACTTATCGGATTCCAGAGTTTAACAGACCCGCCGCTGTTCTTCATATTTGAATTGGTACTACCAGCTCCCAGGTTACACCACTCGCCAATGATTGAATCACCGAGATATCCGTCGTGCGCTTTATTGGAGTAGCCGAAGATAACTGAGTTTTTAATTTCTCCTCCTATTACACAACCAGGGCCGATTGATGTAGCTCCATAAATTTTAGCACCCATTTTGACTACCGATCTTTCTCCGAGAGCAAAAGGCCCTCTCATCATGGAGCCTTCCATTACCAACGCATCTTTACCAATATAAATAGGTCCTTCGCTTGCGTTCAGATAACTGTGTTCAACAACGGCTCCCCGTTCCAGAAAAATCTCGGAACCGATCAATTTGTTGGTGGAGGAAATCACAGCTGTAAGGCGTCCCTTCGTGATGAGATCAAAATCTTTTTTTATTTCTGACAAATTATAAAGAAGTATATCCGGAAGCTGCAAGAGCATGGCTGCTTTTCCCAAAGCAAATCCTGCATTGAGTTCCTGGATGGATTGAACCAGTTCCTGGTCAGGAATAATATTGGCAGGTATGGAAATTCCCGACAGAAAGGAATGATTGTCTTTTAGATGGTAATTCCATTTTTCGCGAATGGTTAGAATGCCACAGCGGATATCTGCCAAAGACCGGGTCAATGAAAAGGGAAAAAAGTCATCCTCGAAGGAACCACTAACCAGCGAAGGGACATTCATTGATTAAAACTAGTCTTTAATCTGTTTTTCAAAAAAAAATCCTCCACGCTTTTGGCGGGAGGATTCTTTATAAAAGTATGATCATTACGATTTTTTCTCGTAGCGTTTTTTAAACTTATCAATACGTCCGGCAGTATCTACCAGCATATTTTTACCTGTGAAAAAAGGATGTGAGGTATTTGAAATTTCCAGTTTGATTAATGGGTAATCGTTACCATCTTCCCATTTGACTGTTTCCCGGGAATTGGCGGATGACCGTGTAAGAAAACTAGTGCCGTTGCTCATGTCGCGAAAAACGACCAGGCGATAATTATCAGGATGCAGATTCTTTTTCATAACAATTTTTTTAACCGTGCTTTTTCAATTCCCGGCACGAAAGGGAGCGCGAAATTAAGCATTTTTGGATTTAATACCAAAGTTTATGAAGCGAAAGTGCGTACAAGGTGTTTCATTATAGTTCCCGACGGTATTGAGCTTAGATTCTTCCGTGAACTACTACCCGGTTCCTGGAAAATAAACGGAGGTATGTGGGCCCGGGGTCCCGGCAACCTCCCGGCAACCTCCCGGAAGTCTCCCAAAATTTACGGCTCAAATAGCGTTTGATCACGTCTTTAACACGAGGGAAAACGGTCAAATTACCTGGCTTTGAGCTTAAGACCGCATATTATCAAACTGCAGAGGGACACCTAAGTTAGAAGTTCTACAAAGCTGCATAACTGACTGTAAATCATCTAATTTTTTCCCTGTCACGCGCACTAGATCATCCATAATAGCGGCCTGGACCTTCATCCCGGAATCTTTGATCAGTTTTACTATTTTTTTAGCATCCTCCTGTTTGAGGCCGTTTCTAACGGGTACTTCCAATTTAGTGACCTTTCCGCTGGGGTACGGTTCTTTGGACATATCATAAGCCAGCGGATCTATGCCCTGCTTTATTGACCGGCTGATAAGCACGTCTGTAATCTGTTTGATCTTCATATCGCTGGCTGCTTCCAGATCGATTTTCATTTCCTTTTTATTCAATTCGATGGAAACGGGAGAATCCTTGAAGTCAAAACGGTTTTGAATTTCTTTTTTGGTGACGTTCACGGCGTTATCCAGCGTCTGCGCATCTATTTTACTTACGATATCAAATGAAGGCATAATCAGGGATTGTGAATGTAAAAGTAAAAATAAAAAGCCTGCTCAGGTACTGAGCAGGACTTTATTATCTAAATCACACAACTTCTAATTATTACCGCCTTTTTTTAACCTGCTGGATTCGTCATCCGCCCCACCCGAATGATGATTATTTTGGGCGCCCTTGATCGCTTTTCCAAATCGGTATGTAAACGTCAGACTCAGCTGACGACTGTCCCTTGAATTATGAAAAGTTGCTTCGGTTTGTTGAAAGTCGATGGACCCCTTCACCTGCTGGGTATAAAAAATATCCCGAAGTCCCAGTTTCAGCGCGCCTTGTTCTTTCATGATTTGTTTAGCTATGGCTGTAGAAACCTGACCCATCGGTTGTACATAAATCTGCCCTTCAATGCCACTTGTCCTGTACCAGCCGGATAATTCTGCGCTCCATCCATGTTTGAATTTGAACATATTATTCATATTTCCCATTCCCTGAATCGCGTGTACATCCAGGGCCTCACCGTACAACTCCCCAGTGTAATGATTATAATTAACATTTACATAGATTGTCGCGTTCCACCATTTTGTAACCGGCATATTCAGACTGACAGCAATTCCCGCATTCTCTCTTCTCCCAATATTACCCCTGCGTACGATAGTAGCATGTCCTTCCTGTTGAAATGTTTCTGCAAAGAAATTTTGTGTATTGCTGTAATTCAAAGTGGTGGTCAGCATATTGTGATAGGTATGTGATAGTTCGATATTGGTACTGATCTGTGGCTGCAGGTAAGGATTGCCAGCCTGATAAGTGTATTCATCCAGAAAAAATAAAAATGGGTTCAGGTCTCCATAATCCGGACGGTCTATGCGGCGTCCGAAATTCACGTTGAATGTATTTTTATCATTGAGTTCATAAGAAATGTAAGCCGTAGGAAAGGCATTGACATATGATTTTTTGAAAGAAGAATCATTATTGTTCACCGTATAGATATTTCCATACTGGTGACCATCATAATTCGTATTTTCAACTCGGAGTCCGACCTGGAAATTCCATTTCTTATATTTTTTTGTCATATTGAAATAGACAGCATTTATATTTTCGTGATAGACAAAATAATTTGTTTTGGTCGTATCAGGAATATATTCGTTTCCACTCACATCGTAATAATTCGCTTTATTGTCTGTTGCAACAAAACTGGTTTTCAATCCGGCTTCCAGTTTGAAATCGTTCTGAAAAGGATGGGTATAGTCGGTTTTGAAACTGTATATGTTGATAGTAGAAGGAAGATCTCCGCTCAGCGTATTGGAAGACAGAGGCTTCATATTTGGATCATAAGTATAATTCTGAAAAAGCTGGTCGCTGGAAGAATTATAATAAATATAATCAGCATCTGCCGTCAGCTCGCGGCCGCTGGAATCAAACTGTCTCCTGAAATTCAGGTTCACCGTGCCGTTGGACCATTTACCGTGAATATTTCCGATGGACTGAACCAATGAATCCGTTACATTATTCGCATTCTTCAAAGTAATATTACTGATTGAATTATCCGTTTCATTATTCTGATAACCACTGAGTACAATTCCAAGAGTTGTTTTACTATCGGGAAAATAATCTGCTCCCAGTTTTAGATTTAATTCTGGAGACAGAAATTTCATATGCGTATTCTGAGTAAAAATGGAATTGATATTTTTGGTTCCGGCATCCAGATAATTTCTATTGATATCCAGATCCTGAAATCCCTGCCAGTAAGTATAACCGCCATTCAGGAAAAAGTTAAATTTATTTTCGCGGTCATTCAGGTTCAGACTGCCACCCGGCTTCGCATACTCACCCTGCGTATACGTAAGTGTGGCAGATCCGTTAAAACCCCTGGCTTTATTTTTCTTTGTTTTGAGATTGATAATGCCCGAATTTCCCGCCGCGTCATATTTAGCAGACGGATTGCTCATGATTTCCAGCTGCTCAATTGCTGATGAGGGCAGACTCTTCAGATATGTCGCAAGTTGGGCGCCTGACATATAAGTCGGTCTGTTATCAATCATTATCGTTACGCCTTGTTTCCCTTTAAGACTGATATTACCATCTTTGTCAACCGATACTCCAGGAGATTTTTCTAATACGTCCATTACAGATGTGCCCGCATTCGCTGGCGATGCATCCACATTTACCAGAATGCGATCGTTTTTTTGCTCGATAAAGGGTTTCCTGGAAACTACCACGACAGATTGCAACTCGTTGTTTTTCCTGTTCAGATTAAAAGCGGGAAGTTCTAATGTTTTATTTCCCGCTGCTATGTTGAATTTGGCTCCGACAACCGTTTCGTATCCCACAGCAGAAATCCGGACATGATAGATTCCGGCAGGAATGTCGGAAAATAAAAACCTACCCTCCTTGTTGGTTACGGCTGTTCTTGAAACGGCTGTATCGTTTCCTTTGATCAGTGAAATGTTGACTGATTCGAGAGGAACATTATTTGCCTCCTGCACATTTCCCTGAATCTTTGTTTGGGCACCCAAATACCCTGAAATACTTAGTAGAAATATGGTAATGATTGTCTTCATAATAATTAGTTTAGCTTGGTACTGTTGTTAAGTAGTTACAGGACAAAGATTGGTACTAAGCATAACATAGAACAATGCAATGTGTTGGAAGGTTGATTTTATTGATGACCGGGAGATCTCTGGTTAAGCATTGGACGCATGTCGAAAAAAAAAGTTGCAGTCCGGGAATGAATTGGGATAAAAGCTGTATTTAACGGATCAGTGGCGGGAAGGGCCTATACCCATATGCGCTGAATACAAGTGTATTAATTTGAAGATCAATTTGTTGCGAAGTAAAATAATTACAACTTTATGCCATAGGCGGAGGGCTTATTTGATCGCTCTTGCTTTGCTTTTTGAGGAAATAATATAACAGGAAACCACCAATTATCAACAGGGTGGAAATGATTTCAGCCTGGGTTGGGTGAAACCCGAATATTGAATATCTGGAATTGACCCTGATTTTTTCTATAAAAAATCGTTCAATTCCATTGATAATAAGATAGAAGGCAAACATGGTTCCGGGGACTTTGAATTTTTTACGAACCGACCATAGTAGGAAAAACAGCCCCAGGCATACAACGGTTTCATAAAAAGGCGTAGGAAAAACAGGGATCGGAAGGTAACTGCAATAGGGTCCGTTACAACCAGGGATCTTGATTCCTGCACCAATCACATTATGGGGATAAGGATAACCGAAAAGCCAATTTGGAAGAAAGGATGGGCCCTTTGCTGTCAGGTGGGGTACGTTGAGAGAATGAAATTCGCTCATGAAGTAATCAGCATTTTTATCTACCTGGATTTGAAAATTTTGCATTGTCGCGGGGATCGATTTCAGATCTGGTCCTACAGCATACGCGCTGTTCGGTATTCCCCAGTCGCCATCTCCTGAGACCTGGCAGCCAATTCTTCCAACTCCATAAGCCAGCATCAATGCAGGTGCAGCTGCGTCATTCAGGTACCAGAAACCGATTTTGTGTTTTCGCGCATAATACCAGACGGACAGGGCTGCAATGATTAAGCCGCCGTAAAAGGTAAGACCGCTAAAGGAAAGCAAAGATTCAACCGGGTTTTTTATGAATTCATCCCAGGTTTCCAGGCTGTTGAAAATTTTTGCTCCCAAAAAGCCAAAAATCGCTGCAAAAATAACAATGTCTCCTACCCTGTCGTGTGGCCATATTCGAATTTTTCTCTCTTCGGGGGTTTGTAATTTTTGCTTATTTTTTTCCCGCCATTTTAATCCCGCAAAAAGTAACCCCAGGGCAAGGCCGGCCCAACCATTTCCGGCGGACGAGAATATAAAATCAGCCGGATTTTGTGTCAGGGGGGAATTTGATGTAAAGAGCCCAATGATTTTATATCCAATCAGAAATCCCAGTATGAAATTGGTAAAGAGTTCACCCGGACTGGCAATTTTGCCAACAACGATGGTTTCTTCTTCAGCTTCCAGGAAGCCCTGTCTTTCTTTTCTTTTCAATTCATGCGTTAATACTATGGCGGCTCCGATAAAGGCGAGAGCCACAAAAAACCCAAAAGAGTTTATGAAATGAAGGAACTTTAAATCCAGGCCAAACAGATCCTTGACCGCGTAGTATAAATTCGGATACATAGGAGCTGCAAGATAAGGGTAAAAACCTGACGGAAGCTTCGTATCCTTGCCTGAAAATATTCACCCATGTATAATATTGCAGTCATTGGTGCCGGTACCATGGGAAATGGCATCGCACATGTATTTGCCCAGCATGGTTTTTCTGTTCGATTGACTGATCTGAATGAAATACAATTGGAGAAAGCGATGTCAGCGATTTCAAAGAATTTGGACAGGCAGGTACAGAAAGGCTTACTGTCTGCCGGAGAGAAAGGCGATGCATTGCTTCGCATTCAACCTGTTTTGAAGTTGAAGGAAGGCGTTGAAGGGGCGGATCTTATTATTGAGGCGGTTGCTGAAAATGAGTCAGTCAAATTGCAGATATTCCGCGAGCTGGATGAACTGACGGCACCCGGAGCTATATTGGCCACTAATACTTCATCTATTTCCATTACAAAAATTGCATCGGTAACTAAACGTCCGGGTCAGGTAATCGGCATGCATTTTATGAATCCCGTGCCGCTGATGAAATTGGTTGAAGTGATTAATGGATTTGCCACGACACCGAAAGTGACGGAGAAAATTATTGAGTTAACCGGACAATTGGATAAGATACCCTGTGTAGTGAATGACTATCCCGGATTTATTGCCAACCGCATTTTAATGCCGATGATCAATGAGGCAATTATCAGTTTACAGGAGGGCGTTGCGTCTATAGAATCCATTGATACGATCATGAAACTGGGCATGGCCCATCCTATGGGACCTTTACAACTGGCAGATTTCATAGGCCTTGATGTTTGTCTTGCTATTTTGAAAGTCCTGTATGAAGGATTCGGAAATCCAAAATACGCGCCTGCGGGCGTGTTGGTAAATATGGTGGCATCGGGAAATCTGGGAATTAAATCAGGAGAAGGATTTTATAATTATAAAAATGGATCCAAAGAATTAGTAGTGAGTGACAGGTTCAGGATGCCATGAACACCTTCACTCTTATACTCCTATACTCTTATACTCATATACTTTTTTGTAGTATGACACCTTATCCGTTCCATAATTCTCAGATCTCGAAATTTTTAAATTTTGAATATCGGGTGCAGGAATACCTTCAGGAATCATTAATTCGTTATTTGTAATCGTACGTATCTCATCCCAATTTTCATCATCTAAAAAGGATTGCAATAATTTCGGGCCACCTTCTACGATAACACTCAGGATACTTAATGAATGCATGGCAGATAAAATGGAAGAAGTGCCGGGTTTCCCCGGAGTTAGTTTTTTAAATAATAAATTTCCTGCCTTTAAATCGGTCGTGTCATTCAGGACAATGGTTTGTCCGTTCCCATCGAATAATTTGAGTGAATCCGGAAGCCGAAGCCGGGGATCGACTACCATACGAATCGGATTTTTTCCTTCCCATAAACGGACTGTCAATTCCGGATTATCCAAAAGTGCAGTATTCGTCCCAACCAATATGCCGGCTTCCTCACTCCTCCATTTATGAACAAGCCGATTCGAATAATCATTCGAAATCATTGCCCGCTTTCCCGACATTCCGGACATTTTATGATTTGCAGATTGCGCCCATTTCAAAATAATATATGGTCGTTTTTGCTGATGGAAAGTAATAAATCGCCTGTTCAATTCTTTTGATTCTTCATTTAAAACCGGGTAATCTACCTGCACACCATGAGCCAGAAGTTTTTCTATACCTTTTCCATTCACTTCGCTGAACGGATCCCGGCAACCAATCACTACACGGGGAATTTTCTCACCTAGGATCAGGTCTGTACAAGGGGGCGTTTTACCATGATGAACACAGGGTTCCAGAGAAACGTATAAACTGGAATTTGGAATCAGTAAACGATCGGCGTCCCCTACTGACCCAATGCAGTTGACTTCTGCGTGCGGCCCACCATATTTTTGATGATATCCTTCTCCTATTATTCTTCCTTCATGGACCAACACAGCCCCTACGAGTGGATTGGGGCTGGTATAACCTGCACCCAATCCGGCCAGTTTCAGGCATCTTTCCATAAAAATATCGTCAGGAAGAATTCCGGTTAGTTCATGCACTTTTAGTATGGGTGAAGACATAGACTGCAATTTAATTCATTGTAAGTTTGTTCCCATGACAATTGAAATTGCTAACCGGTTGCTCCTTTCGAGCCTTTCGGAAGTTTACGATGAGCGGGAAGCTGCATCCATAAGCTCTATGGTTCTGGAACATCTTACGGGTATGCCCAAAAATCTGCGACTGCTGCAAAAAACAGATCTCTTATCGCCTAAGCAGGAAGAATTGTTCAGGTCTTATATGGGGGAATTGGTAAATCACAGACCGGTTCAGTATGTGTTAAATGAAGCCTGGTTTGGCTCCATGCCGTTTTATGTGGATGAAAATGTTTTGATTCCACGTCCGGAAACTGAAGAATTGGTTGAATGGCTGTTAAAAGACAATTCATTAAGAGGTCCGGGAACAATAATCATGGATATTGGTACAGGCAGTGGATGTATACCGGTATATATTAAAAAAAAGAGAAAAGATTTCAATGTGATGGGATTGGATATTAGCGAAGCAGCATTGGAAATTGCAAAAAAGAATGCTGAAAAACAAGATGTACACATTCATTTCTTTCAATGTGATATCCGGGATCAAAATCAATGGGGAAAAATCCCAGCGATGCATATGATCATCAGTAACCCGCCCTATATTCCGGAAAAACAAAAACAAATACTGGAAAAACATGTAAGAGATTTCGAACCCGGGCTGGCACTTTTTGTACCGGACGATGATCCCATTATATTTTATAAGCTGATCGGATATATGGCCTTGCAAAAATTAATGCCCGGTGGTGCTCTGTTTTTGGAAATACATCATGATTATGCGAAGGATATCATAGATTGGTATGAAAAAAATGGATTTTCCCTGGAATTGAGAAAAGATTTTTCAGGAAATAACCGAATGATAAAAGCAGATCGCATTTGAATTTTCCAAACTAGCATACAATCTGTTATTTTTGCGCATCTGAAAAAATAATGAAGACTTTTTTTCGCATTTTAGTATTTTCCGTCGTCTCGATTTGTTTTGTAGGTAGAATAAAGGCGCAAAACGCTTTACTAAATGACTCCGCGTGGAATTTTCATTTCCAGTTTACAGGGATCATTCAATTCAACCCCGCTTTTCACTCACCTTATTCAGGTCAGAATAGCTTTCTTTCAGATCCGGCACGCGCATATTCAGTAACATCTACCGCATTCCTGGGAAGAAAACTCTGGACGGGGGCATCGGTCTATTTTAATCCTGAAATGGCCGGTGGTCAGGGGTTGAGCAGTACGCTGGGTATTGCAGGTTTTCCAAATGGGGAAACCTTCCGTATTGGAGCAGACCAGACAGTTGTATACGTCGCCCGCAT
>JABDFX010000004.1 GCA_013286315.1 Bacteroidota bacterium | reverse complement strand
TTGTTACCCGCAGTAGTTGGCTCCAAGGTTAAAATAAATCCCCTGATTACGGTACTCGGTGTGGTTCTAGGAGAAATGATCTGGGGGATTTCCGGAATGTTTTTGTCAATCCCGGTAATAGCCGTTCTCAAAATAATTTTCGACAGGATAGACAGTTTGAAACCCTGGGGTATTTTATTAGGAGAACAGGATAAAACAATCCATAGTAAAAAAATTAAGACAGAAATAAAACCCGTTGCAGCTGATCCGGAGGTTACCTGATTATCAATCAGTTTTGGATTCAGGATTTTGGAGCATCCACGAATTCCTTAAATATTTTGATTGTTTGCTGCAGAGACTGCTCTATTTCTTTTTTATCCAGCAGTTCAACCTGATATAATCCATTGGGCATAAGACCTGCCAGGATCTCGTAACCGGCACTACTGGCGATATAGAGGTTCTGACCGGCGAACGCCGGCTTCATGCCATATTCAATGACGATTTTCTCTACCTGTTCCTGACTCAGATCATTCAATTTTAAAGGCATGCCGATGTTTGTTCAAAGTTCTGAATATCCAGATTTAATCGGAAAAGGGGAGGTGAAAGTTTTATAAACCAAATGTTAATACCTCATTTCTGCATTCCTGCACGTTGGTGTAAATACTTATCGTTATCCGTATTTTAGACAAGGATATTATTCAGGAAGAATTACCTTTGGACTATGGCAGTATTGAAAAATGTGCAATTTTCGAAATTGATCAAAGCCGAAGGAAGGCTGAGGGAATTCAATTTCAGAAAGAGTAATGGAATTGTCGGACCTGTATATCACGTAGATGTGAGTGACGATCGGGGCAATCGTTATTATCTCAATTTGATATTGGAGGATAGTACCTGGACCGTTCAGGAAAAAAATCTGCCGCCGTGGATTCAGGACGCTGTCGCCCAATTCCATCCTGCCATTCAGGAGCAGGAAGTTTAATTTTTTATAGGATAGATTTTTCAATACCCGCCGGACAGGTAGGTCCCTGACTAATTCACCTTCGTTCGTTCCTGCTACGAACCCCGACTACGATATGAATAAAAACAGACTGGAAGCATTCAGCGATGGTGTTATTGCCATCATTATAACAATCATGGTATTGGAAATCAAAACACCCCATGATACGAGCTGGATGGCTTTGAGAGAACAACTGCCTGTATTTTTTAGTTATCTACTGAGTTTTGTATTTATCGGAATATACTGGGGCAATCATCACCACCTGATCAGTGCATTGAGTCATGTCAATGCTGCTATAATCTGGTCCAATATGAATCTTTTATTTTGGTTATCCCTGATACCATTTGCAACCGGATGGATGGGCGAAAATCGTTTTGCCCAGAATACGGTCATTCTCTATGCCGTTTTACTCCTGGTTTGTGGCCTTTCTTTTACCATATTGCAGATTTGTGTCGAGAGAGTAACTAAAAATAATCCAAAGCTCGTACTGGCATTGAGCCGGGTGATGCAGAAAAGTGTGTTTTCCGTTGTTTGTTATAGCATATCGATTGTTCTGGCATATTATAATACTTTATTTTCTGCCATCATATTTTGTATCGTGGCCATTCGATGGCTGATCCCCGACAAGAATATCGAAAAAGCGATTACTAAATAAATCTATTCCACAGCAAGATGTCAACCGAATCCAAACAGATAACTTCGGGCTTTCTTGCCCTACAAAGTTGCTATGTCGATCACAAAACGGTATTTCACATCTCCCTTTAGCATACGGTCGTAAGCACGATGAATATCCTGAATGTCTATCAATTCAACATCTGATACTATTTTGTGATCTGCGCAATAGTTCAGCATTTCCTGAGTTTCAGGCAAACCCCCAATCAAAGACCCTGCGATACTTTTCCTTCCTCCTATCAAATTGAATGCATAAATCTGCGCAGGTGCCGGAGGCGCGCCGACGCAGACAAGTACTCCATTTGTCCTTAATAGACCCAGATATTCATTATAATCGTGGGGGGCAGAAACGGTATCGATAATAAAATCAAAACTTCCCTGTACAGCCTTCAGTTGTTCCGGATCACTGGTAAGTACGAATTTATGGGCACCCAGTTTCCGGGCATCGTCTTTTTTAGATGGAGAAGAGCTCAGCATGCTTACTTCTGCTCCGAAAGAAACGCCAAATTTCACAGCCATATGTCCAAGGCCACCCAATCCGAGTACTGCCAGTTTATGACCCTTTCCAACATTCCAGTGCCTGAGTGGTGAGTAAGTAGTAATGCCTGCGCATAAAAGAGGTGCCACATTCTGGAGGGGAAGTTTGTCTGAAATTTGAAGAACGAAATCCTGATCTGCCACGATCATTTTCGAATAGCCACCATACGTGGGTGTTTTTTTATCCTGTTCCAATCCATTGTAGGTGGGTGAACTACCGTTCAGGCAATATTGTTCAAGACCCTCTTTGCAATTCTCACATTTTCTGCAGGAATCCACCAGGCATCCGACTCCGGCCAGTTCACCCACCTTGAATTTTTTTACTTCGGATCCAATTTTAGAAATTCTTCCAACGATTTCGTGCCCCGGCACCATTGGAAAAATCGAATTGCCCCATTCATTTCTGATCTGGTGTAAGTCAGAGTGACAAACACCACAGTATAAAATCTCAATTTGAATATCTTTCGGTCCGGGAGCCCGGCGCTCCAGATTCCATGGACCCAATGTGCTTTCTGCATCCTGGGCGGCAAATGCTTTAATTTTTGTCATTTTTTTTTTAGAATGTTAAATACCCGAACAATTAAAAATTAAAACAGTTTAAATGGAAAATGAAGTTTACATGAAATTTGATTTTAGCTGATTTTAGAAAAACGGGTATTGATATAATCCCAATTCAGAACAGACCACCAGGCGGTGATATAATCAGGCCTTTTATTTTGGTATTTCAAATAATATGCATGCTCCCATACATCAATGCCAAACAGGGGCTGTCCCTTTGCATCACTCAGATCCATCAGGGGATTGTCCTGATTAGGCGTCGAAACAATATCCAGTTTATTATCTTTTTTTACAATCACCCATGCCCATCCGCTTCCAAAACGACCCTTGGCCGCATCATTGAATTTTGTTTTCATGGCATCCACGGAACCAAAATCCCTTTGTATTGCGGTCAGCAATGCAGTAGAAGGAACAGCTACTTTTCCCGGAGAATTCATCAGCTCCCAAAACAGGGAATGATTATAATGACCCCCCGCATTATTTCTCATTTTGACAGAATATTTTGAAATGGAAGACAGCAAATCTTCCAGAGATATTTTCGCGGTATCCACGTTTTCAGCCGCCACGGCTTCTGAAAGATTTTTTGCATAGGTCGCTGCATGTTTGCTGTAATGAATCTCCATCGTCATGGCATCGATAGCCGGTTCAAGAGCGGAATATGAATAAGGAAGGGGGCGTTGCGTGTATGGAGTAGGGTCGGGAGATGGCTTAAGATAGCCATTCTCATGTGAATTTGTGTTCGCCAAAGAAGTCAGTACAGATCCGGTTAATCCTGCCATGACCCCTGCTTTTCCTGCGGTATTTATGAATGCTCGTCGGGATAAATCTCTGTTTGTCATAACTAAAGTTTTTGATAGTGTAATTTAAGTCCATTTCAAGCCTAAAGCCCAAAGCCTCAGCCTAAAACTCGTTTATTTTTTATTGCAAAACTTTGACCAAACCTTTCATGCCTAAAGCTAAAAACTGACTTAGTTTGAAGACCGTAATCTGTCAGTTAAAATTTAAGATGGTAAGTTTTAAGCTTTAGGCTTTGGGCTTTAAGCTTATTCGGGATAAATAAGATATTTCTTTCTTTTGATTTTGAAGCGTGAAAGTGCTGGTTCCCAGCTTTGACGGATGGTTTGTTCGGAAGCCCCTTGAATAATCTGCTCACGAAGTATGGATGTGCCTGCCAGCTTGTCGAAATTGCCGATCTGATTGCTTCGGGAAGCATCGAAGAATATTTTTTTATCCGGATAGGCATTATAAAATTCAAACAACCAGTGCAGGTCAATCTGTTTTTTTATACGAAGACTTTCAAAATCTGCATTTCCAAAATTCAAACCGTAACAAACCGAATCCTGATAAAGCGGATGCTCACTCATACCCGGTATAGGGACGGGTCTGAAACTGTATTCATATTTTCCGGCTAAAGGAGGTGCGCCCAACATAGTAAAGGGACGTTGCGTGCCTCTTCCGAGGCTAATAACAGTTCCTTCAAAGAGACAAAGACTTGGATACAGCCGGATTGCCAGCTGTGTATTTAGATTCGGAGACGGAGGTACAGGTAATACATACACCGAAGCATGCGTGTAATTCTTTAACGGAATGACCTGCAAATGGCATTTCATTTTATTAGATAACCAGCCTTCTCCATTGATCATTTTAGCCAATTCGCCCATCGTCATACCATGTACGATCGGAATGGGCTGAAGACCTACACCTGAATGCAAAGAATCTTCGAGCACAGGTCCATCAACATAATATCCGTTTGGATTAGGTCTGTCCAGTAATAGAACGGGTTTATGAAAATCGGCACATGCCTGCATAACGCGTTGCAGCGTGATGATATAAGTGAAGAAACGGGCACCCACGTCCTGAATATCAAAAATAACTATATCCACGTCCTGTAAATCCTCCCGGGAAGGCATCGATTTTTTCCCATATAATGACACAATCGGTATGCCTGTAATAGGATCATGACTATCGCCTACAGTTACGCCGGCACTCGCATTTCCACGGAAACCATGTTCGGGCCCAAATACTTTTACAACCCGGATGCCCGAATGAAGCAGGCTATCCACCAGCGGAATGCCCGCAATTTGTGAAGTCGGATTGGCGACAATGGCAACTCGTTTACCCCGCAGCATGGAAAAATATCTTTCAGTCTGATCAGCACCGGTCAGTATACGGGACTTATCAATTTGTCCATATCCTTTTAGAATGGATAAGACAAAAACAAAAAGCATTATTTGTATTTTCAACAACTTATAAGTTCAAAATTATTCTACTGCGTTTAGCTTTACGCTTTGCACCTTATGCTTCATTCAGTCATACAGTTTCATGGCTATTCTCTCCACAATGGATTTGGGAAGTAACCAGGCAAAAAAAGCACTGAGTTTATTCAAGCTGCCGGTAATCACTTCAGGTTTACGACGGAAGAGACTATCTACGGCAATACGTGCCACCGTTTGTGGTGACATATTGAACCGTTCAGCAGCTTTTTGCCCTTTAGTTCCTACGTTCGCCCGGTTCACAAAATTCGTATCTGTTGGACCCGGGCAAATACAGGTTACCGATACAGTTGTATTTTTAAGTTCTTGAAATAGACCGCGGCTGAAACTTAACACATAAGCTTTTGAAGCCGCATATGCCGATAGCAAGGGCACTGCCTGATAGGATGCAGAACTGCTTATATTGAGAATATAGGCTGCGGGTTGTTTTAACAGAGAGGGAAGAAAAAGACGTGTCAGTTTGGTTAGAGTAATAATATTTACCCTTAACATATCTGTGTGTTCCTGCACTGAATATTTTTCAAATCGTCCACTCAGACCATAGCCGGCATTGTTTACCAAAACAGATACAACAAACTGATTTTTATTGCAGTACTCGAACACTGATTCCGCGGCCTGGTCTTCGGCAAGATCCAGTGCAAGCCACTGGCAGTTTTTATTTGTGGTCAGACTGATTTCTTTTGCAACCTGATCCAGCAGGACAGCGGACCTTGCAATGAGCAGCAGGTCAAAACCACGTGCAGCAAGTTGTTCCGCAATAGATTTTCCAATTCCTTTGCTTGCTCCGGTAATGAGTGCAAAAGGCATCTGCGTTTTATTTAAATTATGCTAACTAGTTTTGAACTTTGGAAGCGAAACGATGGTAAAAAGGTGTTTTACTATTTTCGTCTTTAGGCATGTATTTTCCGGTAATAATCGGTACATACATTACACGGCGACGGCTGGCTTCTCCCACATATGGAGATTGTTGTGCACGATGCCAGATCCGGCCATCATGAACAGTCAGATCACCGGCATTGATATCAAACCCAATTTCGCGGGCATCGGGGTTATTATCGATAAAGTATTTTTTCTTAAAAAGTAATCGTAAAACTCCCTGCGTATGCGTTCCGGGCAGAACCCGCAAACCACCCGCTTCAAACGGGCAGGGGTCAAGATGGATTCCAACATTCAGCATGGGCATAATCTTCTGTCCGAGAAATAAATCCCGCGGGCTGTCTGTATGCCATCCCATCTGGGAAAATTTACTTTCAGGAGTACGTACATAATGATTCAGGATCAGGCCGTCTTTTTCATTCTCAGCAATACGACCTTCATAAGGTGCCAGGAGTTCAAGCAATGCCACGAGTCGGGGGTCCTGTAAAAATTCATGGAAAGTCGAACTGAATGTCGATAGAAAGCATAAGCGCTGTATTATAGTTTGACCATTATGGTCCTTTCCAAATTTGAGCGGTACTCCATTGATTTTATCCACGCCTTCATCCAGTAATTTCCTTTCTATCCGGTTTAATTCCTGGATAAAAAAAGCAACGGTTTCAGGCTTCAGGACATTGCGAAATACGATTACCCCATTTTTATGGAAAAAAGCTGCTTGCTCCGGGGTTACCTTATCACCTAAAATGAATTCAGGGCATAGTAATTTTTTCATATCATGGTAGCATTTAAGTCTTTAGCAGGGGAAGTCAGCCGCTTAAAACCCATATTTGAACAGGATGAAATTAACTTAAAAATAATTATGATTTTTTTATTATTGGCAAAATTAATGAATAAAGTCCTATTAACCAGCCCCGTCTTAAATTCTTATTCCCCCCTCTGTTAATTACCGGATCTATCTAAACGCCTAAATGAACCCCTTGGTATCCATATTTTTAATTCTTTAGACCGGTGTACTTCCAGGGACCAACAGGCTATTCTCGTTTTTTGTAAATAACAAGGCAAGCCGGTAAGCGGCATATGTAAAAACAGGTGCTGCCAAAACGTCGATTGTATAGTGTACATGTTGTCCCAGCAAAAATAATCCAAGAAGTATAGATGCCCATAGCACATAAATCCGGTCCCATTTCTTCTTCAGGCACAAAAAAATCAGAAAAACGGTGGTAGTATGACCAGAGAAAAAAAGATCGTGCGTAATATAATGCTCTCCATAAAATTTATTGGTAATCGGGTCCTCAAGTGGTATAAGTCCGGCTGGCGGATTCAATGAAATCAGGCCAATACAGGCCATTCTGAGCAATGTTGCGCTGTTATAAGCCCATAAGGTCACCAACATCATCATCGGGTCCCGATATATTCTGACAACCAGAAGTAAACAGGAAGACCATATCAGAAAGAAGACAGCTATCGAAAAATTGCGTGCCGGAATAAGTTCGAGTATAAAATCGGAAAACATGTATCCGTTACGATTTTCGATCGCATCAAAAAAGAAGGGTAAACTGGTAAGAATACTTGCAAAAACTGCCATTCCGACCAAAAATTTCCATTTAAATGAGGGTATTTTCCATGCATCAGACCATTTTAAGCTTAAAGCGTAACGCCTAAAGCGTAAAGTCTTTTTTGCAACATTTTTACTGGAAACTTCCTGATATGTTAAATCTGAATCACTCAAAAAATACCTATTTATTTGAAATATTGATGTAAATCAAGCCAAAATCCTCTTATTCAGACATAAATAGACCAATTTTGCACCCAAAAAAAGAAGCTTTTCGTTTTACGCTTTAAGCTTTTGGCGTTAAGCTTAATAATGCCAACGTTTGAATGCCTCCATTGCCGCATATTTCGTTAAACCCAATTGTGCATATAAATTCGCCGTATTGGCGTTTCGATCTTCGGCTCTTTGCCAGAATTCCCGGCTATCAGAGCCTTGGAAAGGTACCATGTCCTTTTGCGATTGATGGATAAAAATGCCGAATCGTTTTTTCAATACCTGATCCGGACTCATTGGAATGGCCATTTCAATTTCGCTGACATCCCATTCCTGCCAGGCTCCTTTATATAACCACACCCAGCAATCTCTTATCCAGGGTTCATTTGCATTTTTAAGCCGTCGCAGGGATTCAAATACGACTTCAAGACAAACCCTGTGGGTTCCATGTGGATCAGCCAGATCGCCTGCACAATAGACCTGATGGGGTTTGACTTTCTTTAGTAGTTCTATCGTTATGGCAATATCCGCTTCACTCATCGGATTTTTCTGAATCGTTCCCGTTTCATAAAAAGGCAGATTCATAAAATGTATCCCTGTATCCGGAATTCCCACGTACCGGCAGGTGGCACTGGCTTCACTGCGCCGGATCAATCCTTTAATGCTGCGAATTTCCGGAGAGTCAATACCGCTTGATTTTTTGTCTTTCAGGTATTTTTTGGCATTGGTCAAAATTTCGGTTGATCTTTTATTGTCGATGCCAAACATAGACTCAAAGCCCACTGCAAAATCTATAAAACGTGTAACGAATTCGTCTGTAACGGCAATGTTACCCGAGGTCTGGTAACCTACATGCACTTCATGACCCTGATCATGTAACCGCATAAATGTTCCTCCCATGGATATGATATCATCATCCGGGTGGGGTGAAAAAATCAGGCATCTTTTGGGATAGGGAGTCATCCTTTCCGGGGCATTTGGCAAGGGCAGATTTTTTCCTCCGGGCCATCCCGTGATACTGTCCCGCAGCATATAAAATACCTCCAGATTAATTTCGTAGGCATCTCCTTTGACCGCCAGCAGATCGCTTAAACCATGATCGTTATAATCGTTGTCTGTCAGACTTAAAATGGGTTTACCCAATTTGAGCGCCGTGCTGACCACGGCTTTGCGCAGAATATCTTTATTCCAGTCGCAGTCACCGGTAAGCCAGGGCGCTTTGAAACGAATAAGGTCCGCTGCTGCGGCTTCGTCTGTAACGAATAAAGTGTCGTCATGTTCCTGCAGAATAGATGCCGGCACTTCTTCCGTGGTATTTCCTTCTATAGATTTCTGGATTGCCTGGGCTTTATTACTTCCCCATGCCATCAGGATTATTTTTCTGCTCTTGAGAATCGTACTGATACCCATGGTAACCGATAAACGGGGAACCTGGGTAACGCTGTCAAAATCTCCCGCATTTGATAATCTGGTTGAATTTTCGAGTGGTGTTACCCTCGTTTTGGAAAAACGACTGGAACCAGGCTCATTAAATCCAATATGTCCGTTGGAACCGATGCCCAGGATTTGTACATCTATACCACCGGCCTCTGTGATCGCCTGCTCGTATTCAGCACAAAAAGACTTCATGTCTTCTTTTGGCAGCTCGCCATTCGGAATAAAACAATTCTTCGGATCTATATCTATATGATCAAAGAGATTTTCCTTCATGAAAAGATAGTAGCTCTGCCTGGCTGTTCTCTGAATCGGATAATATTCATCCAGATTAAAAGCAATTACATTTTTGAAACTAAGTCCTTCTTCTTTATGCATTCTGATCAGCTCTGTATATAATTTTAAAGGTGATTTACCTGTTGAAAGACCGAGTACGCAACGCTCTTTATTCTTCTCCTTTCCCCGGATCAGAAGCGCAATTTTTTTTGCTACAAATGCAGAGCCGGCCGTTGCATTCGGAAAAATTTCCAGGGGAATCTTTTCAAAAGAATCTACCATTTTCATAAAACAAGTTGTTTATTCAAATTATCTGCGAAAATAGGGTTTTAAGCGTAATGCTTAAGCAAGTATGAGAGTATGGGAGTATGGGAGTATGGGAGTGTGTGAGCTCACGGTTTTGAAATTCGAACGGTCAGGCCACCGAACAATGTCAAACCGTATATTAACTGATCGATTCATAACAGAGGGTAAGTAATTCTCTACTTTCAGGACTCATTAGCTGCTTTTCAATTTTTTGTTGAACACCATATATCAGTTCTTCATATCTCCTATGAAAATCTCTTTTCCGGTTTAGTTTAGCAACTATCAGATCGGTGCAGATATTTCCGCCATTATGGGTATTCAGCGACCAGTCAGGGTTGACTTCAAACAATTTTTCCATCGCTTCAACGGAATTCAATTGTTCGCACATGGGCACTAATTCATACTGCAGTGTTTGGGCGAGCCAATCGCCTACCATAAACAAATCCTGCTGATTACAAACCGTATAGTCTTTTACAATTTCCTGCTCGGGATCATTAGATGGAAAATCTTTCATGTAAAGAAGGATACTGCATAGATTAGATTCCTTCATAACGATTTCCCGCATGAAGAATTCTTTTACCCTCCTAATTTCGGGGTGCCAAATTTCAAGTTGAAATCCAATCCTGTATTTTACAGGAAACTGGCTTAAAAAAATAATGGAAAGCTCGTCCTGGCTTTTTTTGTTTTTTCTTTTATAACTGAACTCTATTCTGTTGAATTGAAAACGGGCTGCACCCATCGGGCCACTTGTTACCCGATATATATAGGATTGAATATCCTGAAGCCATAACTCAAGCAAGGGTTGTTGTTTGGCAGATTCCATAACCTTTTGTTGAATCCGAATAAAGGGTTTACTATGCTAAATTAAATAACCGGTGTCTCTTTAAGAAAAAATAATACGTCGTAAATCAATTATTCCAGTTTACCTGACAGGACGGGTAAAATAATCGCCGAAGCGTTTTGTCGTTCGTGAAAAATTCGAATGCTGGATTTCTGAAAATCCTTTTCATCGCAAGAATAAATATCAGTAAACTTCTGCGGGTTCCTGTCAGATAAAGGAAACCAGCTGCTCTGAATCTGGATCATCAGGCGGTGTCCTTTTCTAAATGTGTGGGCTATATCTGGCAGTGTGAACCGAACGGTTTCTATTTTCCCGGGTTGAAAGGGCTGGGGTGTTTCGAAACTTTTCCGGAATCTGCCCCGGAAAATCTCTCCCCGTACCAGCATTTGATATCCTCCCATAGGATAAATTCTTTCAGGCTCGTTTACCGCATAAATATCGATGCGTTGGTATGAAAGACTATCCGGAAAAATGTCTATAATTTTAACTACAAAATCGGCATCCGAAGTGCTAATACTTGTTTTCAGGTCCGCCACGACAGGACCCCCGACGGTAAAATCTTCTTTTAATACCGGCGAGCGGTATGTGAGTACATCCGGCCTCCGGCTGGCGAATCGCTGGTCGTCCGTCATATATTCCCGGGTACGGTTGAAATGGACTTCTTCTGTATATGGAACTGGATGAGCAGGATCGCTGATGTACTCATCAAAACCCGATTCGATGCCTGGCTCTTTGGTTGACAGTCCATTCTTATCGGTCAGGTAAATTTTCTCTTCCTTTATCTGGCCGGATGGCCATGAGTCAAATCGCCTCCACTGATTTTCACCGGTAAAAAATATGGTCGCCCCTGCAATAGAAGGATCGTTTTTTCCTTTGAGATAATGATTAAAAAAGGGAATGATGATTTCATTTTGATAGGTTACTGATGTATTGGACCCATAATAAATATTTCCGAGATGTGTTCCATCCAGATTGGACCATTCTTCATGGTACCAGGGACCCATTACCAGCTTCGCATTTGTTTCAGGGCTTTGTTTTCGGATAGCTTTATAAAAATTCCATGCACCAAAACAATCTTCGGCGTCAAAAAATCCTCCCACAACAAGTATAGCGGGTTTAATATTATACTGTGCTATTCGTGCATTTCTCATTTGCCACCAGGCATCTTTATTCGGATGTTTGTAGAGTTCATTAAAAAATGCAATGCTGTCTCCCGCAAGATTTAATAAATTTTTATCTGTACCCTGTTGCAGATAAAACTGGTAGTTATCCTTGCTGTTATATACGTCGGGCATCGGGGATTCTTTGCTGACCGGCACCGGATGAGGCCTGCCGAAACCGCCGGAAACATAAAAATCAAAAGCGTCCATATAGAAAAATGCTCCATTGTGATGAAAATCATCTCCTTCGAACCAGTCGGTTACGGGTGCCTGCGGGCTTACGGCTTTTAATGCCGGATGACCTGAAGCGGCGGCCATCCCTGCATAAAAACCCGGATAGGATGTTCCAAAAACACCCACTTTCCCATTATTGCCGGCAACGTTTTTTACGAGCCAGTCGATTGCATCATAAGCATCCGTGGATTCATCAATATCGCCCGGCTTTTTGTCTTTGATGAAAGGCCTGACGTCAACAAATTTTCCTTCACTCATCCATCGTCCGCGTACATCCTGAATGACCATAATATAACCTTCATGCAGAAAATAACGTTTGTATCCTGACCAGAAGTCGCGATATTCATTCTCACCGTAAGGCGCACAGTTATACGGAGTTCTTTCCATCAGAATCGGATGTTTTTCAGTGCTGTCCCTGGGCACATAAATCGAAGTGAATAATTTCACTCCGTCTCTCATTGAAATGGCTTTCTCCATTTTATAGTAGTTGTCGCGAAACCAGGCGCTGTCCTGGTTGACGGTTTGAGATGAACCACTTTGCGTAGTGAGGAGTAAGAGCAGGAATAAATGAGGTTTATTGATATTCATAATGTGGAAATATGTATTTGTGGAAGTCTGGTAATGTGAAAATGAAATTTAAAATTTCATCTCCTCATCTTCACATATCCACAATTTCATATTTTTCACATTACAAAGTAGGGTTTGCCCGAAACTATTAACCTAAATTGAGTAATAAACGGATTGAAATGTTTAACAGAAGAAAATTTCTTGGTTCTTCTTTTCTGGCTTCTACTGCATGGTTTTTAAGAACTCCGGATGCAGTTATAACGGGAGATGACCAACAACCAACGGCCAGCGGCCAACGAAATAGTCCCCTTGTGATTTCCACATGGGATTTTGGGAAAGCTGCCAATGCGGGAGCATGGGAAGTATTAAGTAAACAAGGGCGCGCACTGGACGCCGTAGAGGCGGGTGTCAGAATTCCGGAAGCAGATCCAACGATTCATTCTATTGGTTATGGTGGCCTGCCTGACCGTGACGGCTTCGTAACCCTGGATGCTTGTATTATGGATGAAAAAAGTAATTGCGGCTCAGTGATGTGCCTGGAGCATATCGTACATCCCATTTCCGTTGCCAGGCTGGTAATGGAAAAGACTCCTCATATCGTTCTGGCCGGGAACGGCGCATTGGAATTTGCACTTGCCAACGGCTTCAAAAAAGAAAACCTGTTAACGCCTGAAAGTGAAAAAATCTGGAAAGAATGGCTGCAAAGTTCCAAATATGAACCGGTGATCAATATCGAAAATAAAAAATACAGTCCTGGTGGTCCTCTGAATCATGATACGATCGGTATGCTGGCGTTGGATTCTGCAGGAAACCTCAGCGGAGCCTGCACAACCAGCGGCATGGCTTTTAAAATGCATGGGAGGGTGGGCGATTCCCCCATCATCGGTGCCGGATTATTTGTGGATAATGAAATCGGATCTGCTACATCGACAGGTGTCGGTGAAGAAGTTATTCGTGTCGTGGGTTCTCATTTGGTGGTAGAATATATGCGCCAGGGATTGCCACCTGGAGATGCATGCAGGAAAGCAGTTGAAAGAATTGTATTAAGAGATCCTGCAAAAGCAAAAGGCCTCCAGGTGGGGTTTTTGGCAATGAGAAAAGACGGTGTATATGGTGCTTTCTGTATCCAGAAAGGTTTTACTTATGCTGTACATTCCGCCACGGAAGAAAAAATTTATGAATCTGAAAGCTGGTTCAGCTGATGAAAAAAAACAAACTCGAAATTTGTTGTTATAACCTGGATTCTGTGCTCATCGCAGCAGAAGCGGGCGCGGACAGGATTGAACTTTGTGCCGACCCGGCAGCCGGTGGAACAACACCCGGAATCGGACTCGTAAAGACTGCACGTAAAAAAATCAATATCGAACTTTATCCGATCATACGAGTCCGGGGAGGAGATTTTTTATTTTCGGATGAAGAATTTGAGATCATGTTGCATGATATCGAATCCTGTAAATCGGCGGGTTGTGACGGAGTTGTTTTGGGAATGTTGATGCCGGAGGGTCGCGTGGACAAAACACATGTATCCAGGTTAATAGAAAAAGCATATCCCATGGGCGTTTGTTTTCACCGTGCATTTGACTGGACACGTAATCCCTTTGAAGCGCTCGAAGATATTATAGACATCGGATGTGAAAGAATTCTAACTTCCGGTCAACAACCGTCTGCCATCCTGGGCGTTCATTTAATCAGGGACCTGATTTTACAAGCTGATGATCGCGTACAAATAATGCCCGGTTCCGGTGTACGGGCATCAAATATTATAGATTTGAAAAATGAGACAGGAGCCAGTCAGTTTCACAGCTCTGCACGTATTTTCAAAAAATCTTCTATGGAATATGTACAACCTTTCATGACCGAAGACCTTACAACTGTGATGGCTGACCGGCAGGAAATAGAGGAAATGGTTTCCAGGCTTAAGACGTAAAGCGCAAAGTCTAAAGCAAAAATACATGGAGACCTGAACCTGATCGAACGAAGAGTTAACGCATTCACTTGCTTTACGCTTTGAGCTTTAGGCTTTAAGCGTTAAACAACTTTTGAGATCTTTAGCAGGTTGGTTGGCAAATGCTCACTGACCGGTATGCTTCCCGTGTTAATGATTACATCTCCTTTCTTTATAAATCCTCTTTGCTTTAGGATTTCTGTGAGGTCGGCTACAATTTCATCCATGCTTTCTTCTTCTGCATAGTGGAATGCACGAACACCCCAACTCAGACTAAGCTGGTTAATCAGGGTCTTTTCTTTTGAAAAAATAAAAAGTGGCGATTTCGGACGATAACTGGATAACATAAAACCCGTATATCCGCTTTGTGTCATACCGATCAGTGCATTGGCCTGTGTATCCTGTGCCAGTTTACATGCATTGTAGCAAATGGCATCGCTTAGAAATGAAGGAGAATGTGGTTGTGGCTCCAACTCGTCTTCACGGTTATAGTGATAATCCGTTCTTTCTACTTCCATAATGATTTTTCGCATGGTTTCCACCACAAGCGTAGGGTAATTACCGGTCGCTGTTTCTGCGCTGAGCATAACGGCATCGGCACCTTCCAGGACAGCATTGGCGACATCCGTAATTTCGCTGCGGTTTGGTTTCGTTCGATCAATCATACTCTCCATCATCTGTGTTGCAACAATCACCGGTTTCGCGCGGTGTATGGACTTGCGTATGATTTGTTTCTGAATGAGCGGCACCTGTTCAACGGGAAGTTCAACACCGAGGTCGCCGCGTGCCACCATAATACCGTCTGATTCGAGGATTATTTCACGAAGGTTTGTGAGTGCCTCCGGCATTTCAATTTTTGCGATAATCTTTGTTTTACTTTTCTTTTGGTTCAGCTTTTCACGCAGACCAACAATATCATTCACCCTGCGTACAAACGAAAGAGCCACCCAATCGAGCTTTTGTTCTATGATGAATGCAAGATCCATCTCATCTTTTTCGGTTATAGCCGGCAGCGAGATTTTTGTATCCGGCAGGTTCAGTCCTTTTTTAGAAGAAAGAATGCCACCGAGTTTCACTTGTACTTTTACATCATGGTTTTTTTCGATGCTCAACACTTTCACTTCCAGTTTACCATCATCAATCATGATGATGTTTCCAATTTTTACATCATCATGCAGATTGGGGTACGAGACATAAATCCTTTCCTTATTTCCGACGAGCTTTGTATTGGTAAATGTTAGAATTTCTCCTTCTTCCACCAGCATACTGCCTCCTTCAATTTCACCCACTCTCAGTTTGGGTCCCTGTAAGTCGCCGAGAATAGCGATATTAAAAGGTTCCGTTGAATTGATCTTCCGGATATGCTCGATTATTTTCGCTTTATCCTCATGGCTTCCGTGAGAAAAGTTCAACCGGAAAACATTTACGCCGGCTTTTACCAGGGATAGCAATTTATCATAAGTGTCGCAGGCAGGACCGACTGTGGCAACAATCTTAGTGCGGTGAAAAGTATGTTCCAGTCCGGCTTGTTTATCCATCTGGCCGTAGATATACTTATCGAGGTTTTTTGACATGATACTGAAAGTGAAGAGTTAAAAGTTAATAGTTAAGGGTTAAAGCTAAACCAATTATCACATTAAATAGCGTTCAGCTTTACGCGTTCGGCGCCAAGCTTTAAGATGCCAATATTTTTATAATCCTAAGCCAGTCATCACTGATTTTCTGTTTGGCTTTTACGGCTTTTTCCAGCGGGGTATAATGAATCTTATTATTTACAATACCTACCATCACATTATATTTCCCTTCCAGGAGACATTCAACAGCAGAGTATCCCATCCGGCTGGCAATTACCCGGTCAAGACAACTCGGTGATCCACCCCTTTGAATATGGCCGAGAATACAAACACGCGTATCAATATTCGGAAGTCTTTGTTTTACTACTTTGGCTACTTCTTCAGCGCCTCCGTAATTATCTCCTTCTGCAACCACCACCAGATTCACCAGTTTCTTTCTTTTTTCCTTTTCCTGCAGGGAACTTACGAGTTCTTCAATATCTGTTTTCCGTTCTGGTATCAGAATGTTTTCGGCACCAGTGGCAATCCCGCTGTGCAAAGCAATATATCCGGCATCGCGGCCCATAACCTCTATCACAAAAAGGCGGTCATGTGCGTCAGCGGTATCCCTGATCTTATCGATTGCTTCGACTGCTGTGTTGACTGCCGTATCAAAACCGATTGTAAAATCAGTCCCTGCAATGTCCTTATCTATGGTTCCCGGTACTCCTATGCAGGGAATCTCGAATTCTGAACTGAATCTGTGGGCGCCCCGGAAAGAGCCGTCTCCTCCGATTATAATGAGGCCGTTGATTCCCAGCTTTTTCAAATTGGCATGGGCCCTGGACCTTCCTTCGTATTCAAAAAATTCCTTACAACGGGCAGTTTTTAAAATCGTGCCCCCCCGTTGAATAATGTTAGCCACACTACGCGAATGGAGCGGGATAATATCATTTTCAATAATTCCGCTATATCCCCGCATAATACCGAAAACTTCCAATCCATAATAAATTCCCGTACGAACAACTGCGCGAACGGCGGCATTCATTCCCGGCGAATCTCCACCAGATGTGAGTACCCCGATTTTTGAAACTTTTTGTTGCATTAATTAGAAAAGCATTGTATTTTTTGAACCCGTTTCAATCAAATGGCGATATCTGTTGAAATTTTTTAATCTTTCCGAAAGAAGTCCCAAAAATAAGCATTTGCATTGAATCCTCATGGAGTAAATCGGGTTAATTCATTGCAATCATTATAAATGAATTTCAGCAATCATACATCTCGCACTTCCACCGCCATTGGTTTCAATTTGCCGGAGAGAAGCATGCATTATTCGATTGTATTTTGCAAGTTTTTCTGTCTGTTCCGGTAACAACGCGTTCCAGGCAGCGCTTGACATAATGAGTATTTTCTCTTTGCGTTCATCCTCCAACTGAAGCATATTGCCTGCGAACTGATTCATCTGACTATTGCTGATGGGTATCATTTCCTTTCCGCTTCGGAGTATGGATTCTTCAACATGTTTTTTTTCAGACGGATCTCTGATGGAATCCAGGCATATCACTACATAACGGTCAGCCACACACATCATGACATTGGTGTGATAAATAGCCTGCCCGGTTTCATTTACTGCATGAAACACAACTGCCTGATAATCCAATTTATTACAGAAATCCTGCAGGACGACTTCGCTGGTTCTTGGTGACAAACAGGCATAGGCGAGTCGTTTTTCGCGATCCAAAACCATACTGCCAGTTCCTTCCAGAAATAGATTTTCAGACTCATATCCGGTGAAATCGACCAAATGATCATAATGAAATTTTTTCTGAACAATGGAAATCACTTCCGCCTTCCGTTCTTTTCTCCGGTTTGGTGCAAACATGGGATAGAGACAATAAATGCCGGACGAATGAAAGGAGATCCAATTATTTGGAAAAATGGCGTCAGGTGTATGGGGATCCGGTGAATCTTCCACCACCGTTACATCAATACCCTGATCCTGCAATGCATTGACGAATGTGTCAAATTCCTGTACTGCTTTTCCTGTCAGGTTTTCCTGGTCACCTTTCACCTGAAAACTATTATTCACAGCAGTTTCAGCATTATATACGAAATGCAGGGGTCTGATCATTAAAACCTTTGAAGTGGTTTGCATATTAGTTGATGGTTGACAGATGACTGTTGACAGTTTATATTGCTTTACGCTCCACGCTTTTAGCTTAGAGGTCATCCCTTAGTAACGGCATACTCATGCAATGAAAGCCACCCCGCGCGCGAGACAGTTCGGCCGATGGCATCAGTATGACGGTATCTTTTATCTGATCAACTTTCAAAGTTTCGTCTTCCAGCTGCCTGATCAAATCATGTGCATGTATGATTTCAAACCCATTTTCTTTAAATGCCTCAATCGTCTTGTCGTTTCGGTCATAACCCAGTATCACGCCTTCTTTCAAAGCCAGCAGATTACAGGAATCGGTCCACTGTTCCCGGGCATCAAAAGGGAATTCATTGTTTCCGGAATAAATAAATTTTACTCTACCCGTACACTGCAGATCCACTTTGCTGATTTCCGTCAGCAGGTCTTCGAGGTTGTCAAAATAAATAGGATTCTCAATATCCTTCTTCTTAAACTGAATGATTTTTAATTTTTCATCTTTTTTTGATCCTTCCAATGCTCTTTGTATGGAGTCTTCATTTTCATGCTTCATGGATTTCTTGGAAAATACGCCCAACATCACCCAGGCATCTTTTCGAATCTGGGTAAAAACAGTATCAATATGCATATAGTCCCTTTTCTTTGGAATCTTTACGACTGTAATTTTTTTTACAACATTTTTTTCAAATAGCAGCTGTATTGCCTGGTGCGCTGCCTCCATGGTCGTCCGTTCACTCACACCAATCAGCAGATGATCCTTAGTAACCACCATCACATCACCTCCTTCAAGGGTAACTTTCCGGTCGTCAGATTCCTTGGGTAATAAAAAATGATGATAACCATCATTGAGTTCCAGAATATTATCCTGGTATTCTTTAAAAAAGGGATGATTGAAGAAAATGTATTTTGCAATCAACGCCTCCCTTGTCCTTGCTTTTTTGGCTGGTTTATTTAATAAGACAAATTCATTTATAACAATACCGATATCGCGAGTAAAAATAAAATTGGGTATGGGAGCGAACAACATGCGACCACTTTCCAGGGTGCCGGTAATAAATGTCTTCGCAAGCGCAATGGGATTGAGTTCGAGCAATTCTTTCTGGGTGTCGTAGGAACAATTCTCAATAGCACAAACAGATGCAGCCAGTTTGAGACGAATCTCCAGGTCTTCCAGAATTTCAGCAAGCAACCACTGAAGTTCAATCACTTTATCAGATCGAAAAAAATCCTTGTGGTCCGGTTTGTAGAAATTTCTTTTATTTTTTTCCGCGTCAATCGCCTTCAGTTTTCCCAGTATTAAATCGGGATCGAGAAAATATAATAACAACTTGGTATAGAAATCATACTCCTTTCTCCGGATAGTATCCAGGTGAACGATATCTTCAAATAACCAGTCCTGTGCTTTGGAAGGCACTACTTTCCCTAATCCGCTGTCCGGACTGTGTACCAGGAGACGACGCAGGCGTCCGATTTCGGAACTTACTTTAATTAATTGTTCTTGTTTACCCATATCGTTTTTTTCGTGGGCTCAAAGGTAGCTAAACCCTTTTCGGGTTCAAAACCTAACGGTTGTTAGTTTTGTCTCAGTAATTCTGCTATTTTTGCCGCGATCATCGTTTTTACTATGGATTTTTCTTACTCGGAAGAACAATTGACCATCCGGCAGGCAGCAAGAGATTTTGTCAGGCAGGAATGTTTACCAGGCGTTATTGAAAGGGATGAACAGCAAAAACTTCCAAGGGAACAATTATTAAAGCTCGCGGAGTTGGGATTCCTGGGTATGATGGTTACACCGGAATATGGTGGTGCAGGCATGGACACGGTTAGTTATGTACTTGCGATGGAAGAAATCAGTAAAATTGATTCCAGCGTATCCGTCGCGATGAGCGTAAATAATTCGCTGGTTTGTTGGGGCCTGGAGGCATATGGATCCGTTTTACAGAAAGAAAAATGGCTAAGACCCCTGGCAGCCGGACAAAAAAACGGTGATCTGTACATCGGTGCATTTTTATTGAGCGAACCGGAGGCGGGTAGTGATGCTACCTCACAAAAAACGACTGCTATAAATAAGGGGGACCATTATGTCCTGAATGGCATGAAAAACTGGATTACCAATGGAAATTCCGCATCCGTATATCTTGTGATGGCCCATACAGATCCAACAAAAGGATCCAGGGGCATCAATGCATTTATTGTTGAAAAAAATTCAACCGGCGTTTCTGTCGGAACAAAAGAAAATAAACTCGGGATCCGTGGCAGTGACACACATAGTGTCAGTTTCAATGAAGTGAAAGTTCCCAGAGAGAACAGAATCGGAGAGGATGGATTTGGATTTTCATTTGCTATGAAAACACTTTCGGGTGGCAGAATCGGCATTGCTTCCCAGGCGCTTGGAATTGCATCGGGAGCATACGAGTTATGTCTAAAATATGTAAAGGAAAGAAAAGCCTTTGGAACGGAAATTAAAAACCATCAGATCATTCAGTTCAAACTGGCTGACATGGCAACCCGTATTGAGGCTGCCCGATTGTTATGTTTAAAAGCTGCCCTCGATAAAGACAATGGTCGGGACTATGCCATAAGTTCTTCCATGGCCAAAGTATTTGCGAGTGAAACCGCCATGTGGACGACCACTGAAGCCGTACAGATTCATGGCGGATATGGTTACGTAAAAGAATATCATGTGGAAAGGCTGATGCGGGACGCAAAAATCACACAGATATATGAGGGTACCAGTGAAGTGCAACGAATCGTAATTTCGCGAAGCATTTTAAAATGACTTTCGCATGAACAGGAATGATTATTCCGGCATCATTGAGAAACTGAAACCCTCCGGTGTACAGCTACTGGCGGTATCCAAAACAAAGTCCGTGGAAGAAATACAAGCACTGTATGATCTGGGACAAAGAGATTTCGGAGAAAATTATGTACAGGAATTGTTGGAAAAGCAGGCTCAGCTTCCAACGGATATCCGTTGGCATTTCATCGGACACCTGCAAACCAATAAGGTTAAATTCCTGGTTCCTTTTATTTATATGATCCAATCGGTGGACAGCCTGAAGTTATTGCTTGAAATTGACAAGCATGCATCAAAAAACCAGCGGATCGTACGTTGTCTGCTGCAGATCTTTATTGCCCGTGAAGAATCGAAATTTGGATTGGATGAAACCGAGCTTGATTTATTATTGCTTACCGTGAACCGGAACAGGCAGGAGGGAAGGTTCAGTCATTCGCAAATTTCAGGTTGTATGGGCATGGCCTCTATGACTGAAAATAAAACCCAAATCCGGGAAGAATTCGTCCGGCTTCGGATGATATTCGAAAAAATTAAAATGTCCTTCCCTTCTGATCCCGTAGATACACTTAGTATGGGTATGAGCAGCGATTATCCTATAGCGATCGAAGAGGGGTCGACGATGGTGAGATTGGGGACGTTGATATTTGGAGAACGGTAAAACAAGTGTGGAACACCGGAAGACTGGAAGTATGGAAGTGACTTTGGGATTTGGGCTTATAAGAATTAATTTTGCACCCTGATATAGGATCAATATGGCGGAAATACAAGCAGAAGAGAAATCATTAAATTTTTTGGAGGAAATTGTTGAGGAAGACCTGAAACAAGGCAAATACAAAACGATCCTCACCCGTTTTCCACCGGAACCGAATGGTCATCTGCATATCGGTCATGCAAAATCAATTTGCCTGAATTTCGGACTGGCTCAAAAATACGGGGGGAAAACCAACCTGCGTTTTGACGATACAAATCCTTCAAAAGAGGAAACAGAATATGTAGAAAGTATCATCAAAGATGTAAAATGGTTGGGATTTAGTCCGGAATTGGTTTTGTATGCTTCTGACTATTTCGAACAGCTTTATCAATTTGCACTAAAACTCATTGAAAAGGGACTGGCTTATGTTGATGACAGTACGAGTGAAGAAATCGCAATTCAAAAGGGAACGCCTACCGAACCTGGTGTCGCAAATAAATTTCGCGGCAGAACCATTGCTGAAAATATTCAGTACTTCAGCGAAATGAGAGCAGGTAAATATGGTGACGGCGAAAAAGTGTTACGGGCAAAGATCGATATGGCATCGTCCAATATGCACATGCGCGACCCGATTATGTACAGGATTAAAAAAGCGCATCATCACCGCACGGGTAATACCTGGTGTATTTACCCGATGTACGATTTTGCACATGGTCAAAGTGATGCCATAGAAAAAATTACGCATTCGATTTGCACGCTGGAATTCGTGTCACACCGCCCTTTGTATGACTGGTTTATAGAGAAACTGGAAATCTTCCCTTCCCATCAATACGAGTTCGCCCGCCTGAATCTTACTTTTACGATCATGAGCAAGCGAAAATTGTTGCAACTTGTTGAAGAAGGCTTTGTGCAATCTTGGGACGATCCCCGGATGCCAACCATTTCGGGACTTCGTCGCCGCGGATATACTCCTGAGAGCATCCGAAGTTTTGCCGACCGGATCGGGGTACAAAAAAGAGATACTCTGATCGACGTCTCGCTGTTAGAATTTTGTCTGCGTGAAGATCTGAATCAGCGCGCGATGAGAAAAATGGTCGTCTTCGATCCGCTCAAAGTGATCATAACGAATTACCCGGATCAGGTAGAGACCCTCATTTCCGAAGATTATCCGGAAGGATCTGAAAAAAGTGGAAGTCGTCCGTTGCCGTTCAGCAGAGAATTGTATATCGAACAGGAGGACTTCATGGAGAATCCGCCTAAGAAGTTTTTCAGACTCGCGCCGGGGAAAAGAGTAAGGCTTAAAAGCGCCTATATCATTCAGTGTGACGAAGTCATAAAGGATAATGAAGGTAAAATTATCGAGCTCCGTTGCAGTTATCTGCCGGAAAGTAAAAGCGGTACAGATGCCTCAGGTCTAAAAGTGCAGGGCACGTTACATTGGGTCAGCAAGACCCATGCTATTCCTGTTGAACTTCGTTTATATGACCGATTGTTCAGAGTTGAAAATCCCGCAGCCGAAGAAAGAGATTTCAAAGAATACATTCATCCTGGCTCACTGGAAATTTTGAAAACGGCCATGGCAGAACCCTCTCTTGACGCCGCCAGGCCGGATGATCGCTTCCAGTTCCTCCGTAAAGGATATTTTTGCCTTGACAAAGAAAGCAGTCCTCAGAAACTGGTATTTAACAGGACTGTTGGTTTGAAAGACGGGTGGGCCAAGGAAGTCAAAAAAAGTTAATGACCCTGGATAATAGCTCGCCGTTAACTATTTCCTGCTTTACCAGCCCGCATTTGTTGCATGTTTCTCGCTCTCCATTCCTGATATTGTTTGAAAAGCGGATCTCCCAGCACGGGTTGAATTCTCTTGTCAGCCTGATCAGTTATGGCTTTCATTTTCGCCTTTTTATCATCCTCGCTAAGTGTTTGATCCTGGAAAATTTCACGCATCTGTGGTCTGTATGACGCGTTAATAGCAACCACTGAATCGGCCTGCACATCGGTCATTTTCAGTTCGGTAATCAATTTTTGTTTCATTTGTGCTGCACGGGCAGCTGGATCTCCGGCCTGGGCAAAACCACTGACAGATGTGAACAATGTTACCAGAAGAAAAGCGCTGACTGCTGCATATTGTTTCATAATCTTCGAAGTTTAATAAATAGGAGTTACCAATCGCATGCCAGAGCTGACAAGTTATACACCGTTTATTCAGGCGGTAAATGTCAGAATCGTTAACAGATTGATAAGACTTCAGAACTTCTGTAAATTGCACGTATGAAGCAATACCTGGATTTACTTCGCCACGTGACTGAACAGGGCATTGAAAAAAGCGATAGAACGGGCACTGGTACCCAAAGTTGTTTTGGTTATCAAATGCGATTTGATTTGACAAAGGGATTCCCGCTGGTCACCACAAAAAAACTTCATCTGAAAAGCATTATTTATGAGCTGCTTTGGTTCCTGAAAGGAGACAGCAATATTGCTTATTTAAATGAGCACGGAGTTCGGATATGGGATGAATGGGCAAATTCAAACGGCGATCTGGGACCTGTGTACGGCAAACAATGGAGAAGCTGGTCGGGTGCAGATGGAAAACAGATTGATCAGATCAGCGATTTGATTCAACAGATAAAGGCGAATCCGGATAGCCGGCGGTTAATTGTCAGCACCTGGAATGTTGCGGAATTATCTCAAATGGCGCTGATGCCATGTCATGTATTATTTCAATTCTATGTAGCCCCCCCGGAGCGCGAAGGTGTTCGCAGGCGATTAAGCTGCCAGTTGTACCAACGCAGTGCGGATGTTTTCCTGGGCGTTCCATTTAATATTGCATCTTATGCTTTACTAACCCTGATGATTGCCCAGGTAACCAACCTGGATCCCGGAGAATTTATACATAGTTTCGGCGACGTTCACCTGTACAATAATCATCGCGAACAGGCCGCGCTCCAATTGACCAGGACCCCCAATCTCTTACCCCAAATGAAACTGAACCCGGTAGTAAAAAATATATTTGATTTCCGGTTTGAAGATTTCAGCTTGGAAAATTACAATCCTCATCCGTCGATTAAAGCCCAGGTAGCTGTATAAATGAATCATTATGAAGCTATCCATCATCGTTGCCGCATCTGAAAACAATGCCATCGGGAAAAATAAACAGATGCTATGGAATCTGCCTGAGGATATGCGGTTTTTCAAAAACACCACCTGGGGACTTCCCATTATCATGGGAAGAAAGACTTTCGAAGCATTGGGAAACAAACCTTTGCCCGGCAGATTTAATATTGTAGTCAGCCGCAGACCAGGGTATACATCAGGAAACCCGGAGGTTCAGCATACAGACAGTTTGACAAAAGCCATTGAGCTGGCAAAAAAAATGGATGCAAAAGAAGTCTTTATCGGAGGTGGCGGACAGATTTATAAAGAATCCATTTTAATATGCGATACCATATATATGACAAGGGTATTTGCATTTTTGGAAGGCGATGCCTTTTTTCCCGAGATACCTACTGACGTCTTTCATATGACCTATTCGAAAAAAGTGACTGCGGATCAAAAGCATGCATATGACATGGACTTTCAGACCTGGAAAAAAATAAAATCGATTCCGGAACATACCGGGTAAGGACACATGTATTCAAAATCTCAACTTGCACTTAAGTGGTTTCAATATTATGCGCTCGCTTCCAGCGGCAAGGGCCATGGTATCCATTCGCCCTTTGTTTACGAGTTAATCAGGGAAGTATTCAATGACGATCGTGACTATTATGCTTACAAACTAATTGAAACCGTCAAGAAAAACATGTTGCAGGATCATAGGGTTTTGGATATACATGATCTGGGTGCCGGTTCAAAGAAAAAGACACATTCGAAAAAAAAAATTTCTGAGATTGCACGCAATGTCGTTTCTGATCAGAAATTCGGTAGGTTATTATTTCGTCTTGCTAATTTCTATCGCGCCCGGTTGATCATGGAACTGGGGAGTTCTCTTGGAATCTCTACCGCGTATCTCGCCTCTGCCGATGCTGCTTCACGGGTTGTAACCATGGAAGGGTCCCCCGCTATTGCTGGTATTGCCCATGAGAACTTCCAAAAATTAAAACTCAGCAACATCACGCAGTCGACAGGAGACTTTGAAACAACTTTGCCGGAGCAAATCGAATTGAATCCTACGCCAGACATGGTTTTTATCGATGGCAATCATCGAAAAAAACCCGTGCTTGAATACTTTGAAAAATTCCTGAACAGGATTTCAGATTCCTCACTCATCATCATTCATGATATTCACTGGAGCCGCGAGATGGAAGAAGCCTGGGAAACAATCCAGGCAGATCCGCGCGTTAAAATGAGTATCGATATCTTTTCCGCGGGACTTGTATTTTTTCGCAACGAATTCAAAGTAAAACAACAATTCGTAATCCGTTTTTGAACTATAAAATCATTGGATTCATATTTACCATTGGGATTAGTCAATTCATTGAAAAAGATGGATCATTTTGATTCAGATGCTTTTCAGCATATTCATGATTCCGGAGAACAACTGGTTTCGGTTCATCTGAATATTGAAAAACCCATTCTCCGTAACGATATATGGTCCACTGAAAAAGCATATCCTCCGTTTGGATTGGCAGGCAAAGTTCCCTGGGCTTCGGATGCCTATTATCTTAGAAGCCGTCCTTCCTTTACACTGGATCCTTTGTTTCATGCAGGAGCCTATTATGTGCAGGAAGCATCCGGAATGTTTGTTTCGTTTGCTTTAAAACATATTGCTGATCTGCGTCATAAATTAAAGGTTCTTGATTTGTGTGCCGCGCCTGGTGGTAAATCCACATTGATACAATCTCTGATTTCACAGGAATCTCTTTTACTCAGTAATGAAGTAATTAAAACACGTGTTCCGGTTTTAACCCAGAATTTGACTAAATGGGGCAGGGCAAATGGTTTTGTATCCAATAATGATCCGTCACACTTCAGAAGAATCCCGGGCTTTTTCGATATAATTCTGATTGATGCGCCCTGCAGTGGGAGTGGATTATACAGAAAGGATCCTGAAGCCGCTTCCTCCTGGAGCACGGAATTGGTAAAACTTTGCAATCAGCGGCAACAGCGCATCCTGTCAGATGTATGGGATTGCCTGAAAGAAGATGGATTCTTGATATATTCCACCTGTTCATATTCGAAGGAAGAAAATGAAGATATACTGGATTTTCTTTTCAATCAGTATTCCTGTAAAACGGTTGCCCTGACTCCGGATCCTCTTTGGAATATCATCGAAACCCAATCTGACTTCGCACAGGCATTTGGTTACCGGTTTTATCCGTATAAACTTTCAGGGGAGGGATTTTTCCTTTCCGTTATACAAAAAAAACAAACTGCCGTTACAGAGAAATCAAATCAATATTCGATCGGTAACCAGGCAAAACATGGCCGGGCGACTAAATCAGGTAAGAATTCCTTGGCTATTTCCAAATCCGCTGAAAAGCAAATCGGCGAATGGATTTGTCCGGATACGTTGGAATATATATCTATTGAGGACTCAATACATGCTTTGATGCCTGACTTAATGAGCGACCTCGAATTATTGAAAAATAATCTCTATTTGAAGAAAGCTGGTGTCAGAGTTGGAAAAGCAGGAGAACGTGACTGGATTCCTGATCATGAACTGGCTCTGGCGAATTTCCTGCGGTATGATTCCCCTGCATTGCATGTGTCAAAATCAGACGCGCTTGATTTCCTGCGGGGCAATCCATTTAATACCCATTTGCCGGCAAAGGGCTGGCATACGGTTTGCTTCCAGGGACAGCGTTTAGGTTGGGTTAAGTTACTGGATAAAAGAATGAATAACTACTATCCTAAGTCATGGAGGATCAGGCAATAGTTTTTTTTAATATTTCATTTGCAAGATTATTAAGCATCTTTGCGTTCATCCATAAATACCTGAAATGAAAAACAGGAGAGCCCTTATATTTTGCCTGATTTGTGCAGTTTCAAACGGATATTCCCAGAGTCCCCAGCTTAAAATAGAAGGAACCCAAGGCAAATTCTACCTGACGCATACGGTGGTAGCAAAAGAAAACTGGTATAGTATCGGTCGTTTGTTCAATTGCCCTCCGCACGATATCGCCAGTTTTAACAATATGAATTTCGATAAACCTTTAGAAGTAGCAACAGTTCTCAATATTCCGCTTACTTCAGGCAATTTTGATCAAAAACAGTTGAAAACCACCAATGAGTCTCTTATTCCGGTATATCACGAGGTAGGTGACAAAGAATGGATGTATAAGATCAGTTCAATATACAACGACGTGCCGGTAACAAGTCTTGAAAGATGGAACAAGATTAAACGGGACGATGTAAAAAAAGGAACCGTTTTAATTGTCGGATATCTGAAAGTGAAAACAGATCTTTCACCATTGGCTATGGGAATATCAACAAATCCCGTAACCAGTCCGGCCACGGCCGATGAACAGGTCAAAACATTGAAGACTTCCAATCCCGCTTTAGTCCAGACAGGTAGTAAATCGACTCAGACGAGTCCAACAGCTACTATCTCACAACCCCCGGCCAAACCAGCAGTTTCAACTGTCCCCAACACAACCACACCCACGACCACAGCAATTCCTGTGAACAATCCTCCGGAAAGGATGAACAATTATGCTGTTACACATAGCAATGGTGGTTTCTTCAGCATCGATTATACCGGTGCCGGGAAATCAGCTTCCGGTATGGCCGGAACCTTTAAAAGCACGAGTGGATGGACCGACGGAAAATATTACGCTTTGATGAATGGCATAACCGTCGGATCAATTATCAGGGTTACAGCGACCAATGGAAAAACGGTTTATGCAAAGGTTCTCGGACAACTTCCTGACATGAAGGAAAGTGCCGGCCTTCTCATTCGTATCAGCAATGCAGCGTCTGCGGAACTCGGTCTTGGTGAAGGAAAATATTCTGTCGACGTTAAATATTAATTACGACCAGGATTGTTATTTCATTTTCAGTATAGACTGAGCGGAACCTGTTATTCTTCTATTGGGGAAATCGGCGGTTCCGTGGTCGGTATAAAAGGCGGTAACTATAAAAACTCCGGAGTGTATGTTTGTTTTCGGTTTATTTAATGGTAATACACCCTGTAACCCCACAAAATAATTCAATCCGGGATCATTAGCATATGTTAAGATCCACTGAACCATTTTTTGTGCAAACTCTGCATTTAATTCCGGATGTGTAGGCATTACTTCTTTGCCCCATATACCGGTGGATCCTGTTAGAATATGATTTTCCAGTTGTTCGCGTGAAGAAGAAGTATTCGGATATCTCTTACTGATATCCTGGAGGGAAGGACCGGCTAATTTAGTCTTAAATCCATGACAGCTAAAACAATTTGATACCATCATATGCATCAGGCCTACCGTGTCATTGAACTTTTTTTGTTTCAGGTAAGCGGATGCCTGAGCTGAATTTTCTGCATATTTTAATCTGACGAGCACTTCAGCAGGTTGAATTTCCTGATATTTCGATTCACCGTCCTCCGTGTCTGACACGTCAACTGAATACTGAACCTGACTACCCCACGTACAAACCAGATGATTTGCCGGTTGGGAAATCCTGATAACCGGCGCGTGGTTAGGCGTTTGCCCGATAAGGGTAATAAATATCAGCATGCCGGCATGTAATCCTTTCAACATGCACTAAAAATAAATCATTGGAAACTAAATTTTTTGTTTCTATCTGTTATAATCCCTAAACGTATTAAAGTAATTCCGTTTATTTTCTTTTTGATTATGTTGACAAACTGTTGATTTCTTCGGCAACGCGCCTGGCTGAACGGAGACAGGATTCCATTCCACGGCTCATATTATCAGCATAGGTGCCAATGAAAAAAATCCTTCCTTCCGGCTTCAATACTTGCGGCCAGAATTTGCGCATTTGACCTACGGGAAATGGAACCATCTCGCAGGTGGGAGCAAAACTGTCCTTTGACCAGTCCTTCGTCAATGCCTGCACGATGGTATCGCGTTTACCGGGATATAATCTTCTGAAAGCGGCCAGTACTCTTTGCGGCGAGAGTCCTGAAGGCCCATAGGCGACTATCATCACTCTTTCTGTTTCGACCTCATCAGCTGTTTGCCAGGTTGCTTGAATATCCGGATCATCAAATTCCAGATTTATAGACTTCAGTCCGTCGTCCAGCCAGAATTTTGAACTGGCCTCGAAAATATAATGCGGATGAGACGTATATGCAAGATTCTCAACTACGAATTGTTTTTCCGCAGAAAGGGCCGGGGTCACTACAATTTTTTTAAAGACAGGCATTGAAATCGCATTCACCAGAAAATCAGCAGAGATCTGTTTTTCTTCTTCATATCCGTATTGCCTGTATTTCACCGTAACGGATTGAGGAGATTGGTTTATCGAAATGACAGGCGAGCCCAGGTGCACCCGTTTGCCCAGTTTTTTTGCAAATGCATTGGTTATTTCCTGGTTGCCGCCTTTCAACCGGAATGTGTTGCCCTCTGAAAGTGGTATTCCGCGAAAACCCATAATAGCCAGACGCCAGACTTTATATAATGCCGAGGTATTATGACCACCCAGATATTCCAGAGCCATTCCGGACGCTCCCTGTTTTTTATAAAGGTCAGCAAGGGAAATATTATCCAGGTCGTCGAGCCCGACTCCAAATGGTTGTAAGGGATCGGTAAATTTTGAAATATAAGTTTGAAGATAAAATGATTGAAGTTCCCACCAGCCGTTCCGTGAAAGTAATTGAACTTCCCGGTCATTGAAACCAAAAGACTTTAAGATAGCCGGATCGCGGAGTTGTTCTGCTGAATAAAATTTCCCTTTTATCATACTCAGTCCATCATTCCCCTGACGGTATGGTATTACTGTGAGACTAAATTCCTTACTGTATTCAAAGAATTTTTCGTATCCCGGATCTGTGATATGATCCGCCCCATAGTCCGCATAAAGTCCATCGGAAAATCCATCCCTGCCGGTGAAAACATGACCGCCATGACGGCCACTGGCTTCCAGAACATTCATATCGTGCCCTGCCTTTATCAGTTCATATGCACAGCATAAACCGCTGATGCCAGCACCGGCGACAACTATTTTTTTGGTACCTGATTTTTTTTGAACACCGGATTCGGCGGGTAGATTTGATACTGTTTTATTAAATATTTCAGGGACGGTGAGTGAGATTCCGGCTCCTGCCAGGAAGCTATTGCGGATAAAAGTTCTTCTTTTTAAATCCTCCATTTAGTTTTTTTGGTGACCGCCGCCATCTTCGGGCTTTTTACAACAGGTGGGTAGTTTTTTATATGCCTCCGGGTCTGCCGCTACGTCACCGGCATCGTAACCGATATTGGCTATAGCTGTTTTTATATTTTCAATGGTCGTACGGTCCCAGATATAAGTCACTTTGCAAGTATGATGTTTGTAATCGACTTTCACCATTTGAATTCCATCTTCCCGGGAGATATATCTTTCTATTCTATCCTTGCATTGTTCACATTGAACGGTTGGAACGGAAATGGTTGCAGTTTCCAGGCCGCCTTTACGAACAGGCTGCTGGGCCCGGCTGATGAGAAAAAAGCAATTGACGATCATAGTCATCCACAATATCTTTTTCATGGCATGTATTTATTTTCAAAAATACGAAAGAGCATTCCAGTGTGCGGGATCTTCCCGCCATTTAACAAGTGTTTTGTGCTGGGCTGCACTAACGGTTCCTTTTTCAACGGCCAGTTTGATCAGTGTCGGATAGTCTGTCAGTGACCTGGTTTTAACGCCTTCAACTGTAAAGCCATCTGCCGCTTCATCGAAACCATAATTAAATATAGAAACCAGGCCTGCAATTTGCAACCCTGCTGATTTCAATGTCTGTATTACTGCCAGACTGCTTTTCCCGGTAGAAACCAGATCCTCAATGACCAGCACCTGTTTCCCTTCTTTATAAAATCCTTCAATCTGGTTTCCCATTCCGTGATCCTTGGGTTTTGAACGAACGTAAATAAAGGGCAGTTTCAGCTGATCGGCGGCCATAGCGCCCCATGCAATACCAGCCGTAGCGACTCCGGCCAGGTATTCCGCATCCGGAAATTCTTCAAAAATCAGGTTACACATTTCGGATTTTATAAACTCCCTGACATGAGGAAAGGAAAGCGTTTTGCGGTTGTCGCAATAGATGGGGCTTTTCCATCCGGAAGCCCAGGTAAATGGTTTTTCCAGATTTAGTTTGATTGCCTGAATTTCCAGTAATTTTTCAGCTACTGCTTTTTCGTTGGTCATGGTGTGAAGATAAAAAAAATCCCTTTGTTTCTGTCATTGTGCCCGTCCCCTTTATCTTTACTATATCATGATCATATCCAAAAAGATTCTTCTCCTTGCTGCCGGTGGGCTTGTTGAAAATGAAAAGGGGGAGATCCTGTTTATGTTCCGCCGGGGCAAATGGGACCTGCCCAAAGGTAAACTTGATCCCGGAGAAACATTGGAAGAATGTGCCCTCCGGGAAGTTGAGGAAGAAACGGGCGTGGGGCGACTGGAGTTAAAAAAATTTTTGTTGCAGACGCTGCATGAATATGAAGAACTAGGCAAAGTGATTGAGAAGAAAACGCATTGGTTTCACATGTCGACGACCAGTCATCAGTTACTGATCCCGCAAACGGAAGAAGATATTACCGATTTAAGATGGATAGCACCTGCAGATTTTGAGATTGTATTGCGCAATACGTATCCTGCCATTGTCGAAGTGCTGAGAGCAGGCGGGCTACTCTAGTATGGAAGTATGGAAGTATGGAAGTAGTTAGATAGTTTTCACTTCCAAACTTCCATACTTCCATACTAACGTGATCGTTTCTTTTGCTTCACGAACACCGTGAGCCTGCTCACACAAACGAGTTTATCATTCTTATCCACGATCTTGATTTCCCACACATGAGAGGAAGCACCAACATGTAATGGAACAGCTGTTCCGGTAACAAATCCATCCCTCACACTTCTAATGTGATTGGCATTGATTTCTACTCCCACGCAAATGTATTGTTCGGGATCCACGATGATGACAGATCCAATGCTGCCAAGTGTTTCCGCCAGTGCCGCAGATGCGCCTCCATGCAATATTCCGTAAGCCTGGTGTGTTCTTTTATCCACCGGCATCGTGGCTTTAATATAATTTTCACCTAATTCCGTGATCCTGATTCCCAGCAATTCATTCATTGTGTTCGCTGAAAACTGATTCAACTTTTCCAAATTAATATCTTTCTTAAACCAAATGGACATGGCGAATGATTTTGTGTTTATATTCCAAAAATGATCATCGGTCGTTGATCATTTATCGTTGAACGAGGGTCGGATGCTCCCTGATATTTGCACGCTTGCTTTATGAGCCTTGAGCGTTACGTGTTAAGCTTTAAGCTTTTTGAGTGATTCAGCAACTACCTCCGGCAAAAAAGGCGTTACATCGCCACCATTTCGTATCACGTCACGCACAAGTGTAGATGCCACTGAAGTATATTGCGGCAAACAGGTAAGAAATACTGTTTCTATATGAAAATCCAAACTTCGGTTCATATCAGCGATCGCTTTTTCATACTCAAAGTCATTCACATAGCGGATTCCCCGAATGATGTAATGAGCACCCACCTGCTGGCAACATTTGATGGTGAGACCATCATATAAAACTGCTTCCACACGCGGATTATTTTTATAGATTTCCTTAAGCCAGGTAATTCTCTGTTCTTCGGAAAACATCGGAAGTTTATTTACATTTCTTCCGATCCCTATCACCACTTTATCAAACAATCCCAATGAACGATTAATAATATCTACGTGTCCGATGGTAATCGGATCAAATGTGCCGGGAAATACTGCGATCCGTTGCATACGATGATTTTGAAGGGATTAAAGATTCGTTGCTTTGCCCGCCAACAGATAAAGGACTGCCATGCGTACGGCGACTCCATTCTCAACCTGTTGTAAAATGATGGACTGTTTACTGTCCGCCGCATCACTGTCCAGTTCCACACCACGGTTGATAGGGCCCGGATGCATGATCAATATTTCTTTTGACAAACTGTCCAGTATCTTCCGGTTAATACCGTAAGCCAGACTATATTCTCTTAGCGAAGAAAATAAGACCTGGTTCTGCCTTTCAAGTTGAATACGTAATACATTAGCCACGTCGCACCATTCCAGCGCCCTGCGTAGATTGTATTCCACGGGTATGCCAAATGCTTCTGTGATATACAGGGGGATCAGCGTAGGGGGCCCCGCCACCATTACTTCGGCTCCCATTTTTTTCAGGAGATATATATTACTGAGTGCTACCCGGGAATGCATAATATCACCAATGATGGCAACTTTCTTCCCTTCCAGCGAACCCAGTTTTTCTCTGATGGAAAATGCATCCAGCAAAGCCTGCGTGGGATGCTCATTAATACCGTCGCCGGCGTTCACAATGGCTGCAGGAATATGTTTCGCGAGGAAATGAGGTGCTCCGCTGGCACTGTGCCGCATGACCACCATATCTACCTTCATAGAAAGGATATTATTGACGGTATCGAGTAAACTTTCTCCTTTGGACACCGAAGAACCCGAAGCTGTAAAATTGACTGTATCTGCCGAAAGCCTTTTTTCTGCCAATTCAAATGAAATCCTCGTACGTGTGGAGTTCTCATAAAAAAGATTAACGATGGTTACATCGCGTAGCGTAGGAACTTTTTTGATGGGTCTTTGAAGAACTTCCTTAAACTGAGTAGCCGTGTCTAATATAGTCTGAATGTCGGAAGCCAGTAAATCTCGAATGCCAAGAAGATGTTTGGTACTGAGTTGCATTAAAAGTCAAAGTTATATTTTCAGGTCCATACTCCAAAACAATTTAAGTAGGACGCTCGAAGCATGTGGCATGAGGCTTTTCAAATAAATTCAGTTGTTGCATTAGACAAAAAAGAGGTCTGGCTTCACGCTTCAAGCCTCCCGCTTCCTGCCTATAAAAGAACTACTTCCTCCTTTCCGTCCCTTTCCTTCCATAATACTTTTACTCGCTGGGTTATGATGGTATCAATGGATCTACCCACGAAATCGGCCTGTATAGGCACTTCACGGCTGAATCGCCGGTCAATTAATATACAAAGCTCCACTTTAGCTGGTCTGCCAAAGGTCAACAGGGCGTCCATGGAAGCCCGTATCGTTCTGCCGGTATATAGTACATCATCCACGAGGATCACTGTTTTATTTTCCACGCTGAAGAGCATGTCAGTCTGATTGAGTGTATGAAGGCCCTGACGCACATCATCGCGGTAAAATGTATTATCGAGTTTCCCGTATGTAATTTTTGCTGGTTTTATCTGTTCATTGATCTGCTGTACGATCCTGTCTGAAAAATAAATTCCACGAGGCTGAATACCGATGATCACGAGATCCTGGAAACTAAGATGGTTTTCGAGGAGTTGATGACTCAATCGCTGGATAGTAAGTCCGAGTTCTTTTTCAGTCAGGATCGTCTTCAATCAGAATATTTTTATAAAAATAATGAATGCGGTCATGCTTCAGTTAAAAAAGGATATTCATAACCGGTAGGCGGATCGAAAGTTTCTTTGATCGTGCGTGCGCTGAGCCATCGGTAGAGATTTAGGATGGATCCGGCTTTGTCGTTGGTTCCGCTGCCGCGGGCTCCTCCAAATGGCTGCTGGCCAACTACTGCGCCTGTTGGTTTGTCGTTTACATAGAAATTTCCGGCTGAATGGCGCAATCTTTCTGTGGCCAGTTCAATAGCCTGGCGGTTAGTTGAAATAACGGAACCTGTCAGAGCATAATTCGATGTATTGTCCACCAGGTCCATCGTTTCTTCAAATTTGTTTTCATCATATACAAAAATGGTGAGCACCGGACCGAATATTTCTTCTTTCAAAGTTGCATAGCCCGGATCTGTTGTCTCTATGAGGGTCGGATGGATAAAATAACCTATGGTTTTATCAGCTTTACCGCCAACCAAAATGCTGGCTGCCGGATCTGAAGATGCGCGATCGATATACCCTTTGATCTTATCAAAACTTCTCTCGTCGATTATTGCATTTACAAAATTGCTGAAATCCTCAACACCACCCACCTTCATACTCTGAATAACATGAATCAGCTTCTCCTTAATTTTTGCAGCCAGATTTGATGGCAGATAGGCCCTCGAAGCTGCAGAACATTTCTGTCCCTGGAACTCAAAAGCACCTCTGGCGAGTGCAGTTACCACAACATCTACTTCCGCTTCCCGGTGAACCAGTACAAAGTCTTTACCTCCGGTTTCTCCAACGATTCGGGGATAGGATCTGTATTTCCCGATATTCTCTCCGATATGTTTCCATATCTGGTTAAAAACGGCCGTGGATCCGGTAAAATGAATGCCCGCAAAATCCAGGTGACCGAAACAAATATCACCGAGTTCCGGACCATTCGCATAAACGAGGTTAATAACGCCATCCGGTAAACCTGCTTCTTGCAGAATTTTCATAAATATATGTGCGCTGAAAACCTGTGTATCGGCGGGTTTCCAAACCACCACGTTTCCGCATAATGCCGCTGAGGTTGGGAGGTTTCCACCGATGGCTGTAAAATTAAATGGAGTTATTGCCAGTACAAATCCTTCCAGGGACCGGTATTCCAAACGGTTGTGCATACCTGGTGAACTGATAGGTTGCTGCCTGTATATTTCACTTAGATAATGGACATTAAAACGCAAAAAATCAATAAGTTCACATGCACTATCTATTTCTGCCTGGTAGGCATTTTTACTTTGCCCCAGCATGGTGGATGCGTTCATTATATACCGATACTTACCTGCCAGTAAATCGGCTGCTTTGAGAAAAATGGAAGCCCTGTTTTCCCAGTTCATCCGCTCCCAGGAGGTTTTTGCCATCAGGGCCGCCTTAATTGCTGATTCTACCTGCTCCTTATTTGAACGATGAAAATAACCCAGTGTATGAGAAAGTTCATGTGGAGGGCGCATTTTGATCTTAATTCCGGAACGGATTTCTTTTCCGCCTATGATCGCAGGGATATCGTGTTCTACGGATTTCAGTTCCACCAATGCTTTCTTCAATAATTTTTTTTCAGTCGACCCGGGGGCATAGGATTTCACGGGTTCATTGCCTGGAAGGGGGTAATGGAAGTATCCGATGTTCATTTTCTTGAATTTATTCGATGGAGGTTGACGATTGACGGTTGACGGCTGAGTAAATCCAGCAAATCACGTCAGTGTTTCTTTCTCTGACATTAAATAGGCTTTAATAAATCCATCCAGTTCACCGTCCATTACCGGCTGAATATTTCCAGTCTCAAAACCGGTCCGGTGATCCTTGATCATCTTGTACGGATGAAAAACATAGGAACGAATTTGCGATCCCCACTCGATTTTTTTCTTACTCGCATTATTGGCATTTTTAATAGCCTCCCGTTTGCGCATTTCTTCCTCATACAGCCGGCTCTTCAGCATCGCCATTGCCTTTTCACGATTCTCTCCCTGCGTGCGCGCCTGTTGACATTCTACAATAATACCACTGGGTTTATGGGTAAGCCGCACAGCTGTCTCTACTTTATTTACGTTTTGACCGCCGGCGCCTCCACTTCTGAAAAAAGCCCATTCAACATCGGCTGGATTTACTTCGATTTCAATCGTGTCGTCAATCAGGGGATAAACATATACCGACGCAAAAGATGTATGCCTTCTGGCATTGCTGTCGAAGGGAGAAATACGCACCAGTCTGTGAACACCGCTTTCAGTTTTTAAAAATCCGTAGGCAAAAGGGCCGTCAAACTGAAGTGTTACACTTTTAATACCAGCTGATTCGCCGTCCTGAAAATCGAGTTCGGTAACAGTCCATCCCTGCTTTTCTCCGTACATACGGTACATACGCATCAGCATTTCTGCCCAATCCTGACTTTCTGTGCCGCCGGCACCTGAATTGATTTGCAGTACTGCCGGTAATTCATCCTCCGGTTCGTTGAGCGTGGATTTGAACTCAGCCTCTTCAATGAGTTCAAGTGATTTTTCGTAGGCAGCACGGGTTTCTTCTTCTGTCGCTTCACCTGCTTTCCAGAATTCCATCAGAACAGCAAAATCCTCTATCGCCGTTTCTACAGCCTGATAAAGTTTAAGCCAGTACTCATTTACCTTGATGTTTTTCAGGATGGCGGTGGCCCGTTCATTATCTTCCCAGAATCCCGAACTCCCGGTCAATTGTCTTTCTTCATTGATTTTTATCTGGCGGTTCTCGACGTCAAAGAAACCTCCTCAGTCCACTCAGCCGGGACCTCATATCGATTAGCTTTTCCTGTGTCATAGGGATGCAAGTTAAAGATTCATTTACATATAGGGGATGGTCGAAACGATAAAAAAACCCTTCCGGTATTTTCCGGAAGGGCCCGAAAGTAAAGTCACACTATCTATATAGTGCTTTTTTCTGAACCGGATACAGTATTAGATTTAAACCATTTTCTCAGATCGTCTTTTGTTTTTCCAGTTTTTTGTTGCAGACGACCCAATAATTCGTCATCTTTTCCTTCTTCATATTTCAGATCATCATCTGTCAGATTGCCATAGGCTTGCTTTAATTTTCCTTTTACCGTATTCCAGGTTCCTTTCACAATTAAATTGTCCATAGTACTTAATTTTATACCTTATCATTTCAATCTTCATGCCATCGGACATGCGGAAAATTTAGCTTAACATAATAAAATATGATCATTGATTTCCGTTCGGACACGGTTACAAAACCAACTCCGCAGATGCTGGACGCCATGTTAAAAGCTGATGTGGGTGACGATGTGTTCAGGGAAGATCCGACTGTGAACCAGTTGGAAAAAAAGATGGCAGCAATATTTAATATGGAATCCGCACTCTGGTGTGCCAGCGGAACCATGTCAAATCAGGTGGCAATTGCCAGTCATACCAGACCTGGCGACGAAGTGATTTGTGAACAGGAATCTCATGTATATTATTATGAAGGTGGTGGCATAGCCTTTAATGCAGGTTGTCAGACAAAAACGCTGGCGGGAGACAGGGGTCGAATCAATGCCCGGCAGGTTTTAGCGTCCATTAATCCGGATGATGCACATAAATCCCATAGTTCGCTGGTATGTCTTGAAAACACTTCGAACCGGGGAGGAGGAAGTTGTTACGAACTGGAAGAAATAGAAAGGATCAGAACAGTTTGCGATGAACATCACCTCAAGCTGCACCTCGATGGGGCACGTTTATATAATGCACTCGTAGCAAAAAATGAAAAGGCAGCAGAATTTGGAAAACTATTCCACAGCATCTCGGTTTGCTTTAACAAAGGGCTCGGATGCCCGGCTGGTAGTATATTACTGGGAACCCAAACCTTTATTCGACAGGCGATCAGAGTGCGCAAAGTATTTGGAGGAGGTATGCGGCAGGCGGGTTTTCTGGCTGCAACTGCTTTATATGCCCTGGACCATCATGTTGAAAGACTGGCTACGGATCATCAGCATGCCAAAAGGATCGGCGAAGCGCTTCAAAAGCATCCGCTGGTAAAAAAGATTTTACCTGTAGAAACCAACCTGGTTATTTTTGAGTTAATTGATGGAAAGGATCCAAAAGGCTTTATTACCTCTCTAAAACAAAAAGAAATCCTCTTACTAACGATATCCGACAAACGCCTGCGCATTGTAACTCATCTTGATATTAGCAGCGCGATGGTGGATCATTTTCTGGAAACACTTGATCAGATGCAGCTTTAAGCCTTACGCGTTAGGCGTTAAGCGTTACGCTTTAAGCTTAAATGATGTACCATTTTGAATCTTTGTCCTTTGCATAGGAAAGCCCGTTACTCATAACATGTACTTCACGATTATGTTCGTTATCCTTCACCCGGTGTTTTTCATAAATGCGGATTCCATTATTTTCCCTGGTCAGATACATGATCAGGGCAGTAATAGAAGGAGAGACATCCTGCAACAACATTTCATCATTTTCTCTAACAAAGGCCTGACTCATAAAAGATGTTTTTAAAATGTGAATTCAATACTCGCCCAATAACAACATTCAAATCGTAATTTTGTTAGCAAACAAAAAGCCAACCCTGCCAATATGTTCCCAAATATTTCCCCTGTAGAAACCCTGGCCTGGAAAAAATTGCAGGCAGACCAGCAGTATATGAAAGGAATTCAGATGAAAAGTCTTTTCACCGAAGACCGGGAAAGATTCCAGCGTTGCTCAGTTATTTTTGGAGATATCCTGTTTGATTATTCGAAGAATCTGGTGAATGAGGAAACTTTTGCACATTTGTTGGATCTGGCTGCGGAGTGCAAAGTCTGGGAAGCCCAACAGGCTATGTTTTCAGGAGAAAAAATAAACCACACGGAAAACCGCTCTGTCTTACACACGGCGTTAAGAAATTTTTCCGGCGAACCTGTTTATTCCGATGGCAAGGATGTAATGCCGGAAGTAAGGAAGGAGCTGGAACACATGAAATCCTTCAGCCAAAAAATTCATTCTGGTGAATGGAGGGGTTACAGCGGCAAACCTATCAGGAATATTGTTAATATCGGTATAGGTGGCAGCGATCTGGGACCAGTCATGGTAACAGAAGCATTAAAATATTATTGGATCGATGGCATGGAGGCATATTTTGTTTCAAATGTTGATGCAACCCAGATCGTCGAAACACTTAAAAAAATAAATCCGGAAGAAACTCTCTTTCTCATAGCATCAAAGACTTTTACGACGCAGGAAACCATGACGAATGCTTATAGCGCAAGAGAATGGTTTTTAAAGTCCGCAGGGGATGAGGCACATATCGCTAAACATTTTGTTGCTCTGTCCACCAATGAAGCTGAGGTTGTAAAATTTGGCATCGATCGCTCGAATATGTTTGTTTTCTGGGATTGGGTGGGAGGACGATATTCCCTTTGGAGTGCAATCGGGCTATCCATTGTCCTTATGATCAGTTATCCAAGATTTGAGGAAATGCTTCAGGGTGCTCATGCGGCAGACAAACATTTTAAAAACGCTCCATTTGAGAAAAACATACCGGTCATCATGGCACTGCTTGGGGTCTGGTATCGAAATTTTTTTGGCTCACAAACAGAAGCCATCCTGCCATATGATCAATATATGCACAGGTTTGCTGCTTATTTCCAACAGGGAAATATGGAAAGTAACGGCAAGTCTGTAGACCGAAACGGGGTTCCCGTAACTTATTCAACGGGCCCTGTGGTTTGGGGAGAACCGGGCACGAATGGTCAGCATGCTTTTTACCAGCTGATCCACCAGGGGACTGTTTTGATACCTTGTGATTTTATAGCACCGGCAATCAGTCATAATCCACTCGCCGATCATCACGCTAAATTGCTATCCAATTTTTTTGCTCAAACCGAAGCCCTTATGAATGGCAGGACACCTGAAGAGCTGCTGGCTGCGAAGGTGAAACCAGACTTGATCCCCTTTAAATTTTTCAGTGGCAACAGGCCCACCAACTCATTTTTCATTAAAGCGATTACTCCCTACACCCTTGGTCAGCTAATTGCGCTATATGAACATAAGATATTTGTTCAGGGTGTAATATGGAATATCTACTCCTTTGATCAATGGGGTGTGGAACTGGGTAAGGAACTTGCAGGAAAAATATTACCGGAGCTTAAAAACAACGAAGAAACCTCATCTCATGATGGGTCAACAAATGGATTGATAAACTGGTATAAAAAAATGGTTTTTTAACAGATTCAACTTAAAATAAAGCCTTGCTAAAAACGTTTTGGTTATAGATCATAAAATATCCGTCGATAATCTACATCCCTATGCATTTTTCTCCGAAGACAGCTGGAAAACCCGGCATTTTTAAGAAGCAGTATATTGTTATACTCTTTGTCGTTTGCTCCGGATTGACCGGATTATACTTTTACCAGGCTTTTGGTTCAGGAAACCTGTTTCGCCGGAATTCCAGTGAGTTACTGACAAATGGCAGGGATACGATTGGAAATGCCGACTCATCCCGGAAATTAAATCTCCAGCCGGTTGTACTGGATACGATTAAATATGATCAGCTGAATCATGCATTAAGTAACGGGGATAGCTCCGGACGGTGGCCTGTCAAATTAAAATACCCTATGCCGGGGGCCATTTTCCCATTTAGCCGTGTGATTGCATTTTATGGCAATTTCTATTCGAAGAAAATGGGGGTTTTGGGAGAATACCCTACTGATACCATGTTTGCCAAATTGAACGCAGAATTAAAGAAATGGCAGGCTGCTGATTCAACAGTTCCGGTTCGTCCAGCCTTGCATTATATTGCCGTTACAGCTCAGGGATATCCCGGCAAAGGAAATAAATACAGGCTGCGCATGCCATTTAAACAAATTGATTCCCTCATACGAATGGCCGCCAGGATAAATGCTCTGGTATTTCTCGATATCCAGGTAGGTATGAGCACGGTTCAGGAAGAGGTTCCCATGCTGGAGCCTTATCTGAAGATGCCCCAGGTTCACCTTGGAATAGACCCTGAATTTTCTATGAAAACAGGCAAAAAACCAGGTTCTGTGATAGGAACCATGAATGACTCTGATATCAACTTTACCATACAGTACCTCGCAAACCTTGCAAAGACAAATCAGCTTCCACCCAAAATACTGGTAGTTCACCGTTTTACCCAGGCGATGATCAGGAACTATAAAAATATCAAGCCGACTCCGGAAGTGCAGGTGGTGGTAGATATGGACGGGTGGGGTGCCAAAGAACGTAAATTAACCACGTACCGGGAGTATGTTTCAAAGGAGCCGGTTCAGTTTACTGGTTTCAAATTATTCTATAAGAATGATTACCGGGAGGCCGGCAGTAATATGATGACCCCAACTGAAGTGATGCGGTTGAAACCCAAGCCTGTTTATATACAGTATCAATAGAGCGGGATGCCTGATGCGTGAGACTTTAAGCACAAATCGAACAGCATATCTTCCTCAGGAGTTTGCCGGTGAATCTATTAAACCAATCCAAACTACTTCGGGCCTCAAGCCTCATGCTTCATGCTCCATCTTCAGGCCTAATGAATCAGCATTCGAACGATTATGTATCCGACCATGCTGAGAAGGAGAATGATTATAATAGCCCAGTAACTCCAGGACAGGTCTCCGATGGACCTTTTTCGTTTATGCACTTTCTTATAAGCCAGCTGACGATGCATCTGCTGGTTCAAGTTTTGTAAAACAGATTCAAGTTGTTTGTTATCCTTTAATTGGTTGAGCCCCTCTGAAGCGTCAGATAGAAATTCTGCCGGCAGTTGTTCCCGGAAACGATTCAATTCCTTTTCCGCCATCATCGTACGCAGATGATCATCCAGTGAATCAGGAAGTTTATTTTCAGAATTGTTCATTTCGTTGATCTCTTCACTCATGTTATTCGTCTGAATGATCTATTTTCTTTTCCAACAGGATACGCAGGTTTCTCTTTCCGTTCTGAAGATAACTTTTCACCTGCAATAAATTAAAACCGGTTTCTGATGCAATTGCCTGGTAGGATTTTTTTTCCAGGTAAAACATCCTGATGCATGTTTTCTGTTCGGAATTCAGATGCTGCAACGCCTCTTCCAAATTCCTTAAAAGCCCATCGTCCTGCAGTGGATCCGGATCGTTTATTTCCGACACAGGTTCGTTCACAAGATCTACAGAAATGCCGTGTCGCCGGTTCCTTAACTGCATCAGGCAATGATTCTTTGCTATCATATAAAGCCAGGAACTGAAATAGCTAACTTCATATTTATGCAACTCAGTAATAGCCTTCAAAAAAATCTGCTGTACCGCATCCCTTGCCTCTTCAGGGTTTTTCAAATACTTCATGGATACGCCATATAGCAGCATGGTATATCTTTCCAACAGGGTACCAAGCCATTCATTATTATGATCAGCGTAAAAATGTTTTAATATTTCCTGATCTGTCAACCGGGTATAAGAGGTAGGATGCACGATAATAAACCAACTTTCACTTAAGATGCAGAAATCTGTTATTTACATAGCTAAGCTTTAGGCTCTGGGAGTTAGGCTTTTTTCGCCAAATTCCTGTTTATAAAATGCAATCGCATTTTCTATCACTTTCAAAGCCATGGTCTTGTCCTGGAATTCTTCCACCTTAACAGCTTTGTTTTCCAGTTTTTTATATTCTTCAAAGAAATGCCTTAGCTCATCAAAAAAATGTTTGGGTAACTCCTCAATATTGTTATAATGGTTCACACCAGGATCTTTGGCTGCCACTGCAATGATCTTATCATCTCCGTCACCATTGTCGATCATTTGCATAACGCCAAGTACTTTGGCTTCCATCAGACAGAGAGGAACAACGGGCAGGGAAGTAATGACCAGGATATCCAGCGGATCCCGGTCATCTCCATAAGTCTGGGGGATAAATCCGTAATTAACCGGGTAATAAAATGAAGAATAAATGACCCTGTCAAGTTTTAGTAAACCGCTGTCCTTGTCAATTTCATATTTTGCGCGGGCGCCCTGGGGAATTTCGATTATAGCGTTTACAATTCTGGGCGCATGGCTTCCGTAAGGGACACCATGCCAGGGATGTGATACATTCATCTTATTCATAAGTTGGGTTGAAGCCACAAACCTACTCATTCGATATCATAGCACAAAGCAAATGAAGGAAACCAATTAATGTTTATGATTCAGGATTTCTTTGAGATCTACCAGCCATTCTCCATTTTTTCTTACAATATGAACCGTTGTAGTGTCTTTACGAAAACTGTTCGAAAAAGTGTAGGTGGTCACCGAATCATTGATTGCATGGATATTAATCGGAAGAATATTTGCCTCCCGGTACTGCTGACGTGTGTTTTGGTCCATCTTATCAAATACCTGCTGCCATTTGCTGATCAGTAAAAGATTGATAGAATCATTCAGCAGGTAAAAGCGGGCTTTTTCATAATCACCATCCAAAGAGGCACGAATAAACTGACGTCCCGCATCCTGTGCATCTTCAGCCGGAGTAAATGTTTTCCCCGCATTACACGCCACGATGAAAGCAAGAAAACAACTGACAAGAATGGTTTTCAACGGAATCATTTTTTTAAGAATCGCCCATTTAATCGGGCAATTAACTCTTAACTCTTAACTATTAACTATTAACTATTATCATGCGCCTCCCTGTTCAATAATTTTGTCCTTTTCATACGCTTTGATAATGGCTTTTACCAAACGATGCCTTACCACATCTTCCTCATCGAGCTCGATATGCGAAATGCCTTCAATTCCTTTGAGGATATATAGTGCTTTGGCCAAACCGCTTTTCTGATTTTTCGGAAGATCGATCTGCGTCAGATCTCCTGTTATAATTGCCTTTGCACTCGCGCCAATACGTGTCAGGAACATCTTTAATTGAAGATCGGTGGCATTCTGTGCTTCATCCAGAATGATGAACGCATTATCGAGTGTCCGTCCACGCATATAAGCCAATGGTGCAATTTCTATCGTGCGCGTGGTCATATAATACCCGAGTTTGTCCGCGGGAATCATGTCATCCAGGGCATCGTATAGAGGTCGCAGATAAGGATCAATTTTTTCTTTCAGGTCGCCGGGCAGGAAACCCAGGTTTTCACCGGCTTCTACAGCAGGCCGGGTAAGAATAATCTTTTTGACCATTTTATTTTTTAAGGCCCTGACCGCCATCGCAACAGCAGTATAGGTCTTACCGGTACCGGCCGGCCCGATGGCAAACACAATATCATTTCTTTCAGAAGCAGTAACCAGTTTTTTCTGGTTAATCGTTCTGGCACGCACAGTTTTTCCATTGGGACCGAAAACGAGGATATCGTTCGGGTTTCTGTCTACAAAATGATCCACCGTCTCAGCGTCATCTCCGCCCAGGATCTGGTTGAAATAATTTTCCGTCAGACTACCATTTCGCTCCAGATACTGCAGTAAGAGGTCGATTTTCTCTTTTGCGGTTTCCACCTGTTCCGGCGCTCCGCTTAGTTTAATTTGTGTTCCGCGTGAAAGAATTTTTAGAAGGGGAAATTTTTTTTTGAGGATATCTAACTTGCCATTGTTAACACCAAAAAACTCAATCGGGTTAACGGTTTCCAGGTTGATGATCGTTTCAGTCAATTCAGAGAATTTTAAGTTTTCAAATGAGGTTTCTACAGCATCCACCGACGCATCTAATCAAATTTAATAGTTTATAAGCATACTTACAAGAACTTACTTATTAACAGATTGTGCATTCATTTTCAGCATCTCTCCATACGTCAGATTTTTTTCCATCGCAACAATCGTAAGTCCGATTCTTTTGGCTTTCGTGCCGATTGTCCTGGCCGATTCAATCCAGTTACTGTAATACATCTGATGAGAGACGGGTAAGGATTTGAATTTTTTTTCTGCCTTCGGTGAATCTGAAAGACATTCCAGTAGTTCGGCTGAAACTTTTAATGCTCTGTTATCTTCCTCCAGTATTAGTTTTACCATCGCGCCTTTATTTTTATGAATGGCTTTCCTGACGGCTGCTTTCAACGGTAAAATAAATTCACCATTACCCATTGGAAGAAGTGCCTGTCGGGCAATCGGGTAATTGTCCAGTTTCCCTTTAACACGAAATGATTTTTTGAAACCGGGCTTTAATTTTTCCGCGACGTCCGAAGGAATGCAGACATAAGACCATCCGGTCTTTTCTCCTTTTTCCGCAAATTGAAGTATGGTGGTGGAAATTTCAACCATGCAGATCAAAGCTCTTCCCTGTAAATATAAGAGAAAACAGGGGTCAGGAAACTTTCAATTCTTCCTCGATAGCTTCTTTATAACGGCTGCTGTAGGTCTTAACCCAGTCCGGGATGGGATTATCTGTGGTGATAAACCATTCATTGCCCTCTTTGCGCATCTTGAACATAATTCGGTTTCCCCGGTCGTCGCTGACGTCCACTGTAAATAACTCTTCCATGAGGCCGTTTACTTTTCTAAAGTTAAACTCCCTTAAATGGCCTTCAGCCTTTATAAGTTTTGTAAACTGAATATTACGGTTGAATTGTACAAGCATAATGGGAAGAATTGAATTCTTAGAATCAATTTTCGTGCTATAAATTGGTAATGGAATATTAATTTACAGATCATTTATCCACATGAACCTATTTTTGCCGGATGGAAGAGGAGGTCTTTATTTCTATTTGTATACCGGCTTTTAAAAGGGTTTCCTTTCTCAAACGACTGCTGGACTCAATAGAACACCAGACATACCGCCAGTTTGAAGTAGTTGTTACGGATGACAGTCCGGACAACGAAGTTTGGGATTTATGCCGGTCACACCCCATTTCAGGCGTTATCCGCTATTTTAAGAATGAAAAGACGTTAGGTACCCCTGAAAACTGGAACGAGAGTATGCGCAGGGCAGGCGGGGGATGGATCAAGCTCATGCACGACGACGATTGGTTTCTGAATCCGGAAGCTCTGAAAGTTTTTGCGACGGCGGCGGCACAAATTCCAGCCGGACATTTCTTTTTTTCTGAGTACACGAATGTTTTCCTGGATAATGGCGGAAATCCGGGCGCAAAAGTCCAATTGACCAGGAAATGGCAAAAAAAACTGGAGCGGGACCCGAAAACCTTGCTGTCCAGCAACCGGATCGGGCCACCGAGTGTCGTTTTGCATAAAAATATTCCCGGTATTTTTTACGACTCCTCCCTGAAATGGCTGGTGGATGTTGATTTCTATATCCGTTATCTTCAGATTTCCAAACCCCGGCTGATCGCTGAAACCCTGATTGCTGTTGGTTTGGGAGAAGAACAGGTGACCAAACAGGTATTTAGAAATCCACGGGTGGAAATTCCGGAAAATCTGTACGTTTTAAATAAGATAGGTGTTCAGAGCCTTCAGAATATCACTGTATATGACGCTTACTGGAGATTTGTGAGGAATTTAAAAATCCGATCGGTACATCAGATCAGAGAATCAGGATATCAGGGCCCAATCCCGGCCGTTATTGAATCCATGATCAGATTTCAGTTTTCCATACCAAAGGCAGTTTTAAAGACCGGTATTTTTTCGAAGTTCTTTATGACCGTACATTATGCCATTCATTACGCCAAATTAAGCCGTGGTTAATTTATCCATCATCATTATTAATTATAAAAGTCTGGATCTGATCCGTGATTGTCTCCGTTCCATTTATACATCCAAACCTTCTATTTCATTTGAAATCATTATCGTCAATAATGATGACGTATCGGGTATACCCAATCCAATGCTTTCTGAATTTCCCGCCATTAGGTGGGTAGATATGCATTACAATGCCGGATTTGCACGAGCCAATAATGAAGGTATTCGGCAGTCTGGGGCAGAAATCGTTTTGATATTGAATCCCGACACAATTATACCCGTAAATGCTTTGGACGACACTTACCGGCAATTCAGTGCTTCAGATTATGTAGCCTGCGGGGTACAGCTGCTAAATGAAGATTCTTCCCCCCAGATTTCCGGCAACTACTTTGTGCCTGGGGGACTGAATTACCTTCTTCCTTTGCCATATACAGGGAAGTTCATAAAAGCACTTGGAAATCTATTTTCGGTAAAAGTGCCTCATGTCGCCGATTCAGATTCGTTGATCGAAGTGGATTGGATTAATGGGGCATTCCTGATGGTAAAGCAATCAGCGATCCGGAGGGCGGGCCTGATGGATGAAGATTTCTTTCTATATGCAGAGGAAGCAGAATGGTGTGCGAGATTAAAGAAGGTTGGAAAACTTTGCATATTTGGCAATGTAAAAGTATTTCATCTGCAGGGCATTTCTTCCAATGAAGCGTTTTCTTCTGCCGGTAAGGGATATTACAATTTATTCGATAAAAAAGGGAAACAGATAATTCTTTCGAATCTGGTCAGGATAAGAAAACAATATGGATTATTCTGGTTTTTATTTGATTTGTGCATTTATAGTCTGACGATACCGGTATTTTTTGTTGGGATTTTGATGTCCTTTTTTCGTCCTAAATGTACTAGAACTTACAGCTACAGTGAATGGGCAGGATTCAGCCGGAACATGGTATATATTTGGTCAAAAACCCCCCGGATCCTTTCGAATAAGCCATATTTTTATAAAGCCTTGTAAATGAATAACATTTCATCCAATTGATCGTTTAATAGGGGCTATGGTTTATTTGAAATTCAGGTTTATAACTATATTTTTACCCTGGATCCCTTAAAAATTCCAGTATGAAACCCCTCATTGTATTTGTATGCTGCGGTATGCTCATCATGTTCAGCATGACGAACTGCACAAAATCTATACAAACGATCCACGATACAGTAACCCTGCATAAAATAGACACTGTTACCATACTCAAAACAGACACTCTAAATAAAACGGATACATTATATCACGGTGATACACTGACTATTACACTCACTCTGCAACCAGGTCCGGATGAAGGACAGAATACAATTGTTACGAGTGATCTTTATGCTGCCCTGAATCTAAATTCAAATCCTGATGTATACGCGGGTACCTGGACCTATGCTGCGCAGGGCGGGGGTACCGGGATAGGCAGAACATATCTTAAATTTATAGGATTGGATGGAATGCCGGACAGTGCTACCATTTTGTCCGCCAAACTTTCATTATATGGAATAAGTGTAGGAACTGCCGCACCCCAGGGTAATTCGACTGGAACTGATAATTCGGCCTGGATAAAACGACTTACGACAGACTGGAACCCGGATTCCGTTACTTGGAATAACAAACCGACTTCAACTGATATCAATGAAATGGCAGTTCCTGCCTCTATATCTGTTTGGAACTATAACGTCCTTAATTTAGATATCACCAAACTGGTGGATGATTTATTAAACAACAATAATTATGGATTTTCGCTGGAGGGACAGGATGAAGAAATTTACCGCAGTCTGTCTTTCGCGAGCTGTAAGGTAGCAGACCCAACCAAACGACCCAAACTGGTGGTCGTTTATGAGATATATAAACACCACGGTTAATAAATTTGAGACCCGGTTTTTTAACCGGGTTTTTTATTTCTTTGATATATCACCTAATTTTCCGGTTGATTAGTTTTCGTATAATAAATGAATCATATTCAATGAATAAGGAATTTCGGTATGGGAATGAAACGCTGAGTACATCAAAAGTCATAGAACTGGCTCAAGGAACTATCCGGGGCATCCTGTCAGAAGAAACGCTTATCAAAATCCGGAGAAGCCAGCAATATGTGTCTGATATTGTTTCGGATAATAAAACGGTATATGGTATAAATACTGGTTTTGGAGTTTTGGCCAATACGCATATTTCAGCCGAAGACACAAGAACCCTTCAGCATAAAATATTACAAAGTCATAGCGTAGGTGTGGGGAATCCGATCAGTCCGTACCTGTCAAAGATCATGATGATCACCAAAGTGCATTCTCTGGCACAGGGTTTTTCAGGCGTGCGGGTTGAAACTCTCGAAAGGATATGCTGGTTTATAGATCAGAATATCTGTCCTGTGGTTCCTGAAAAGGGCTCCGTCGGGGCTTCTGGCGACCTTGCTCCGCTGGCCCATCTTTTTCTTCCACTCATTGGTTTAGGCGAAGTGTGGATAAACGGAAAAATATTTGCAAGCGCTGATATCCTGTCAGAGCGGGGACTTGAACCATTGCAACTTGGTCCGAAAGAGGGTCTTGCCTTAATCAACGGCACCCAGTTTATTCTTGCCTATGCCGTTGCCAATTTACAAAGAATGCACTTCTGTCTGGAATCCGCCGATCTGATCGGAGCGATGAGTCTCGAAGCATTGACGGGAACCAAATCGCCCTTTGATGAAAGACTGCACGCGCTCAGGCCGTACAAAGGAAATCAGCTGGTCGCCCAACGTCTGCGCATGTTATTATCCGGATCAGAAATCATGCAAAGTCATGTCGATTGCGGGCGTATTCAGGATCCTTATTCCCTGCGATGTATGCCGCAAGTGCATGGAGCGAGCCGGAATGCCTGGCTGCACCTGAAAGAACTTACGCATATAGAGCTGAACTCCGTTACGGATAACCCCCTGATTTTTTCAGCCGATGATACGATCAGCGGCGGGAATTTTCATGGACAGCCGCTGGCCATTCCCCTGGACTATGCTACCATCGCTGCATCCGAAGCCGGCAACATATCGGATCGCCGGTGTTATTTATTACTGGAAGGAAAATGGGGTCTTCCGCTTTTACTTATGAAGGATGTGGGACTAAACAGCGGATTTATGATTCCCCAATACACTACGGCGGCGTTGGTAACAGAAAATAAAACACTGTGTTTTCCTGCCAGTGCAGACAGTATCCCAACATCCCTCGGACAGGAGGATCATGTAAGTATGGGAAGCATCAGTGGTCGCAAATTGGAAATGGTCCTGGAGAATCTGGAATATATACTGGCAATTGAACTGCTGACAGCCTGCCAGGCCATAGAGTTCAGGCGGCCCCTGAAGAGCAGCTCAATCCTGGAACATGCGCATGATTTTGTACGGCAGCAGGTTAAATTCGCCAATGAGGACAGGATATTTGCGGATGACATCAGGAAAATAAAATCCATGATCGAATCCTTTAGTTTTATTCGTGCAGTAAATGATTTTGCCGGTTCTCAGGGAACCGACCTCAATCAGAATTATGGAGAATTTTCGCTGAATTAATATTCCAATAGGACTTAGTTTCCAATTTATTTCGGAGCGTGACCGGAGACTCCGATGCCACTACGATGATTCATTGTTAAATTTGATCCCGACCTTTTATAATGAATCAGATCTGAATCAGGAAAAGGAGATCCATTCAGCAGCACTTTAATCTTATAAATATGCAGCAGACAATAACCAGATATGATCCGGCGAAATATAAAACACCCACCGGATCGGCATTGAATTGCAAGGGGTGGATTCAGGAAGCAGCCTATCGGATGCTTTTGAATAATCTTGATCCCGAAGTGGCTGAACGTCCCGATGAGTTGATTGTATACGGAGGAAGGGGAAAGGCCGCCCGGAATTTCCAGGCGCTGGATGATATCCTGGCGAATCTTAGAATTCTTGAGAACGACGAAACGCTCCTGATACAGAGTGGTAAGCCGGTGGCCCGGATGAAAACGCATCCGGATGCTCCCAGGGTGCTTATATCCAATTCTCAATTGGTTCCCAAATGGGCGACATGGGAACATTTCGATGAACTCGAAAAAAAAGGATTGATGATGTATGGTCAGATGACCGCGGGATCATGGATCTATATCGGTTCGCAGGGAATTGTACAGGGAACATATGAAACGTACGCTGCCGCGGCTGATAAACATTTCCATGGAACCCTTCGCGGCACACTGAATGTTACTGCGGGTCTGGGTGGAATGGGCGGCGCACAACCCCTGGCCATCACAATGAATGAGGGTGTAGCACTGATAGCTGAAGTTGAATGGTGGCGGATCGAAAAAAGAATCGAAACAAAATATCTGGATCTTGCCGTACAGGATCTGAATGAAGCCATCGATCGGGCACTGGAAGCAAAAAAAAATAAAAGGGCCCTTTCTATTGGAGTTCATTGCAATGCCGTAGATCTGCTCGAGAGACTATTGGAAAGAAATATTATTCCCGACACGTTGACTGATCAGACATCTGCCCATGATCCGCTTATCGGGTACTGGCCACATCAGGTTTCTTTGGAAGCTGCGAAGATTTTACGGGAGTCTAATCCCGATAAATACCTTGAGCTGGCATATGACTCCATGAAATTGCATGTTGAAAAAATGCTCCAACTGCAAAAAAAAGGTGCGGTCACGTTTGATTATGGGAACAACTTACGGGCACGTGCACACGAAAGAGGGCTTCAGAATGCATTTGATTTTCCCGGTTTCGTTCCGGCATATATTCGTCCGCTGTTTTGTGAGGGGAAGGGCCCTTTTCGCTGGGCGGCTCTGAGTGGAAACCCCCAGGATATCGCTGTAACAGACGAATTGATGGTCAGATTATTTCCCCAAAATCATTCTATGCAACGCTGGTTAAAGCTGGCGAAAGAAAAAATTGCATTCCAGGGATTACCTGCCCGGATCTGCTGGCTTGGCCAGGGAGAAAGAGAAAAAGCCGGACTGGCTTTCAATGAACTTGTTCGTACGAAAAAAGTAAATGCACCCATCGTGATTGGCCGTGATCACCTGGATACAGGTTCCGTGGCTTCGCCAAACCGTGAAACAGAAGCAATGCTGGATGGCAGCGATGCTGTGGCCGACTGGCCTATATTGAACGCACTAGTCAATACCGCCGGAGGCGCCAGCTGGGTGAGTCTGCATCATGGGGGCGGAGTGGGTATGGGATACAGTATTCATGCCGGTATGGTGATCGTGGCCGATGGAACAGATGCGGCGGCGATACGTCTTTCAAGAGTACTAAGAAATGATCCGGGGCTGGGTGTGATCCGTCACGCAGACGCTGGTTATGAACTGGCGCAAAAAACAAAGGCTGATTTTAAACTCGGATTATAATGCAGGCTGTTCTGTTAACAAATATCAAACAACTCGTTAACGTACGTGAAGATACCGGGCCTCTTTATGGATCAGAAATGGCGGAGCTGCCATCTATCGCTAATGCCTGGTTACTTGTTGAAGGAAATGAAATTGCCGGATTTGGCAAAATGGAGAACCTGAAAAATGCTTTGCCGAATCAACCTGCTGAAAAAATAGATTGCAGTGACAAGTTAGTAATGCCCTCCTGGTGCGATAGCCATACCCATCTGGTATTTGCAGGAAGTCGTGAAAACGAATTTGTTGACAAAATCCGCGGACTCAGCTATGAAGAAGTTAATGCCAGGGGTGGAGGCATATTGAACAGTGTCCGGAAATTAAACGATATATCGGAAGACGAACTTTTCAGGATATCCTGGAAAAGGCTTGAAGAAATATCAGCATTGGGTACAGGAGCTGTCGAAATAAAAAGCGGATATGGATTATCGGTAGCCGGAGAACTTAAAATGCTGCGTGTCATCCGGAAACTAAAAGAAAAATCTTCCATACAAATAAAATCCACTTTTCTCGGCGCGCACACGTATCCCCTTGCATACCGGGATGATCATGCAGCTTACATTAAAATGATTACCGAAGAAATGTTACCCGTGATCGCAAAGGAGAAACTTGCAGACTATATAGATGTTTTTTGCGAAAAAGGTTTTTTTAGTCCCGAAGAATCTGAAACCGTACTTAGAGCCGGAATGCACCATGGTTTGCAGGCAAAAATGCATGTAAATCAAATCCATTCCATCGGTGGAATAGACACCGGAATTAAATTAAATGTACTTTCCATGGATCATCTGGAAACGTTGCATTCGGATGATATGATAAAAATAAAAAATGCCGGGTGGAAGGGATTATGCACTTTGCTTCCGACAGCTGCCTTTTTTCTTCGAATGCCGTTTCCTCCTGCCAGGCATTTGCTGGAATCAGGTGCGGCGATTGCACTCGCGTCCGACTATAATCCCGGATCTTCTCCCACAGGAAATATGAATCTGGTAATATCACTGGCCTGTATTCAAATGAAATTATTACCTGAGGAGGCCTGGAATGGGGCGACTACAAATGGTGCGTTTGCGATGGGCATGGGAAATTCCCTTGGTTCGATTACGGTTGGCAAATTAGCCAACCTGATCATTACAACACCAGTTCCCTCGCTGGCCTATCTGCCGTATCGATTCGGAACCAATCTGATTGACAAAATTATACTCGGCGGTCGTCCATTGGGATTTTGAATTTCGTCAGAACATGTAGACAGCTTTCCGAAACAGATTGATTTTCTTTCCTTAACATTGGCATTTCAATTCAGGACTATGACACCCATTTTAGAATGCGTTCCCAACTTTAGTGAAGGCAGAAACCCATTGATCATTCAGGCTATTACGAATGAAATTGAATCCGTGGAAGCTGTCAGGTTGTTGAATGTGGATCCCGGAAAGGCAACCAATCGCACCGTGGTAACATTTGTGGGACCCCCGGAAGCCGTTGTGGAAGCGGCTTTCCTTGCCATACGCAAAGCAGGCGAGCTCATTGACATGCGGCAGCACACGGGCGAACATCCCCGCATGGGGGCAACCGATGTTTGTCCGCTGATACCTGTGTCCGGCATTTCCATGGAAGAAACGGTCCGCTGGGCGCATATACTGGCAGAACGGGTTGGAAAGGAATTGACTTTGCCTGTTTATTTATATGAAGCGGCACAAACTAATAAGCTGCGGAATAATCTGTCGGTTATTCGTGCGGGTGAGTATGAGGGATTTTTTGAAAAAATAAAAACTCCGGAATGGAAACCTGATTTTGGTCCGGAAATATTCGATGAAAAAAGAGGTGCAACGGTGATTGGGGCGCGTGACTTCCTGATCGCTTACAATGTAAACCTCAATACAACTTCCGTACGTCGCGCCAATAGTGTTGCTTTTGATGTGCGCGAAGCAGGACGGATTAAAAGAGAAGGGGACCCGGTGTCGGGAGAAATCGTGAAAGATGACAAAGGCCAGCCGATTATGGTGCCGGGATCTTTGAAATCAGTGAAGGCCATTGGTTGGTTTATAAAGGAATATGGGATTGCACAGATTTCGATGAACCTCACTAATATCTCCATTACTCCTTTACATATTGCCTTTGATGAAGTCTGCCGCAAAGCGGAAGCCCGGGGAATCCGGGTTACCGGCAGCGAACTGGTCGGATTGATTCCCCTGCAATCATTAATCGATGCAGGCAAATATTTTATAAAAAAACAAAAACGTTCTGCAGGTGTTTCCGAAAAAGAACTGATCCGGATCGCCATTATTACAATGGGTCTGAATGAACTGGCTCCTTTTAAACCGGAGGAAAGGGTTATAGAATATTTATTAAAGGAACAGGATGATGAAAAACGCCTTCGACTTTCACTTAATGATTTTGCAGATGAGGTCGCCAGCGAATCACCGGCTCCGGGTGGTGGATCGGTCGCTGCATATATCGGTGCGCTGGGAGCGAGTTTGGGTGCGATGGTCGCCAATTTGTCTGCACAAAAAAAAGACTGGGAATCCTTTGGTGACTGGGCAGAAAAAGCAACAGGCTACAAAAAGGAATTACTCTCTTTGGTAGATGCAGACACCAAAGCCTTTGAAGGGATTATGGAAGCCAGGTCTCTTCCTAAAACAACAGAATCAGAAAAAGCATCCCGGACAGTAGCGATAAAAAAAGCCACGATGCATGCCATTGAGGTCCCATTCCAGGTCATGAAAGTCTCCCTGCAATCCATGGACATTTTGAAATCAATGGCCATCGAAGGAAATCCCAATTCAAAATCTGACGCTGGCGTCGGGGCCGTTTGTGCCCGCGGTGCGGTTATCGGCGCCTATCTGAATGTATGCATCAATGCTGTCGGATCTGAATCAGATAAGGATATTGCCGCCATACTTTCCGAGGGCAAAAAAATACAGGAAAGTGCCATGGCGAAAGAGAAGGAGATACTTAAACTGATAAACCTGATTACAAACACTTAACACAAGTCTGGAAGACTGGAAGACTGGAAGTGTTGATTGATTAATTACTTACTCTCACCAAACATTTGCGTTAAGCCTTATGCGTTACGCGTTACGCGTTAAGCGTTAAGCGTTAGGCGTTAGACTTAAAAGGGTATTCCAATATTAACATACCCCATCACACGTTTCCACTGATCGCAATACATGGCGCTTAACTCCAGTGGGCCCAGTACAAAATTGTAAGTGAAAGTGAGAGCGTAACCCGATAAAAAATCAGGCGAATCGTAAAACTTGTTTTGATTATTTATGAAGTTGTTAAACATTACGTTCGCACGACCTGTCAGGTATAAGTTTCCATAAAAATTATAACGAAAACCCGCTTGTAATTCGGCCGAGCTGGATGTATAGTAGGATCCTTCTCTTAAGCCGGCAAAGGTGATCTGATTGTGAAAACTATTCGTAAGTCCGCCAATGGAAAATTGATTCATGACATTTCCTTTTTGAAAATTCATTCCGGACTGAATCATAAACAGCAATGTGCTTTTGTTTGACAAAGGAGTATAGCTTTCGAAATGAAAAACAATTCTGGGATAGGGGCTGCTAACGGTAACTGTATCTGCATCCTGGACATTTGTGTGCAATTGAAGATCCGGATTCTGTGTATAGACCCAGTCCCCTTCAAGTTCCGATCGGACGCCTTTCCTGGGATATACGGGACGGTCCAGGGAGTTATGATTAATATAGACATAGCTTGTCGGGAAGTCATCTGTCCCTTTAAATTCCAGCGCCGATGTTATAGAAGGTTTGTAACGGGTCCATTCAAAACGTGTTCCGATACCAACCGTCACATCACGATTGGTGGAATAACCTAATTTGCCATCCAGTAGAAAATAATTCTGGTTATAGATACCAGCTTCTTTCGTATTACTATATGTAGTAAAATTCATCTGGTCAAACTGCGTGAATAATTTCAAAGCATATTTCCTGTCCCTGCCGAGGTATTGAAGATGTTCGGCTTTGGCCCGGAAATTTTCTCCAATATTCAATGTGAAAGAACTCCTGGAATTGGGAGTAAAAAAATCCCTGGAAGTAACATTGAGAATGGCACTGATACCGGTGAACTGGTTGTAATGCAATGAAAGTTTTGCAAATGTCAGCGGGCTCTCAGTTACATCAAATATGATTTTTGCCGAATGATCCGGCAGGGGATCGAGGTGATACACGATCCGCGTGTAATACCTGGTTCCACCTGCCCTGCGTACCATGTAAGAAAGCATTCTGGGTGTGTACACATGGTTTGTCAGCAGGCCTGTAGTGTGTATAAAAAAATCCTTTGATGTGTTTTTAAGCCCATTTACTTCAAAAGAAGATATTTTAACTCCACGCAGATCGGGTAACTCCTTGTAATTGCTGTCTTTTCCATATAAGGCATTTAATGAATCCGCCAGCCTTTTTAATTGAGGATATAATCTTCTCCCTTCTTCGATACCTGAATCAATGATTTCATTTGCCTGAGAGAAAGTACCCATTGTATATTTTTCAAGTGGAGTCTGGACATATATATTACAAAGAGGCACCTCCAGTTTCGTGTCCTCTGCCTCACGGAAAAACGCCACCTGTAAAAGAACCTGGATGGCATTGTTCACTTTATTGGCAGGTAATAAACTGGCGGTCACGTTACTGCCAATTACAAATTGAGCACCCATCTGTCGCACATCCTTTACGGGAAAATTTCGCACAATACCTCCGTCAACCAACAATCTGCCATTATATTCCACGGCAGTGAAAACTGAAGGAATAGCCATGCTCGCGCGAACAGCAGACACCAGTTCCCCGCTGTCCAGTACGACAGCCTGACCGGTCGAAATATCTGTTGCTATACATTTAAACGGAATATCCAGGGAGTCAAAGTTTTTTATTTTGTAAACCGGAAATAAGAGTTCAGAAAATTTCAGCCACAATTCCTGTCCTTCCAGTACACCGGTTGAAATCCTGAAAAAATTATTTACCCAGGGCAGTTCCAGGTCGTACTTGTTATATTCATTCTTTTCTTCCATGATAATATTCCGGAGAGAACTCTGATTGGAAAGTATCTGATCCCAATCCATTTTTTTGGCGATATATAAAATGCTGTCGGCGGAATAACCTGCTGCGTAAAGGGATCCGATAATACTTCCCATACTGGTACCGGTCACGTAGTCGATGGCAAGCCCGGCAGAATCAATAGCTTTCAGAATACCAATATGGGCCAGCCCTTTGGCTCCGCCACCACTCAGTGCGAGACCGATTTTGGGCCTTTTATGCGCAAGTGAATCCTGAGAAAGGCCGGGGAAGTTTAGCGAAATGAACAGGAAGCCGGTTAAAAGCAGAATACGGATTGAATGAAATATGGAATTTCTTTTAATAGTTAAAAAGGTTTAATATAAAATTACACAAAGTACACGAACGAAACCGGGGAAATAAGTCGGCACTCCCGTACTTCCATACTTCCATTCTTTCATACTCGTATTATTCTTCCATTTCAATCAATCTCTCCAACGCCACATCGTATTGCTGTTTGGCAACGTTTAAACTCAGTGCGGCTTTTTTATATTCAGATTCAGCGACCAGAAATTTCTGCCTGTCGGCATAAATTTCCGGAGCAGACAACTGGAGTTCCAGGCGGTCGCTTTCCTGTTGAAGACGTTTGATATCCACGTCGAGTTGCTCTACCAGTTTCTGTTGTTTCTGAAATTGTTTCTTTGCTTCCTTATTGATAGGCTGGGTAATCTCGGGTGCTTTCTGCTGGACCGGTGCCTGATTTTCTGTTTTTGGTTTATTCTGCAGGGGTTTAGCCTGGGCACTCATTCTTTTGTTCCATTCCACCCATTCGTCGTATGTTCCTTTAAACTCCTTTATTCTGAGATCTTCTATCTCCCAGATTTTATTTGCGGTTTTGGAAATAAAATAGCGGTCGTGGCTTACCAATATATAACTGCCCTCATATTTATTCAAAGCTTCCGCCAGCAACTCGCAGGAGTGGATGTCCAGGTGATTGGTCGGCTCATCCAATAATAGAAAATTAGCCTTCCCGGCAATTGTTTTTGCCAGGGCAACTCGGGCTTTTTCACCTCCGCTCAGCACTTTAATCTTTTTTTCGACGTCATCTCCAGAAAAAAGAAAGCAGCCTAATAGCGTCCGGAGTTCAAGCTCGTTCTTCCCGGATCCGGCGTGTTTCATTTCTTCCAGAACAGAATCGTTCAGATTTAAGGATTCCAGCTGATGTTGTGCGTAAAAACTCGCATCCACATGATGCCCCCAGATACGTTCTCCTGTAAATGATTCTGTTCCCGCAACAATACGCAGGACTGTGGACTTTCCCTTTCCATTCGCACCGATCAGTGCAATTTTATCACCCCTTTCTATCTCCGCCTCTGCATGTTGTATGACCACGTTATCGCCAAAACTTTTGGTCAGGTTTTTTAATTGTACCAATACTTTACCCGGCGGTCTGTCGATGCGAAACTGAATGCGCATATCCGGCCTTTCCATTTCAACGTTTTCTATCCGGTCTATTTTGTCGAGCCTTTTCATGGCCGATTGAGCAGCTGCAGCTTTACTGGCTTTCGCTTTAAACCGTTCTATGAATCTTTCCTGTTGCCTGATATAATCTTTTTGATTTTCATAAGCCTTTTGCTGAATAGTGATGCGCATTTCTTTTTCCCTTTCATAAAAGGAATAATTCCCGTTATAAAAATGCAGGTTTTGCTGGTAGAGCTCAACTATTTTATCCACCATCCGATCCAGGAAAAATTTATCGTGACTTACAATCACTACCGAACCCTGATAGTTTTTTAAATATTTTTCAAGCCATTCTATTGACGGAAGATCCAGGTGATTGGTCGGTTCATCCAACAGGAGCAGATCCGGTTTCTGAAGAATCATTTTTGCCAATAGTACGCGCATCCGCCAGCCGCCACTGAATTCGCGGTAGGGCCTTTGCAAATGTGCATTGGAGAATCCGAGGCCCTGCAAAACTTCTTCTGTTTTATGATGAATATTGTAACCATCCAACAGGTCCATTTCATGAAGCTTGTCAGTATAATTCAGTAACAAAGTTTCAGATTGTGGTTTACCGGCTTTTTCTTCTTCCTCCATTTCAGAAACCAGTTGCTCCAGTTCTTTTTCCACCGCGAGTACTTTATCAAATGCTCCCAAAGCAACCTTTACTATAGAATCACCTGTATCAAAACTCAACAGGTCCTGGTGGAGATAACCAATGCTTGTACTCCGGCTTCGTTCCACCGTTCCGCCGGTAGGCGTATATTCACCGGCCAGCAATTTTAACAGAGTCGACTTGCCGGTACCGTTGTATCCGATAAGTCCAATATGTTCACCCGGCTGGATATGCCATGTAGCATCTTCCAGGATCGTACGGGCACCAAACTCAAAAGTCATATTCTGAAAACCTGCCAGCATATATTAAATGAAGTTTATTCCAAACGCGCAAAATTAAAGCAAATGCATTTAGAATTATCTTTGATTAAATTCTATTTATGAGGAAGGCCTTTTTATTGATTGTTGTTTTGGCGCTGGCGCTGGGGGTTACTTATCTGGTACTTCATAAAAGTGATTCAGACAGCAATAAAGCAGTTGAAAAGGATCCTGCTCTGCTTGTTGGTTCTAAGACTTCCGCTTTTAACCGGTCTATTGCCGGCGTTTTAACAGCTTACTTTGAGTTATCTGATGCTTTTTTCAACAGTGATTCCTCCCGGATTTCTGCTTCAGCCAAAAATCTAAATGTGGCGGTTGACAGTATCCGGTTTGACCAATTCAAGGCAGATTCATCTTTGATATTGACGGCTGTAACCGTGGCTCAATCCATACCTGCTGAAATTGTGGGTTTAATAGGTGAAAAGACCATGGAACAGAAAAAAAGAGAATTTAATATGATTACGGCAGATTTGTATTCTCTGGTCCGGGCCGTAAAATATGATGGAAACGTGATATACTATATGAGTTGTGCAACAGCATTTGAGGATTCAACAGAGGGCAACTGGCTAAGCAAAACAACAGACATTTCAAATCCATATTCGGGAAAGAATAAACCCGGAACGCCCGATTGCGGTGAAATCAAGGACAGTTTACGTTTTCGTACTGGTGAGTGAATGATGAAAAAAACATTGCTAATTTGTTTATTGTTTTATACAGGCATCAGTCATGCTCAGAATAAATATACCATAACAGGTTATGTAAAGGATTCTCTCTCTTCTGAAAACCTGATCGGAGCAACAGTCAGTTTTACAGGTCAGCACAAAGGTGTAAATACAAATGCCTACGGGTTTTTTTCCATTACATTGCCGGAAGGTCACTATGTCATCACTGTGTCTTATGTTGGTTATTTTTCAAAAAGCGTTGAAATCAGCCTGGATAAAAATATCAATTACAATTTCCTGATCAACCAAACCAATATCACCAACGAAGAAGTCGTAGTATATGCCAAAAAAAAAGATGTCAATGTAACCAGCGCACAGATGGGAAAAATGGACCTGTCCATGTCCCAGATTAAAAACCTGCCTGTTTTATTCGGAGAAATTGATATTATGAAAACTCTTCAGCTATTGCCAGGTGTAAGTAACGCCGGCGAGGGAAATACCGGTTTGTATGTCAGAGGTGGTGGCCCGGACCAAAATCTCATTACACTCGATGATGCGATAGTTTACAATACAGGGCATTTATTTGGGTTTTTCTCCATATTTAATTCGGACGCTATCAAGAATACAACGCTTATCAAGGGCAGTATGCCAGCCCAATATGGTGGGCGGTTATCTTCTGTACTGGATATTTCCATGAAGGAAGGAAATATGAATAAGTATGAAGTGGATGGCGGACTGGGACTGCTCGCGTCCAGATTGTCCATCCAGGGGCCGCTGATAAAACAAAAGGCCTCCTTTATTGTTTCTTACAGGCGAACGTACGTAGACCTGCTGGTCAGCCCTTTTATTTCGAAGTCAAGCAGCTTCTATGGTTCCGGTTATTATTTTTATGACCTGAATGTAAAAATGAACTACCAGTTCTCTGAAAAGGACCGCATCTACCTGAGCGGATATTTTGGAAGGGATGTATTTGATTTCAACAATTCCCGCCGGTCGTTCAGCACCGACATCCCCTGGGGTAATTCTACTGCCACTTTGCGATGGAACCATGTTTTCAACAGGAGATTATTTGCCAACACCACTTTGCTGTATAATGATTATAAATTCGCTTTCAACGGAGCTCAGGATAATTTTGCGTTGAGCCTTTCATCAGGAATCCATGATCTTTCAGCCAAGACGGATTTTGACTATTACATGGATCCGAAAAATAAAGTACGGTTTGGTGCATTATATACCTATCACACATTTACCCCCAATATTCTGACCGGGCACCAGGATTCAATTGTATTTACGCCCAACAATTCCAATATCAAATATGCACGTGAAGCAGCCGTGTATCTGCAGGACGACTGGCAGGCCACTGAAAAAATAGATATCAGTGCAGGGATTCGCTGGAGCGCTTTTGAGCAGGTCGGACCCTATACCATTTACCAGACGGATGCTAACGGCAATAAAACAGACAGCACGCATTTTAATAGAGGGCAAAATGTAAAAACATATGGAGGGCCGGAACCCAGACTCACCATACGCTATTCACTGAGCGACCAGACTTCAGTGAAGGGATCCATATCGAGAAATCTTCAATACATCCATCTCGTCAGCAACGCGGGCACCACACTTCCGACTGATCTTTGGGTACCCAGTACCTATATCGTTGCACCACAAATCAGTTGGCTCTATTCTGCAGGCCTGTTTAAGAATTTCAATAACAATATGTTTGAATCATCTGTTGAACTCTATTACAAACAAATGCAGAACCAGATTGAATATAAGGAAGGTTATACACCTTCTCTTAGTGATCCGGAAAATTCATTTGTGTTTGGAAAGGGTTGGAGTTATGGAGCAGAATTTTTTGTGAACAAACAAAAAGGCCGGTGGACGGGCTGGATCGGATATACATTGTCGTGGACCTGGAGACAATTTCCGGCACTCAATAACGGACAAAAATATCCGGCTAAGTATGACCGGCGCAACGACCTTTCAGTGGTGAGCACCTACGAACTGAATAAACATTGGAAACTTTCTGCGGTATTTGTTTTTGCAAGTGGAAACGCAACTTCTTATCCTGAAAAATTTTATATTGTGGAAGGCACGCTTACACAGGATTTCAGCCGGATCAATCAATACCGGTTACCACCTTATAACCGCCTGGATCTGGCAGCCATTTATACCCCCACTCATAAAATAAATAAAAAACTGCACAGCAGTTGGGTATTCAGCATTTATAATGATTATAACCGGTTGAATCCATACTTTATTTACTTCGATCAAACGGGCAACCCATTCGACGGAACACTGCGTGTGCAGGCAAAAAAAGTTTCGCTTTTCCCCATTCTTCCTTCCGTTACCTGGAATTTTCATTTTTAAGTTTTCCGCTTATATAAAAGTTGTTTTCGGAAACTCGATCTCTTAATAATTTCGCAGCTATTTAAAAATTACACATGAGAAAAGGAATCATAGCCCCCCTGTTGATATTGGCAAGCGGCGTTTTTGCGCAAACTGAAAACCTGGATACGTCCATGATGACTAAAATCCGGGATGAGGGAATGAACCATTCGCAGGTGATGGAAATAGTTTTCAATCTGACGGATGCGAATGGTCCCCGTCTGATGGAATCTCCCGGATATTTTAAAGCAGCCAACTGGGCTAAAACCAAATTTGCTTCCTGGGGTCTGGTTGGTGCAAATCTCGAGGCATGGGGAAACTGGGGAAAGGGTTGGGAGCTGGAGAAATATTATCTGGCAATGACCAGTCCCTATTATAAACCCTTGATTGGATTTCCGAAAACTTTTTCGACTGGTACCAACGGCATCGCCCACGCGCAGGTAATCCTGTTGGCAGCATCAGATTCCAGTGATTTGCCCGCCTACGCCGGCAAATTAAAAGATAAAATAATTCTGATTAAAAGAACGGATTCCCTGCCATTGGGATTCAAACCGGATGCAAACCGGTATAGCGATTCAGAACTCAAAAACCTTGCAGATTACGATCCCAAATCACCTCCCGTAGCATCTGCAGCTTCTGCCGCAACAACCAGAGCATTCATAGCCGCAGCTCATTTTCTTATGCTGGTAAAGAAGTTTGCTACTGAACAAGGTGCATTGGGAATTTTAACAACGAGTACAAGGAATTCCGACGGTACCATTTTTGTCCAGAATGGTATTCCCTATAATACTGAAATGTTACCAACACTAAATGATATTTCCATTTCTTATGAAGATTTTATGACGATGCAAAGATTATTGCTTCACAATATTCCGGTACAGACAGATCTGGAACTTCAGGCGAAAATATATTCCGATGATCAGAAGGGCTATAATGTGATCGCAGAAATTCCGGGAACGGATAATAAACTAAAGGACCAGCTCGTGATGATTGGCGGTCACCTCGATTCATGGCAGGGTGCTACAGGTGCTACGGACAATGCTGCCGGATCGGCCGTAATGATGGAAGTGGTCCGTATATTAAAGGCGGTTGGTGCAAAACCTAAACGCACGATCCGGATTGCTTTGTGGGGAGGGGAAGAAACCGGTCTGTGGGGATCGAAAAATTATGTAAAGAATCATTTTACAGATACGGTTACAAAGAAATTCAACCAGGCCGGCGATAAACTGTCGGTGTATCTGAACCTGGACAACGGAACGGGCAAAATCCGCGGCATTTACACACAGGGCAACACAGCCGTTAAACCCATATTTGATCAATGGTTTCAGCCGTTTCATGACCTGGGAGCCGGCACACTCAGTTTACAAAATACGGGAGGAACTGATCACCTTTCTTTTGACGCCATCGGCCTGCCGGGTTTCCAATTCATCCAGGACCCGATGGAATACGGATCCCGTACACATCACAGCAATATGGATAGCTATGATCATCTCAGCGGTGAAGATATGAAGCAGGCCGCAGTGATCATTGCATCGTTTGTATATAATGCCGCGCAGCGGGAGGAAAAACTGCCCAGGAAAAACTAAGTACTAAACAACAAGTATGGAAGAATGGAAGTATGGAAGTAACTAACACTAACTTCTCATACTAAGACCTCCATACTTCCATACTTCCATTCTTCCATACTTGCTACTCGAGTTTCTTATATTGGAAGTTAATGACCACGTTTTTTTGTTCGGTGGAGATTATCCTTTCCTCGTATCTCTTTTCACCATCCACTACAACGAGCAGAGAAGTATTGGGTGGAATATCACCCAGGTTTTCTGCGACCATCACCAGTTGATGGGGATGATCAGAAGGTTCGACCGTTATTTTTGCTATAACAGGCACATCAGAGATCCTTGCATTTGATATCAGCAATTTATTATCATAATATACTGAAACCGTATCATTATCAATGGCTCCGTCATCATAAATGCGTAGCTCGATCGTATTATGATTTACGGTAAGCGTTTTCAACAATTCATTTGTTCTGCTTTTAAGTATGGCAGGTACCGGAACAACGACGGTTGGTTGTGAAATTTTCAGGGAAGAATCCCTCATATGCTGAATATGTACAGGCTGTACTACTGTGGAATTTTTTTGAACGGCAACGGATTGTGAATCAGCGGACGAAGCTACTTTCTTTTTAGCCGGTACTTTAGGTGCTGAAGTTTTAGCCGTTGGATTAGCCGGCACGGGATGAATGGTCACAGATTTTTTAACGGGGGCAGGTGGTTTCACTACTGCCAATGGAGCGGGCGGATTTTCTTTCTTATGTGCCAGCAATTCTTTTTCTTTTTTCTCCAAAAACGGTTCTTTGTGAAAATCCGATTCAACCACACGGTGAAGAAAAATACTTCCCTTACCGCATCCGGATAAAGAGTCATTTACACTGGTACTATAATAGGTACCCTGCAGATACTCATCATTTCCCAGTTTGGAATATTGCATGAAACAGGTCATGATGCATACGAAGCCATTGGCGTATCGCACTTCCAGCAATTTTCCTTCTTTCAATAGCACTTTTTTGGTGTCTTTATTCAGGGAACCGCTTGCCGTTGCCTTACCGTAAAATTCAGTATTCTTATATGAATAAGTGACTGCTTCAAAATGATTGCGTGTCTGTGCAATCTGCACTTCCATTTTATATCTGTCATCATAAATCTTATATCTGCCGTCATAACTCTCCACGAGGCGATCAACTCCATCGTTAGAACGAAAATGTCCACGCCATATACCAGTCAGATCCTGGGCGTGCATGGTGCTCATAAATGCGCCATTCAAAAGGGTCAGGCAGTAAACAAAACGGATACAGTTTTTCATCTATGGCAAATTAGATAAAATTATTTTCCGTAGAAATTAGAGAAAGCTAAATCTGGCAAGAGTTTGTTAATTTTGCAACCCTTAAAGGAAAATATCCGGCATGATTAAAATTACATTACCTGATGGCGCAGTGAGGGAATATCCGGAAGGAACCAATTCCATGGAAATTGCGAAATCAATCAGTGAAGGACTTGCAAGAAAAGTAATTGCCGCAAATGTTAACGGAGAGATATGGGATGCCACACGACCCATCCGGAACGATGCTTCCGTTAATCTGCTCACCTGGAACGACGCGGGTGGCAAATCCACTTTCTGGCATTCTACCGCCCACCTGATGGCAGAGGCCGTTGAATCCATTTTTCCTGGGGTCAAATTCTGGGTCGGTCCGGCAATTGAAAATGGATTTTACTATGATATGGACCTGGGTGGCCGCCAGATTTCTGAAGAGGACCTGCGGAACCTGGAAGCTAAAATGACCGAGCTGGCTGCCAGGCAAAATAAATATATCCGGAAAGAAGTTCCGAAGGCAGAAGCCATTCATTTTTTTCAGGAAAAAGGAGATGAATATAAATTGGATTTATTGCAAAATCTAAAAGACGGTGAGATCACTTTTTATACGCAGGGCGGTTTTACTGATCTGTGCCGGGGTCCGCATATACCGGATACCGGGATCATCAAAGCTTTGAAGCTAACCAATATCGCCGGGGCCTATTGGAAGGGGAATGAAAAAAATAAACAGCTGACCCGCATATATGGGGTGAGTTTCCCTTCAAAAAAAGAACTGGATGAGTACCTCCTGATGCTGGAAGAAGCAAAAAAACGTGATCACCGCAAGCTGGGCAAGGAAATGGGTATTTATACCATGGACGATGAAGTCGGACAGGGCCTGATCCTTTGGATGCCGAATGGAACCATCATCATTGAGGAATTGGAAAAGCTTGCCAAGGAAACCGAACAGGCAGCCGGTTATCAAAGAGTAGTTACCCCTCATATCGCCAAGGAAAGTCTGTATTTGACAAGTGGTCATTTACCGTACTACCAGGAAAGCATGTATCCGCCCATGGAATTGGACGGAACCAAATATTATCTGAAGGCTATGAATTGCCCGCATCACCATAAAATTTTTGCGGCTGAGCCCAGAAGTTATAAGGATCTCCCCCTGAGACTAGCGGAATACGGGACTTGTTATCGCTTCGAACAGAGCGGTGAACTTTTCGGGCTGATGAGAGTGAGGTGCCTGCATATGAACGATGCTCATATTTATTGCAGCAAAGAAGACTTTGCCAAGGAATTCCGGGCAGTAAACGAAATGTACCTGAAATACTTCAGGATATTCGGAATAGATAAATATGTGATGCGCCTGAGCCTGCATGATCCGTCAAAATTGGGTGTGAAATATGTTAATGAACCGGAACTCTGGCTGGAAACCGAGGCAATGGTCCGAAAAGTATTGAAGGATACAAATACCCCTTTTGTCGAGGTTTTGGACGAGGCTGCCTTTTATGGACCGAAGATTGATGTGCAAATATGGAGCGCGATCGGCAGGGAGTTCACCCTTGCCACCAACCAGGTGGATTTTGCACAGGGCCGCAGGTTTAAACTGGAATTTACAAATAGTGAAAACGGCCACGACACGCCCCTGATTATTCACCGGGCGCCCCTGGGCACCCACGAAAGGTTCATAGGTTTTTTACTGGAACATTATGCAGGTAAATTCCCTTTGTGGCTGGCACCCCTGCAGGTTAAATTGCTGCCCATCAGCGATAAGTATGTGGGATATGCACAATCTGTTCTGGAATCGCTTAAAAATGCGGATATTCGTGCATCCATCGATGACCGGAGTGAGAAGATTGGTAGGAAAATCCGGGACACTGAACTGGCCAGGGTACCTTTTATGCTGATCATCGGAGAAAAAGAGATGAACGATCATCAGGTATCCGTAAGGAGGCAGGGAAAGGGTGATATCGGTGTACAGGACGTAGAAACTTTTGTCAGAGACATTAAATCAGAAATAAAACTAAGATCCTAAAAAAAATTAAAGCGGATCTTGACTTTCGTTCAACTAAAAACAATAAATGGCATTTCCACCGAGACCTCCCAGAGGTAATTTTAATCCCAGATTCAGAAAAGAACAACAACAGGAACACCGTACCAACAATATGATTCGCGTACCGAATGTGCGTCTGGTTGGTGAAAATGTAACAGTCGGAGTTTATCCGGTAACAGAGGCTCTTAAAATGGCGCAGGATCAGGCGCTGGATCTGGTAGAAATTTCTCCGAATGCTGATCCTCCCGTATGCAAAATCATCGATTATAATAAATTCCTATACGAAAAGAAACGGAAGGAAAAAGAAATGAAGGCCAAGAGTAAGGCTTCAGAAGTTAAAGAAATACGCTTCACTCCCAATACGGATGATCACGATTTCGATTTCAAAGCAAAACATGCAGAGAAATTTTTGAAAGACGGTGACAAGGTAAAAGCTTACGTGCAATTCAAAGGACGCGCAATTCAGTTTCGTGAAAGAGGAGAATTGCTCCTGCTTAAATTTGCGGAACGTTTGAATGAAGTGGGTGTTCTGGAGGGCATGCCAAAGATGGAGGGCAAACGGATGCTCGCGATCTGGGCGCCCAAATCACAGAAAAAGAAATCTTAGTCAATTTTTTATAGGCCTCCGGCACAATTACCCATGAATATAGTACTCATTGGATCCGGAAATGTCGCCACCGTGCTTGGCCGGAAATCATTGGCGGCCGGTCACCGGATTGTTCAGGTCTATAGCCGTAACGCAGATCACGCCAATGTGCTGGCGACGAGACTGGGAACAACTTCCACCTCTTATATTTCTTCCATTGAAAGAAAAGCTGACCTGATGATCATCGCCTTGCGGGATGACGCGGTAAGTTATCTCGTAAGGGAGATTGGCGAAGTCAGGTCCATTCTTGTGCATACTGCCGGTGCCCTCTCTATCAATGAAGTCCGGGGATCAAATAAATCTTTCGGAGTTTTGTATCCTTTACAAAGCCTGCGAAAAGAAATTGAAATATTACCGGCATTGTCGATACTGCTGGAAGGGAATAATGTCAATACTACCCGACAATTAAAGGAATTTGCTTTCAGTATTGCCGCCAGTGTCACCGAAGCAGATGATGAGTCACGTTTAAAATATCATCTCGCCGCAACCATGGTAAATAATTTTACCAACCATTTGTACGGTCTGGCGGCTTCTTTTTGTGAAAAAGAAAATATCTCTTTCGCGGTTCTGCAACCCCTGATTGAAGAGACTGCGATTCGGTTACGAAATACGACCCCTCAAAAAGTGCAAACCGGTCCTGCCATCAGATATGATACCGTTACTATTCAAAAACACCGGGACTTGTTAAAAGAATATCCGGATATTTTGAATTTTTATGATTTATTCACATCAGAAATTCAGAAATCTGCTTTAAGCGTTACGCGTTAGGCGTTACGCGTTAGGCGTTACGCGTTACGCGTTCAGCTTAATTCGTAGTTTTGCCGCAAAACACAACATGAACCTCCTTGATTCTTTCAAACCCATTACCACGCTGATATTTGATATTGACGGCGTATTAACGGATGGATCCATTATGGTTTTTGAAACCGGCGAACAGGTTCGCCAAATGAGCGTCCGGGATGGTTATGCATTACAACTGGCCGTAAAGAAAAAATACAATGTCGCTGTGATTTCGGGTGGAAATGGTTTGGGTGCCGCCATTCGATTGGAAAAACTGGGTATAAAAAATATTTTTTTAAATGTGGGAGACAAGGCAGAAATACTGGAAGAATACCTGAATGAAAATCATGTCAGCTGGTCGGAAACTTTGTATATGGGAGATGACATACCGGATCTGAAAACAATGCAAAAAGCAGCCATGCCCTGTGCGCCTGCTGACGCCGCTCCGGAAATTCTTGAAACTGCGCGGTATATTTCAGCGCATCATGGCGGAAAAGGCTGCGTGCGCGATGTCATAGAAAAATTGCTTCGTTTACACGGACAATGGGATCTTGAATCCTTTGTACCTTCCCGTTGAGCATAAAATTATTTATGAAATCAAAAGCAGTTCCGGCTTTTTTCCGATTGGTCCGGTGGCCGAACCTGCTCTTTATTTCACTTACTCAGTCCCTTTTCTATTTCTGTATAGTCATACCGAGTTTTTACCAGGGTCATCCTGAACATGAAAATATTCTTAAAATAAATGAATTTATCTTACTTAGTCTTTCGTCCGTTTTGATAGCGGCCGCCGGATATATCATCAATGATTATTTTGATCTCAATATAGATCGTGTGAATAAACCCGAACGGGTTGTGGTGGAAAAAATTATTAAAAGGAGATGGGCCATTATCTGGCATTGGATTTTATCAGGTATTGGTATTGGCATCGGGTTCTATCTCTCCTGGAAACTCCGGAATATTTTTATAGGCCCCTCTAACTTATGTTGCGTGTTGTTGCTTTGGTCTTATAGTACCACGTTCAAAAAAAAATTGCTGATCGGGAATATTTTGATTTCACTTCTTACAGCCTGGGTGATCGGCGTTTTATACCTGGCAGAATTCCGGCTGCATCGTTTTGTGGATCCTGAATTCCATGGCGCTCTTTCCAGGATTTATAAATTTACCGTTGTTTATGCATCGTTTGCATTTATCATATCGCTCGTTCGGGAAGTGATCAAGGATATGGAAGATATGGAAGGAGATGCACGTTATGAATGCCGGACGATGCCATTGGTTTGGGGACTGAATGCGGCAAAATTCTTCTGCGTTTGCTGGCTGACCGTACTGGTTGCCGCGCTGATCTTTATACAGTTTTATGTATTACAATACAGATGGTGGCTTACGATCATCTATACCTGTTTCGGAGTCATTTATCCTATACTGCGCGTACTGAAAAAATTATCCAGGGCGGATCAGCCCGCTCAGTTTCATCAGCTCAGCCAGATCGTTAAAGCCATTATGCTGATGGGTATTCTATCCATGATATTTCTAAAATTGTATACGTCATGGATCGGATAATCCTCGCTTCGGCTTCTCCCCGAAGAAAACAATTACTGGAATGGGCAGAAATTCCTTTCGATATCATACCCAGTGATGCTGACGAAATGGTTCCCGACAGGTTACCCGTTTCAGAGATTCCTGTGTTCCTTGCGAATCAGAAAGCTGCCATCGTTCGAAAGAAAATTACACCTGAAAGAATCATATTGGCGGCAGACACCATTGTAGTGTTAGATCAGCAAATGCTTGGAAAACCCCTGGACAGATCCGATGCCATTCGAATGCTTTTGCTATTATCGGGCAAAGTACATGAAGTGATCACCGGGGTTGCACTTACAAATGCAAAAAAAGAGATCCTTTTTGCTGAAACAACGCGGGTTCGTTTTCACTCACTCTCACGAGCAGAAATAGAACATTATGTTGATCATTACCAGCCCTATGATAAGGCCGGTGCCTATGCAATTCAGGAATGGATTGGCGTCACTGGTATCCATTCCATCGACGGCGATTTTTATAATGTCATGGGCCTGCCCGTCAGTCGCGTACTGCAGGAACTTAAATCTTTTTAAGGCAAAGCCTTAAAAAAGATTTAGTCTGGAAGACTGGAAGACTGGAAGTGTTAACTGAAATGTTATCAGTATAGTACTTCCAGACTTCCAGTCTTCCACACTTGTTATTCAGTTTTTTCCCTCCAAAAAGTTGTTGTTTTCATCTTTTCCCCGATATGGGCGGGATCTATTTTTGGTGGAATCCATGATACCGATGACAGAGAAATTATTACAATTCATTTGGAAACACAGATATTTCAATCAGCAAAAACTGGTATTGACAACCGGCGAATCGATGACCATAGATTACCCGGGTGAATTAAATACTTATCAGGGTCCGGATTTCGTCAATGCACGTATTCGCATCAATGGTCAGTGCTGGATTGGGAGTGTTGAATTGCATTTATATTCATCCGGGTGGGTAAAACACAATCATACAGAAGATGGGAACTACCAAAATGTCATGCTGCACGTTGTTTGGAAGCAGGACCGGCTGGAGATTAAAAGAAATATTCCGCAGCTTGAACTGTGCAACCGGATTCCAAAACTCATGTTGGATACCTATACAGGCTGGATGGCAAAGCCTGTTTTTATTCCCTGTGAATTATCAGCTTCCAAAACCGGTTATTGTAAATGGGAAAACTGGGCATCCCAGCTGTTGATCATGCGGCTAAACCGGAAAATGCATCAAATGCTGGATTCCCTGCGTTTGAATCATTATCACTGGGAAGAACAATTATGGTGGATGATGGCCAGGAATTTCGGAAACCCTGTCAATGCTTCTGCATTTGAATCTATCGCCAGGAGCATTCCTTTTTCGTTGTTGGCAAAACACCGGCATCATATTATTCAACTGGAAGCTTTATTCATCGGACAAGCCAATCTGCTTGCCAATGATTTTCATGACCCATATCCAACAATGCTCAAAAAGGAATATGAATTTCTCAGAAAAAAATATCATTTAAAAAAAATATATGAGCCTGTGCATTTACTTCGGATGAGACCGGAGAATTTTCCCTGTATCCGTCTATCCCAGCTTGCGGCAGTTTGTTTTCAGACTACTGCACTGTTTGCATGGATATTGGAATGTGAATCCATTTCGCAGTTAAGGAAAAAACTTATGGTCAGGGCAAATGACTATTGGCATACTCACTACGTATTCGACAAGGCTTCCATATTCAGGGAAAAAATACTTGGGCGGGATATGTGTGATAACATCATCATCAATAGCATTATTCCCATGTTATACACATACGGAAAAATGATTCCGGATGCGGCAATTTTGAAAAAGGCTGTCAGTTGGCTGGCACAAATACCGGCAGAACAAAACGAACTCATGAAGAGCTGGAAACGGATAGGCGTAACCGTAAAAAAAGCGGCAGGCTCACAGGCTCTGACTGAATTAAAAAAGCAATTCTGTGATCAGAGAAAATGTCTGGAATGCGAAATAGGGAAATATTTACTACAGCCGGTTAAACCTCTTAATAGCTAGAAAATTTTTCTGCTGCTGTTGGCCAGTTAAAATTCACTTCAACTTCTATTTCAGGGTGAATACTTAACATTACCGGGCAGGTTTCTGCTGCCCGCTGAAGTATGATGATTTGTTTTTCATTCAACTGCAGATTGTCTGGTAAATGAAATGTTAAAGTGATGCCGGACATTTTACGGGGCTCAGCTTTCATTATTTTTTGTATTTCGATCCGCGTTCCCTTCAGGTCAATTCTATGGTCGCGCGCTTTTTGTCCCATGATCGTCAGCATGCAGGATCCCAGGGCGGTTGCCACAAGATCCGATGGAGAAAACC